>NZ_AKNV01000002.1 GCF_000274605.1 Helicobacter pylori NQ4053
GCTGTTATAGCTGTTACACCTATTGCTGAATTAAACCATGAGTTAGGATGCGTTTTTAAATAATCATCCGCAGTCTTAACATTCCCACATATCCAATCGCTTTTTTTAATTTGTTTTTTTATCGAGTCTTTTATCGCCTCCCAAAAAGCAATCCCCATTATAGACATTCCCACATTCTTAAAAACTTTCTTTTCTTTTGCCGTTTTTACTAATTTCATCATCATTGTTGCAAGCATCACTAAAACCCTTATAACAGGCATTTAAATCCTTTCAAAAAACAATCTCACTTTTCAAAATCTTATTATTGTAGTGTATATAGCCATATTTAATCGCTATTAAACAATTGGTTTGAAAAATTGTGAGGATCAATCCAATCAGATTTTTCTAATCCATTCCAACAAAACTTGATACAAGTTTCCCTTATACCTTAAACTCACACCCTTTTAAAGGGAATAATAATAATAAGCGATTTTTCTATGGCAAGAAACTGATTGATGTCTCCTAGAAGCTAAAAACGATTTTATGGTGTTTTCTTATGCCTTACACCCTTTTACTATAACCATAACCCGCTTTTTCTGCTTTTTTCTCGGTATTAGCAACTACTTTTATTTCTTTACTAACATCAGCAAATATTTTTTGAAGGAACAAAAGGCTTTGAGAGGTTGAAAGGTGGGCTTGTGGGTCTGGTTTTAAATTTCTCATTTCAAGCATTTTAGCTTGAGCTTTAGAGCGTATTTTTAGATTTTCTTTTTGCCATTCTTCTGTAGCGTTAAAATCTCTAGGGTCTAGTTCTAAATAAGCGATAGAACTTGGTTTATAGAAATCCACTTGTTTAGCGATAGCTTTTTGTGAATAGGGCAGAGATTCCAGCTCTTTTTGCAAATAAGCTATAAGCTCTTGCGCTTTTGATCCTCTTTGAGAGCGGGGTTGTTTAGAGTTTGGAAGGTGTTTTGGCTGGATAGGGGTTTGATTGGTTTTTGTAGGTTTAGGGGTTTTGCATTCAGCTTCTATTTCTATAGCAATACCAGTAGTAATACCGGTTTTAATTCTTGCTTTTTTAATAAACAATTGGCCATGTTTTTCTTGGCAATTTTGTTCTGTTTCTTTAATGAAATCTTTCTGTTCTTTAATCAAATCTCTTTGTGTATTAATTGTCTTTTGTTTTTGCTGTTCTAACTCTATCTCACTCTTATTTGCTTTTTGTTTTTCTTGTTCTGTCTTTTGTCTTTCTTGTTCTGCTTTTATTTGACTATTAGCGAGTTCTATCCCACTCTTGTTTGTTTTCTGTCTTTCTTGTTCTGTTTTCTGTTGTTCTTGTTCTGTCTTTTGCTTTTCTTGTTCCAACTCTATTTGTTTATCAATATCACCAACGCTACAAGCGGCTAATAATAAACTTGTCGCTATTGTTAATCCTGAATATTTCCACCAATTGATTTGATTTTCTTTTTCAGCTTGTTTGGATTTATCTTGGACTTTATCATCTAATTCTTTCGCTTTCCTGCACGCAACATGGGTCAATACTACTAATGCCGCCCTGCTTTTCTTGGGGTGTTTTTTTACAAGTCCTCTAACTTTCTTTGCGATCTTTGTAAAAAACCCACCAATTGATCTGATCATATTTGTAATGGCACTCGCTTGTTTAAAATGAGTCTCTTTATTTGCCTTTGCGTTAGCTGTCTCTGTGTTCTTGCCAACCTTATTTGTTTTTCCTGTTTTTACTGATTCCATTACCAACCTTTTTTCAAAAAACAATCTCACCTTTCAAAATTATATCATGGAAACTAATACGAAAAAACCCACTCAAGTTAAATTAACCCATTTATTATCAAGTTAAGCCATGGTCTTTCAACTCTTTTTCTAACTTGGCTACGGCGTTCCAAGTGGGGATCACGCTATCAGGGTTTAAAGAAATGGAAGTGATGCCCTCTTTGACTAAAAACTCTGTCACTTCAGGGTAATCGCTTGGGGCTTGCCCGCAAATCCCGCAATATTTGTTGTGCCTTTTACAAGCTTCAATCGCTTTTTTAAACATTTTTAGCATCGCTTCATTCCTTTCATCAAAGACATGGCTGACTAACTCGCTGTCTCTATCCACGCCTAAAGTGAGCTGGGTTAAATCGTTTGATCCAATAGAAAAGCCATCAAACAAGCTTAAGAAATCATCAGCCAAAATGACATTCACCGGTAATTCGCACATGATATAAATTTCAAGCCCATTTTTACCGGATTCTAAATTGTTTTTTCTTAAGATTTCTAGGACTTTTTTACCCTCTTCAATGGTGCGCAAAAAAGGGATCATCACTTTCATGTTCGTCAAGCCCATTTCTTCTCTTACTAGTGCTAAGGCTTCACACTCCCATGAAAACGCTTCATTATAGCTCTCTGAATAATACCGACTAGCCCCCCTATAGCCAAGCATGGGGTTTTCTTCATTAGGCTCATAGCTAGAGCCGCCAAGCATGCGCATGTACTCATTGGATTTGAAATCGCTAGTCCTTACAATGACGGGTTTAGGGTAAAACGCCGCGCTGATCATGCCAATGCCTTCAGCGATTTTTTTCACAAAAAAATCTTTAGGGTTAGCATAGCCTGCCATGAGGTTTTCAATTTCATTTTTTTCTTTCACGCTTTTTTTGTGGTGCAAATCCACTAAAGCTAAGGGGTGGGCTTTGATTTGATTTAAAATAATCATTTCCATTCTGGCCAGCCCTACGCCGTGATTAGGGAGTTGAGAAAAGCTAAAGGCTTTTTCAGGGTTTCCAATGTTAATGTAAATTTTTGTTTGAGTTTCTTGCATGTTAGAAAGCTCCACCCTTTCAATTTCATGCTCATAAATGCCTGCATACACATAGCCCTCTTCGCCCTCAGCGCAAGAAACCGTGATTTCCATGCCGGTATAAAGGCTATCAGTCGCCCCGCTTACCCCAACAATAGCTGGCACGCCAATTTCTCTAGCCACAATAGCAGCATGGCAAGTGCGCCCTCCACGATTGGTGATAACCGCGCTCGCTTTTTTCATGCAAGGCTCCCAATCTGGATCGGTATTGTCTGTAACTAAAATTTCGCCCTCTTTAAAAGAATTCATGTGCTCCAAATCATTGATGATACGCACTTTCCCTGAGCCAATTTTACTCCCAATCGCTCTGCCTTGTAAGATAATTTCTTTTTTTTCGTTAGGGTTTTTGAATTTGAATTTTTCAAAGACTTGACTTTCTTCTTTACTTTTTTGGCTTTGAACGGTTTCTGGGCGCGCTTGAACGATAAAGATTTCCCCGCTCTCGCCATCTTTAGCCCATTCTATATCCATAGGGCGGTATTGTTTGGCTTCTTTAGAGTAGTGTTTTTCAATTTCAATGGCGTATTTGGCTAAAATCAGCACGTCTTCATCGCTCAATGAAAAGGACTGCCATTCTTTTTTGGTGGTTTTAATGTTTCTGGTGGGGTGTTCGCTACCCCTTGGGGCATAGACCATTTTTTGCGTTTTATTGCCGAGTTGGCGTTTGATAATGGGGCGTTTGTTTTGCTCTAAAGTGGGCTTAAACGCATAAAATTCATCAGGGTTTATCGTGCCGCCCACCACATTTTCGCCCAACCCCCACGCTGAAGTGATAAACACCGCGTCTTTAAAACCGGTTTCAGTGTCAATAGAAAACATCACGCCCGCACTGCCTTTATCCGCTCGCACCATTTTTTGCACCCCCACGCTCAGCGCGACTTTTAGATGATCAAACCCACGACTCGCCCTATAACTAATCGCTCTGTCGGTAAAAAGCGACGCTAAACAGGATTTGATATAATGGATCAATTCTGTTTTACCCTTAATGTTTAAATAAGTGTCTTGCTGCCCGGCAAAAGAAGCGTCCGGTAAATCTTCTGCAGTAGCGGAACTCCTTACCGCCACATCGGCTTCTTTCATGTCGTATTGCTGGCTTAAAATTTCATAAGCTTGAAAAATCTCATCTCTTAAATCGCTAGGAAAAGGCGTGCCAAAAATAAGCTCTCTGATTTGTTTGGAGCGGATTTTTAACACATCAATTTCCGTGGCATCAACATTTTCTAAAAGCTCTATGATTTTTTGCTTAGCCCCCCCTTGCTCCAAAAGATACCAATACGCTTCGCTCGTGATCGCAAAGCCATCAGGCACTTTAATACCAATTGGCACTAATTCTTGAAACATTTCACCAATGCTAGCGTTCTTGCCCCCAACTAGATTCACATTCTTATTGTTCAACTCTTTGAAAAACTTGATATATCGCACAAAACTCCCTTAAAATGATCATTAAGTTTCTTAAAACAAAAATATAACAATAATAGCATGATAGAGCTTTAGTTTTAGCCAGTTTGTGTTCTAAGCTTTGTTAATAAGGGGGTGTATTCTTTTTGGTTTATGATTTTATTGTATAATGAGCGGTTAGTTAGGTATTTTTGAATAGAAAGGGTGGTTTTGTATAGGCGGTTGCTATTGAATTTGTTTTGTATGGTGTTTTTACAAGCGTGTTTAAAGCCTATGAGCGACCCTAAAGCTGAGAAAGTGGATTCGCAAGTGCAATGCGGGTTTGGCTCAAAAGATTGCTAAAAGCATTGAAAAAATATTGAAAAAGTATTAAAGAAAGGAAACATAAGTTTTAAAGAATGAGTGCGGAACTGATTGCTGTTTATAAAGACGAGCAAATAATAGATTTAGAGAGCGCAAAAGTCTTAGGGCTGAGCGATGGGTTCGAAGCGTTAAAAGGGAGCGAGCCGATATTTTTTGATGATTCGCCTTTGGCTTTAGAAGTGATCAGGCATTCATGCGCGCATTTGCTCGCGCAAAGCTTGAAAGCCCTTTATCCGGACGCGAAATTTTTTGTAGGCCCTGTGGTAGAAGAGGGGTTTTATTACGATTTTAAGACTTCTTCAAAAATCAGCGAAGAGGATTTGCCTAAAATTGAAGCGAAAATGAAAGAGTTTGCGAAGTCAAAGCTCGCTATCACTAAAGAGGTTTTAACCAGAGAGCAAGCTTTGGAGCGTTTTAAGGGCGATGAATTAAAGCATGCGGTGATGAGTAAAATCAGTGGCGATATATTTGGCGTGTACCAACAAGGCGAGTTTGAAGATTTGTGTAAGGGGCCACACCTCCCAAACACCCGTTTTTTAAACCATTTCAAGCTCACTAAACTGGCTGGGGCTTATTTGGGTGGCGATGAAAACAATGAAATGCTCATTAGAATCTATGGCATCGCTTTTGCCACCAAAGAGGGCTTAAAAGACTACCTTTTCCAAATAGAAGAAGCGAAAAAACGGGATCACAGAAAGCTAGGCGTGGAGCTAGGGCTTTTTAGCTTTGATGATGAGATAGGGGCGGGTTTGCCTTTATGGCTGCCTAAAGGGGCAAGGCTTAGGAAACGCATTGAAGATTTATTGAGCAAGGCGTTACTTTTAAGAGGCTATGAGCCGGTTAAAGGCCCTGAGATTTTAAAGAGCGATGTGTGGAAAATCAGCGGGCATTATGACAACTATAAAGAAAACATGTATTTCACCACGATTGATGAGCAAGAATACGGCATAAAGCCCATGAATTGCGTGGGGCATATTAAAGTCTATCAAAGCGCTTTGCACAGCTACAGAGATTTGCCCTTAAGGTTTTATGAATACGGCGTGGTGCATCGGCATGAAAAAAGCGGCGTGTTGCATGGGCTTTTAAGGGTTAGGGAATTTACCCAAGATGATGCGCATATTTTTTGCTCTTTTGAACAGATCCAAAGCGAAGTGAGTGCGATTTTAGATTTTACGCATAAAATCATGCAAGCGTTTGATTTTAGTTATGAAATGGAATTATCCACAAGGCCGGCTAAATCCATAGGCGATGATAAAGTTTGGGAAAAGGCCACTAACGCTTTAAAAGAAGCCCTAAAAGAACACCGCATTGATTATAAAATTGATGAAGGGGGAGGGGCTTTCTATGGGCCTAAGATTGACATTAAAATCACTGACGCTTTAAAGCGTAAATGGCAGTGCGGCACGATTCAAGTGGATATGAATTTGCCTGAACGCTTCAAGCTCGCTTTCACTAATGAACACAATCACGCTGAACAGCCGGTGATGATCCATAGGGCGATTTTAGGCTCGTTTGAAAGGTTCATTGCGATTTTGAGCGAACATTTTGGGGGGAATTTTCCTTTCTTTGTCGCGCCCACTCAAATCGCTCTCATCCCTATTAATGAAGAGCATCATGTTTTTGCTTTGAAATTAAAAGAGGCACTAAAAAAGCACGATATTTTTGTAGAAGTGCTGGATAAAAACGACAGCTTGAATAAAAAAGTGCGATTAGCCGAAAAGCAAAAAATCCCTATGATTTTAGTGTTAGGGAATGAAGAGGTGGAGACCGAAATTTTATCCATTAGAGACAGAGAAAAACAAGCTCAATATAAAATGCCCTTAAAGGAGTTTTTAAACATGGTTGAATCTAAGATGCAAGAGGTTAGTTTTTGAGTAGAAGCGAAGTGTTGTTAAACGGAGACATTAATTTTAAAGAAGTGCGTTGCGTGGGCGATGATGGCGAAGTGTATGGGATTATTTCTTCCAAAGAAGCGCTAAAAATCGCTCAAAATTTAGGCTTGGATTTGGTTTTGATTTCAGCGAGCGCGAAGCCCCCTGTGTGTAAGGTGATGGATTATAATAAATTCCGCTACCAAAATGAAAAGAAAATCAAGGAAGCCAAGAAAAAGCAAAAGCAAATTGAAATCAAAGAGATCAAGCTTTCCACTCAAATCGCGCAAAACGATATTAACTACAAAGTCAAGCATGCGAGAGAATTTATTGAATCCAACAAGCATGTTAAATTCAAAGTGGTTTTAAAGGGTAGGGAGAGCCAAAACTCAAAAGCCGGGCTTGATGTGCTTTTGAGAGTCCAAACGATGATGCAAGATTTAGCCAATCCTGAAAAAGAGCCAAAAACCGAGGGGCGTTTTGTTTCATGGATGTTTGTGCCTAAGGCTAAAGAAACCCCCAAAAATGAAAAGAAAACCAAAGAAAATAACCCGCCTTTTAATCGTATTAACCTTATGAAAGGAGAAAATCATGCCAAAAATGAAGACTAATCGCGGCGCGTCCAAGCGTTTCAAAGTCAAAAAAAACTTGATTAAGCGTGGCAGCGCTTTTAAGAGCCATATTTTGACTAAAAAGCCCTAAGCGTAAAGCTAATTTGAACGCGCCAAAACATGTGCATCACACTAACGCGCATTCTGTCATGTCGTTGCTTTGCAGGGCTTAGGAATGCTCATTAGAAAGTGGAGTTAATCCCCTTATTTAAGGGAAAGTCGTTTTAAAAACGCACCTAAAAATATTTTAAAAAGAAAGGTAAAGAAATGAGAGTTAAAACAGGCGTTGTGCGCAGAAGACGCCATAAAAAAGTCTTAAAACTCGCTAGAGGGTTTTATAGTGGCAGAAGAAAGCATTTTAGAAAGGCTAAAGAACAGCTTGAAAGGAGCATGTATTACGCCTTTAGGGATCGCAAACAAAAGAAAAGAGAGTTCAGGAGTTTGTGGGTGGTAAGGATCAATGCGGCTTGCAGAATGCACAATACAAGCTATTCGCGCTTCATGCATGCTTTAAAAGTGGCTAACATTGAATTAGACCGCAAGGTTTTAGCAGACATGGCGATGAATGACATGCAAGCTTTTAAGAGCGTGTTAGAGAGCGTGAAAGAGCATCTTTAATCTCTGTTGGCTGTTAAGGTTTTAGTTTTAGCCTAAAAAAGGTGAGAGGATTTAGGAATTTTTACTAAAAAGTTCCTAAAATTGATTTTTATTTCAATTTATTCTCATTCAATCGCTATATTTAATCAAAAAGAAAGCAATTTTATAGTAGAATGTAGCATTTAGAACTCAAATAGAGAAAATGTAGAAGGAAGGAATACATGAAGAAATCTGTTATAGTAGGTGCTATCTCTCTAGCAATGACGAGCTTGTTGTCAGCAGAGACCCCTAAGCAACAAAGTGCTATTAAGACTAGCCCTACCAAAAAAGGTGAAAGAAATGCTGCTTTTATAGGGATTGATTACCAGTTGGGTATGCTTAGCACTACCGCTCAAAATTGTTCCCATGGGAATTGTAATGGTAATCAAAGTGGGGCTTATGGCTCTAACACGCCTAACATGCCTACAGCGTCAAACCCAACAGGAGGGCTTACCCATGGTGCTCTAGGGACTCGTGGGTATAAGGGCTTAAGCAACCAACAATACGCTATCAATGGTTTTGGTTTTGTTGTAGGGTATAAGCATTTTTTTAAGAAAGCCCCACAATTTGGAATGCGTTATTACGGATTCTTTGATTTTGCAAGCTCTTATTATAAGTACTACACTTATAATGATTATGGCATGAGAGACGCTCGCAAGGGTTCTCAAAGTTTCATGTTTGGCTATGGGGCTGGCACAGATGTGTTGTTTAACCCAGCTATTTTCAATCGTGAGAACTTGCATTTTGGGTTTTTTCTTGGCGTTGCGATCGGCGGTACCTCTTGGGGTCCAACAAACTATTATTTTAAGGACTTGGCTGAAGAGTATAGAGGGAGTTTCCACCCATCAAATTTCCAAGTCTTAGTGAATGGCGGGATTCGTTTAGGCACGAAACACCAAGGTTTTGAAATTGGCTTGAAAATCCAAACCATCCGCAACAATTACTACACCGCTAGTGCGGATAATGTACCTGAAGGGACTACTTATAGATTCACCTTTCACCGCCCCTATGCCTTTTATTGGCGTTACATTGTAAGCTTTTAAGGTGTTTTAGGGTTAATTTATGGGGGGGTATAGAAAAGGGCTTTTGCTCTTTATGGCCTTTTATGACTTTTTTTCTTATGCTAAAGCCGTTATAAAGCGTTATCATAAACTCACTAAACAATAGCGTGGCGCTAGTCATCGCAAGCAGCCTATCTAATCAAAAGACAGCACAGATTGTTGATTATAAAAAATGTTCAAAGGCATTTTTTAAAAGATTAAGCAATGAAAGAGCTTGCGTCAAGCAAGCGATATTCTCTTAAAAAGGCGATCTTCTTGGGTTAGGGGATTTAGTTGGGGTTGTAGGGGAACTATTTCAAAATACCCCTATCCCCTTAGTTTTGCATTAAAACAAAGTAACCAAAATCCCATTTTTTAAAAAAATGAAAGAGCGTTAATAAATAAGGTTTATCAATATTTGATGAGAATAAGGAATATAAGTTATTTTTAATGGAGTAGGTGGTAAAATCCTTGCGATTTCATTTTATTTTTGAATTGGGAGCATTTGATGAAAAAATTGGCGTTTTCTTTATTATTTACAGGGACTTTTTTGGGGCTTTTTTTGAATGCGAGCGATTTTAAGAGCATGGATGATAAGCAACTATTGGAGCAAGCCGGGAAAGTTGCTCCTAGCGAAGTTCCAGAGTTTCGCACAGAAATCAATAAGCGATTAGCAGTGATGAAAGAAGAAGAGCGTAAAAGTTATAAAGCGGATTTTAAAAAAGCGATGGATAAGAATTTAGCTTCTTTAAGCCAAGAAGATCGCAACAAGCGTAAAAAAGAAATTCTTGAAGTGATTGCCAACAAAAAGAAAACAATGACCATGAAAGAATATCGTGAAGAGGGGTTGGATTTGCATGATTGTGCATGCGAAGGTCCTTTTCATGACCATGAAAAAAAGGGAAAAAAAGGGAAAAAACCAAGCCATCCTAAGCATTAGCACTTAGGGTGTGCTAACTTTTTTTGATTTTTGTAAAACCACGCCATAAGCCCCTAGCTTTTGGCTGTGGGGATTAGGGCGTTTTCGTGTTATAATTATCATGGCGTTTGGGCGTTGACTCTTAAAATAGAGACTATCTATCTGGTGGGTGGGTCTTGCTACTCTTAAATCCTTTAGCTGTAAAGAGCGTCTCAAATTTTTAGAGTTAAAGTTTTTGGAGTGTTTGTATTTTTTGGATATTTATAGTATCATACCCAAATGATAAATACCCTTTGAGAGTCTGTATTTTAAGACGGCTAAAACAGCTTGAATTCTAGGTGGTTCTTTATCAATAGAAGAAAATTTCAAAAGAGAGCTTTTATGAAGAACGGTATCTGTTTTTGTTGCGGTTATATATTGATTAGGAGTTTGGTGTGAAACGGATTTTATTTTTTTTAGCGGCTACGACTTTTTTGTTGAGAGCAGAAACGGATTCTGCCACTATTAACACTACAGTTGATCCCAATGTTATGTTTTCTGAAAGCTCCACAGGGAATGTGAAAAAAGACCGCAAGAGGGTTTTAAAGAGCATGGTTGATTTGGAAAAAGAGCGCGTGAAGAATTTTAACCAGTATTCTGAAACCAAGATGAGTAAGGGCGATTTATCCGCTTTTGGAGCTTTCTTTAAAGGGAGTTTGGAAGATTGCGTGGAACAAAAGATTTGTTATTATGAGCATAGGAATGGCAAGGTTTCTTTTGTGGTGAATGACAGAGAAAAGTTTTATAAGCATGTGCTTAAAGATTTAGGGACAGAGCTTTCACTCCCTTTGTTTAACTGGCTTTACAAAGGCTCGGATTTTGGGGCTTTGCATGAGCAGTTTGGGGATATGTATGATGGGTATATCAAATACTTGATCAGTATGGTTAGGGTGAGCCAAAAAGAAAAGGCTAGAAAACTGGATGCAGTCGCTCTTAAAAAAATGGAGGAACAAGCTGAGAAAGACACTAAGGCAGCGTTTCAAAAGAGGAGCAGTGGGGAGCTTCAAAACCATACTGATAGCCCTGAATTTATAAGCTCTTCTAAGAGGACACAGAACGCTTCTAATTCGGATCTAGATTCTATGACTAATGCTAACACGCTCAAAGAAACAGCTTCAAAAGAGCCAGAGGCTTCTTCAAAAAAAGAGAAAAAGCCCAAGAAAAAACGCCGCCTTTCAAAGAAAGAAAAACAACAACAAGCCTTGCAACAAGAGTTTGAAAAGCAAATTAGCGACTCTAGTAAGTCTGAAAAATAGTAAAATAGCCCTAGCTTACCTTTTAGTAGGGGGCTTTAAATAAATCTCTTAAGCACTCCTTTTTAGGCTTTATATTTGGGCTTTTAGCTCCCTATCACTCCATCCTATGTTTTAGGCTATCTTTTTAAAAACCACCGCTTTTTTAGAATCTTCAAACTTTTTGGCTTTTTTTGTGGTAACGATTGGTAACGATTAGCTTAAGGTTTTGTTACGCAAAAATCTTTGAAATATAGCGATTGATAGAGTTAAACACAATCTCACATTCCAACGCATTTTATAAAGCGTGTAAAAAGTTTTGGTTTTATTTTAATGGAATATTAGTAATCAAATTTAAAAAATACCTTTGAGTATTTTTACAATCAAAATAAAAAATCTTGTGTAAGCAAGCGATCGTTTTTCATGATGCGCTCTTAGGGGATTTTAAAAAAGGGGGTTGTAGGGGAATGATTTCAAAATGCCCTATTCTCTTATGAGTTTAAATAAACTTAATGAGTTTTATTATTAAATGGAATTTAAAAACGATGAAACAAAATTTTAAAACCCTATGTTTTAAAATTTTTTAAGAATATCAAAGCAGATAAGGCTTATTGATATTTGATAAAAACAAACCTTTTTACTTTCTTTAGAAACCTAAAGCCCCCTAAAGATTAGATTTATCCCTTAGCATTTTAAGGTTTTGGCTAACCCCCCTAACGAGGTCTCTTTGTATTTTTCATTCATGTCTTTTCCGGTCGCATACATCGTAGCGATCACTTCATCCAGGCTCACTTTAGGCTTGTATTCATCTTCTAAGGCTAGTTTAGAAGCGCTGATCGCTTTAATCGCCCCTAAAACATTGCGTTCAATGCAAGGGATTTGCACCAAGCCCCCCACCGGATCGCATGTCAATCCTAAATGGTGCTCCATAGCGATTTCACTAGCGATCAAAACCTGTTGCGTGGTCGCTTGGCACAAATGGGCTAACCCTCCTGCAGCCATAGAACTTGCCACACCAATTTCAGCCTGACACCCGGCTTCTGCACCGCTCAAGGAAGCGTTTTTCTTGTAAAGATAGCCAATCGCCGCGCTGGTGAGTAAAAAATCATTAATAGATTTTTGCGATAAATTTTCAAACAAATGGTTTTTGGCGTATAAAAGCACGCTTGGCACCACCGCGCACGCTCCGTTAGTGGGGGCGGTTACCACCTTGCCTCCGCTAGCGTTTTCTTCAGCAATGGAACGAGCGTAAAGCGAAATGTAATCAATCAACGCTAAGGGGTCTTTCCCACTTGTGGGGTGTTTTTCTAGGCGCGTTTTAACGCTTGGGGCTAATCGTGTTACTTTCAAAGAACCGGGCAGATACCTTTCTTTAGAATTAGCCCCATTATGATAACACTCAAGCATCGCATGATAGATTTTGGTCATCGTTGCATCAGGGTGGTTTTTGAGGGCGTTTTCTCTCAAACGCACGATTTCAGCGATGCTTTTTTGGTGTTTTTGGCACAATTCTAGCAATTCCTTAGCGCTTGAAAAATCATAGGCAACGCTTTCATTTTCACCCTCTTTAGATAAGTTGTCTAATTCTTTTTCAGTATAAACAAACCCTCCACCAACAGAATAATAAGTCTCTTCTTTTAAAACCTCATTTTTAGCGTTGAAAACTTTTAGAATGAGGGCGTTTTGGTGTCTGGCTAAAGGTTTGTTGTCAAAAATCAAATCTTTAGAATAATCAAATTGAATGTTGCGTTGGTTAGCGAGTTTTAAAACTTTATTCTCAAACGCTTCATGCAATAAGGCTTTTTTGGTTGTTATATCTAATTCGTTAGCATAAATACCATGCAAGCCAATTAAAACCGCCTCATCGCTCAAATGCCCTTTACCGGTTAAAGCCAATGAGCCATGCAAGGTGATTTGAACGCGTTCAACCTGCTCTAAAACGCCTTTTAACGACTCGCAAAATCTCGCCCCAGCTTCCATAGGCCCTATGGTGTGTGAAGAGCTAGGCCCAACGCCGATTTTAAAAATGGATAAAATAGAAAAACTAGCCATTAAAATAGTCCTAAAAACACGCTCAAAGCCGTCAAGCTCCCAAAGACAAACACAAAAATATCCACTTTGAAGTTTCTAAAACGCTTCAAACTAGAAACGCTATAAAAAGCTATCATGGGCATCACAAACAGAATGAGCGCGATAATGGGGCCGCCTAAATTTTCAATAAAATCCAAGATATTGGGGTTGATATAAGCCACCAGCGTGATAGTCAGCCATAAAAAAATCGTTACGCTCACGCTCAGGGTTTTAGAAGCTTTTTTCAACTTTAAACTTTGAATGATAATGCCTTCTAAACCTTCCTTAGCCCCATAATAATGCCCAAAAAAAGATGAAAAAATCGCTAAAAAAGCCACCACAGGCCCCGCATAATTGATTAAAGGGTTGTTTAGAGTGTTAGCAAAATAGCTTAAAATGGGGATATTTTGTTCCCTTGCTTTCACAAAATCATCAGCACTCAAGCACATGACGCACGAAAACACAAAAAACATCACAAACCCTAAAAGCATCAGCGATGTCCCTAATTCAATTTGATTGAGTTTATACTCTTTGAAAGCGCCGTATTCTTTTCCCACGTTTTGAGTGAAGGTTGAAATAATGGGGCTATGGTTGAATGAAAACACAAGCACCGGTAAGGTTAGCCAAATCGCTAACACAAATTCTTTAAAACTCGGCACCACAAAAAGATTAGCACCTTGCCAATAAGGGATAAGATACAAAGAAAAAAGCAATAAAATCAAGCATAAAGGATACACTAAAGCGTTACAAATGTGCGTCACAATCGTAGTGTTAAAAACCATCACCAACATCATTAAAGAGACTAATACCACAGCCAGTAAGCCCCGATGCAAAGGCGCTAAATGCAACTGGTTAGTGAAAAAGTTATCAAACACGTTAGTGATGCCCACCCCATAAGCCAAACAGATAGGATAAATCGCCAAGAAATAAAGCAAAGTGATAAGAAAACCCCATTGAGGGCCAAAATGAGAGCGAACGACCATGGTAATGTCTTCTTTATCTTTAGATCCTATGAAATAAGCTAAAGCTCTATGCCCCAGATAAGTTAAAGGGAAGATGATCGCGCTCATCACCATAATAGCCCATACCCCATGCCCACCGGCTCTAATAGGCAAAAATAAAATCCCAGCCCCCACCGCCGTGCCAAATAAGGACGCCATCCAACGCAAATCAAACAAATTGAGTTTTTTAGGATCTCTTAGAACCGCTTTTTCTTGTGCCATGCTATTAAACCGCCCTTGTATCGTGTTAAAGAGCTTTCATTGTAGCATAAAGCTTTTTATGATTGGGGTTTTTTGAGATTAAGGGGTGGTTTTGGGTGTGCATTTATTTTCTAAAATCCACGATTTAACCCGCACAAGCTATAATAACGCTTAAAAAAAGATTAATAAAGGATTATAGAAATGTCAAACACAACTTGGTCGCCCACTTCATGGCATTCTTTTAAGATAGAGCAACACCCCACTTACAAAGACAAGCAAGAATTAGAAAGGGTCAAAAAAGAATTGCACTCCTATCCTCCTTTAGTGTTTGCTGGCGAAGCGAGGAACTTGCAAGAGCGCTTAGCCCAAGCCATTGACAATAAGGCGTTTTTGTTGCAAGGGGGCGATTGCGCGGAGTCGTTTTCTCAATTTAGCGCTAACCGGATTAGAGACATGTTTAAAGTGGTGATGCAAATGGCGATTGTCTTAACTTTTGCTGGCTCTATACCGATCGTGAAAGTGGGGCGCATTGCCGGGCAATTTGCCAAGCCTCGCTCCAATGCGACTGAAATACTGGATAATGAAGAAGTGTTGAGTTACAGAGGGGATATTATCAATGGGATTTCCAAAAAAGAAAGAGAGCCAAAGCCTGAAAGAATGCTTAAAGCCTACCATCAAAGCGTAGCGACTTTAAACCTTATCAGAGCTTTTGCCCAAGGCGGGTTAGCGGATTTAGAACAAGTGCATCGTTTCAATTTGGATTTTGTCAAAAACAACGACTTTGGGCAAAAATACCAGCAAATCGCTGACCGGATCACGCAAGCTTTAGGGTTTATGCGAGCATGCGGAGTGGAGATAGAGCGAACGCCTATTCTTAGGGAAGTGGAATTTTACACCAGCCACGAAGCGTTACTGCTCCATTATGAAGAGCCTTTGGTGCGTAAGGATAGTTTGACTAACCAGTTTTATGATTGCTCCGCGCACATGCTGTGGATTGGCGAAAGGACAAGAGACCCTAGGGGCGCGCATGTGGAGTTTTTAAGGGGGGTTTGTAACCCTATTGGCGTGAAAATCGGGCCTAATGCGAGTATAAGCGAAGTGTTAGAATTGTGCGATGTTTTAAACCCGCACAACCTTAAAGGGCGTTTGAATTTGATCGTGCGCATGGGTTCTAAGATGATTAAAGAGCGTTTGCCTAAGCTTTTACAAGGGGTGTTGAAAGAAAAACGCCATATTTTATGGAGCATTGATCCCATGCATGGCAACACGGTTAAAACCAGTTTGGGGGTTAAAACAAGGGCTTTTGATAGCGTGTTAGATGAAGTGAAAAGCTTTTTTGAAATCCATAGGGCTGAAGGGAGTTTGGCTTCAGGGGTTCATTTGGAAATGACGGGTGAAAATGTTACAGAATGTATCGGTGGCTCGCAAGCGATCACTGAAGAGGGTTTGAGCTGCCATTACTATACGCAATGCGATCCAAGACTAAACGCCACTCAAGCCCTAGAGCTCGCTTTTTTAATCGCTGACATGCTTAAAAAACAACGATCTTAGTTAAAAAGAGATTAATCTTTTTTTAACTCTTTTTCTTTATAATTATCGTAAGCATTTTAATATTCAAAGGAGCTTGAAATGAGAATTTCTCTTTTAGCTGTAATTTTAGCGTTATTGTTTGTGGCTTGCCACGAAACTAAAAAACAAATCTTACAAAACGAAGCCGATAGCACCCCTTCAGAAAAAACCATTTGGCAACCTGAACAAAAATAAAAATTGTAAAAATACTCAAAAGCGTTTTTAAAATAACACAATCAAAAAGCTAGCGAGTGGTGGTTTTTTGTAGTGCGATCTTAGGTTGTAGGGGGAATGATTTCAAAACACTCCCTATCCCTTATGAAGTTTTACATCAAACTAAAACGGAATTTAAAAAACAAGTTTTTAAAAAAAAATAAGAGAATGGCTAAAAAGCCTCAAATTAAAGTGGGCGAAAGCTAGAGAGTTAAACTACAAACTCTCTAAAACCTTTTGAGCATGCCCTTTCGCTTTGACATTGTAGAAGCATTTTTCTAAAACGCCTTGCGTGTTGATAATGAAAGTGGAGCGGATAATCCCCAAATGCTCCTTCCCATAAAGCATGCGTTTGCCATAAGCTTTGTAAAGATTGGCGGCTTTTTTATCTTCATCGCAGAGCAAAATCACATTCAAAGAGCATTGGCTGATAAATTTTTGATGCGATTGCGCGTTATCAGGGCTTACGCCTACGACAACAGCGTTTTTCTTTTCAAATTCACTAAACAGAGTGCTAAAGTCTTTGGCTTCTAAAGTGCATCCGGGGGTGTTGTCTTTAGGGTAGAAATACAATACCACTTTTTTATGGAGCAAATCTTTTAAAGAAATTTCCACGCCATCGCTGTTTTTCAATTTAAAATCAGGGGCTAATTGCCCTACTTCTAATTTTTCCATTCTTATCCTTTAATAGAAAATGACAGCGACTTTTTGAGGCCCATGCACCCCAAAAACGGTTTTTAATTCAATATCGGCTGTCCGGCTAGGCCCGCCAATAAGGAGCATGTTTGTGGGCAATACGCCGTTTTGGCTTTGATTTTTTAAAGCTTGCACGCCTTCGCTTAAATTGCGCACAATGGATTCTTTTTTCAATAAAATGATGCAATTAAGGGTGATGAGCGAAAGCAATCGTGGGCTTGCATGCGAAGAAACCGCCCCAATCATGCCCAAGCTTGAAATCCCACAAACCCCATGCAATAAAGCCGTATCAATCTCAAACAATTCTTCACGCATCGCTTCAATTTCTTTGTCATAGGGCTGTAAAGTGAAATCCTTAAACGCTTCAAAATTCAAATTTAAATCCGTAGAGTGTAAGACTTTTTTGCTTTGAAAATTTTCTAAAGCCTTTAAAATGGCTTGTTCTAAATTTTCTTTAGCGCTTTCAATGACTTCAGCTTTATTCAACACCTGGAAATGCTTGTATTCTTCCACCAAGTCTTCAAACTCCACTTTAATGATATTTCTATAAACAGGGTTTGCTCCCTGAATGGCATGCTTGGCTCTGGCTTCTTTAATGCGCTTTAAAATAAGCTCTTTACTCATAAATCACCCCTTCTAAGTGTTGGACTTTGGCATGCAAACTCGTGTCCATATTGGGTAAGGTCCTAACACTCGCCCACTCTTTGACTAAAGGCAGTATGGGGGCTAAAAGCTTGCCTAAAGGCGAGAAAAATTGAGCCATTTTCAATTGGAAACGCCACTTAGCCCCATCGCTTGCCATTTTGGCAAACATTTTCATAGAGAATTTTTCCATCCCGCTGTGTTGGGTACTTTTAGCCCCCTTAACTACGCCTCTGCCCTCGCCCACTTTATCGGCTCGTAAATCTCTAATGAGTTCTGCTAAAGGGATTTCTACAGGGCATACTTCAGTGCAACGCCCGCAAAGGCTGCACAAATTAGGGATATGCCCGTAATTATTCAAGCCAAAGAGTTGGGGGGATACCACCACGCCTATAGGGCCAGGATAAGTGGAAAGATAGGCATGCCCACCGATTTTATCATACACAGGGCAGTGGTTCAAACAAGTTCCGCAACGGATGCATGAAAGAGCACGGTAATACTTTTCATCAGCCAAAATATTGGAGCGGTTGTTGTCTAATAAAATGATGTGGGCTTCTTTAGGGCCGTCTAAATCGCCCTCTTTTCTGGGGCCTGTGATAATGTTTTGATAGCAAGTGATAGGCACACCCACAGCGCTTGGGGCGAGCAAATTGTTTAAAATCGCCGCATCATCAAAGCTTTCTACTAATTTTTCAATCCCACAAATTGCGACATGCACATCGCATGCGGTGGTGCTCATTCTCCCATTACCCTCATTTTCCACTAACCAGATCGCTCCCTCATTAGCGATAGCGAAATTAACCCCACTGATCCCCATTTTAAAGCTTTCAAATTCTTTGCGCATGTGTTTTCTGGCGATCGCATTGAGCTTTTCAGGCTCTTCTTCATAAGCGGCGTTGAGTTTTTCTTCAAAAATCTTACCGATTTGCTTGCGGTTTTTATGGATAGCTGGCACGACGATATGCACAGGGTGTTCATTGATGAGTTGGATAATCAATTCGCCCAGATCCGTTTCTTGCGCTTGAATGCCCTTTTCTTTCAAGTAATGGTTCAAGCCAATTTCTTCGCTCGCCATGGATTTTTGTTTTAAAATGCGATTGATATTCTTTTCTTTAGCGAGGTTGTAAATGATTTCATTGGCTTCATCGCCGTCTTTAGCGTAATGGATTTTAAAGCCGTTTTGAGTGGCGTTTTTTTCAAACAATTCCAAATATTCATCAAGCCTGGATAGAATTTTAAGCTTGACTTCTTTGCCCAATTCCCTTAAATTTTCCCATTCGCTGTAACGATTTTTAATCAGATTCTTACGATTAGCCCTTAAGGTATCCATTGCCGAACGCAAATTTTCCCTTAATTGCATATCGCCTAATTGGTCGGTGATGATTTCTTCGTATTCTTGGTCGCTATGATATTTTTCCATGATCATTCCTTAAAATAATTCTTTAACGTTAAAGCCCAAGCCTTGAGGCTAAAAAGTCATAAAAATGCATGGGTTTTGTCAAAGAGCCCATTTTTTGCATAGCGGTGCTGATATTCATCAAACACCCAGCATCCGCTGAAACAATCACATCCACATGACGGCTCTCTATATCTTTAATCTTTTCTTTAACCATAACCGCTGAAATTTCAGGTTCTTTAACCGAAAAAGTCCCCCCAAACCCGCAGCATTCTTCTTCTTTTTCCAATTCAATGAGTTCCACGTTTTTAAGCTGTCTGATGAGGTTTTTCGCCGAGTCAATCACTTTAGCCACCCTTAAGGCATGGCAATTAGAATGCCATGTGATTTTAAGGGGTTCGCCCTTATCTTCATACTTGACTTGCAATTTTTTATCCAAAAATTCGCTCAATTCATACACCCTAGAGCAAAAATCTTTAACCATGTTGAATTCCGCATGCCCTTCAAACAATTCCAAATAATCATGCCGCATCATCCCTGTGCATGAACCGCTAGGCAAGATAATAGGGTAGTCGTTATTGGAATAAAGCTTGATATTGTATAAAACGACTTTTTTTGTCTCTTCATAATACCCTGAGTTGTAGCTTGGCTGGCCGCAACATGTCTGGTCTTTTTTAAAAACCACTTCCAAATTTTCCTTGCGGAGTAATTTGATAGCGTTAAGCGATGCGTTGCTATAAATGGCTGCTCCTAGACAAGTAGCAAAGAAATTGACTTTCAAAGAAGGCTCCTTAAAATTCCAAATTAAGAGTTTCAAACACAATATAATACTCAAAATTAGTAAGATTGTAACCACAAGTTGATAAACCCACTCGCTCAAATATTGTTACTAAAATAAACCACAAACCCATTAAATTTGACTTAATATTAAATGCTACTTAAAATTAGTTTTTTCTTTTAAGTAAGATAAAAAATACTTTTAATTATTCAAGGAAAATTTATGGAATTTTATCAAGTCTATGACCCATTAGGCCATATTTGGTTGAGCGCTTTAGTCGCACTTTCGCCTATTGCGCTCTTTTTTATTTCTCTTATTGTCTTTAAACTTAAGGGGTATAGCGCTGGGTTTTTAAGCTTATTGCTTTCAATCCTTATTGCGTTATTTGTGTATAAAATGCCCGCTCAAATGGTGAGCGCGAGTTTTTTCTATGGCTTTCTTTATGGCTTGTGGCCGATCGCATGGATTGTGATCGCTGCGATTTTTCTTTACAACCTTTCAGTGAAATCCGGGTATTTTGAGATTTTAAAAGAAAGCATTTTAACCCTAACTCCGGATCACCGGATTTTAGTGATTTTGATCGGGTTTTGTTTTGGCTCGTTTTTAGAAGGAGCGATTGGTTTTGGAGGCCCGGTAGCTATCACAGCGGCGATTTTAGTCGGCCTTGGGCTAAACCCCTTATACGCTGCCGGGTTGTGCCTGATCGCTAACACCGCTCCTGTAGCTTTTGGCGCGGTGGGTATTCCTATTACGGCAATGGCTAGCGTGGTGGGTATTCCTGAATTAGAGATTTCTCAAATGGTAGGCAGGGTGTTACCCATTTTTTCCATTGGTATTCCTTTTTTCATCGTGTTTTTAATGGATGGTTTTAGAGGGATTAGAGAGACTTTTCCTGCAGTGGCCGTTACCGGGTTTAGTTTCGCTATTGCGCAATTTTTAAGCTCTAATTATCTAGGGCCGCAGCTTCCGGATATTATTTCAGCTTTAGTGTCATTGATTGCTACCACTTTGTTTTTAAAATTCTGGCAGCCCAAGCGCATTTTCACCAGCAATGGCAAAGAGCCCACGATGAACACAGAAAAACACCATATTTGTAAGGTGGTTGTGGCGTGGATGCCTTTTGTGTTGCTCACCATTACGATCATCATATGGACGCAACCCTGGTTTAAAGCGCTCTTTAAAGAAGGCGGGGCTTTGGCGTTTTCTAGCTTTGCGTTTGAATTTAATTCTATCAGTCAAAAGATTTTCAAAACCGTTCCCATTGTTACTGAAGCGACCAATTTTCCTGTCGTGTTCAAACTCCCTTTGATTTTAACGACAGGCACTTCCATTTTTTTAGCCGCCCTTTTAAGCGTGTTTTTGTTGCGCGTGAAAATCAGCGATGCGATAGGAGTGTTTGGGGCCACTTTAAAAGAAATGCGTTTGCCGATTTTAACCATTGGCGTGGTTTTAGCGTTCGCGTATGTGGCTAATTATAGCGGCATGAGTGCTACGCTCGCTTTAGCGTTAGCGGATACCGGGCATGTTTTCACTTTCTTTTCGCCTGTGGTAGGCTGGCTTGGGGTGTTTTTAACCGGAAGCGATACGAGTTCTAATCTTTTATTTGGATCTTTACAAATGCTCATCGCTACACAGCTTGGCTTGCCTGAAGTGCTTTTTTTAGCGGCCAACACTTCAGGGGGCGTTGTGGGCAAAATGATAAGCCCTCAAAGTATCGCTATCGCTTGTGCGGCGGTGGGGTTAGTGGGGAAAGAGAGCGAATTGTTCAGATTTACGGTAAAATACTCCGTCGCTTTGGCGATCATTATGGGGATTGTCTTCACTCTTATTGCTTATGTCTTCCCCTTTATTATCCCCATCATTCCTAAATAAGGGGGTTTTTAAAGAGAACTAGCGCTAAGAGAATATTTTTAAAAAGGGATTTTTTAGTGCTAGAATTTCATCAAATTTATGACCCTTTGGGTAATATTTGGCTGAGCGCTCTTGTGGCCTTATTGCCGATTTTGTTATTTTTCTTATCTTTAATGGTTTTTAAACTCAAAGGTTATGTGGCGGCCTTTTTGAGCGTGGTTCTGTCAGCCGTTATTGCGGTTTTGGTGTATAAAATGCCTGTTAGCATGGTAGGTTCAAGCTTTCTTTATGGCTTTCTCTATGGCTTATGGCCGATCGCATGGATTATTATTGCGGCGATTTTTTTATACAAACTCAGCGTTAAATCCGGCTATTTTGAAATTTTAAAAGAAAGCGTCCAGTCCATCACTTTAGATCACAGGATTTTAGTGATTTTGATTGGCTTTTGTTTTGGCTCGTTTTTAGAAGGGGCGATCGGCTTTGGAGGGCCTATTGCCATCACCGCAGCGATCTTAGTGGGGTTAGGGTTAAGCCCTTTATATTCTGCCGGGTTATGCCTAATCGCTAACACCGCTCCTGTGGCTTTTGGCGCGGTGGGTATCCCTATAAGCGCTATGGCGAGCGCGGTAGGGGTGCCAGCGATTTTAATTTCAGCCATGACGGGTAAAATCCTCTTTTTTGTGAGCTTGTTAGTGCCGTTTTTTATTGTGTTTTTAATGGATGGCTTTAAGGGGATTAAAGAGACTTTTCCGGCCGTTTTTATTGCGGCTTTTTCTTTCGCTGGCGCGCAATTTTTAAGCTCTAATTATTTAGGGCCAGAATTGCCTGGTATTATTTCAGCCCTTGTTTCACTGGTTGCAACGGCACTCTTTTTGAAATTTTGGCAGCCTAAAGTCATTTTTAGAAGCGATGGCAAAGCGGCTTCATTCACTAAGAGTAACCATCATATCTGTAAGGTTTATGTCGCTTGGTCTCCTTTTGTGATTTTGGTTTTAGTGATTGTGTTATGGATACAGCCTTTTTTTAAAGCTTTATTTGAAAAAGACGGCTTGTTAGCTTTTTCTAATTTTTATTTTGAGTTCAATAACATCAGCAACCACATCTTTAAAAGCCCGCCTTTTGTAGAAGCCAATCAAAGCGTGAGTTTTCCGGTGGTGTTTAAATTTTTCTTAATCAACACGGTTGGCACTTCCATTTTTTTAGCCGCTCTTGTTAGCATGCTCGTTTTAAGGGTGCGAGTGAGCGATGCAGTGAGCGTTTTTGGCGAGACTTTAAAAGAAATGCGCTACCCCATTCTCACTATTGGTTTAGTCTTAAGCTTTGCCTATGTGTCTAATTACAGCGGGATTTCTTCCACTCTAGCCTTAGCGCTCACCCATACGGGTTTGGCTTTTACTTTTTTCTCGCCCTTGATCGGATGGGTAGGCGTGTTTTTAACCGGGAGCGATACAAGTTCTAATCTTTTATTTGGCTCTTTACAGCAACTCACCGCCCAACGATTGCACCTCCCTGAGGTTTTAACCCTGACGGCTAATACCGTGGGTGGGACTTTGGGCAAGATGATAAGCCCTCAAAGCATCGCTATCGCTTGCGCGGCAGTGGGATTAGCCGGGAAAGAGAGCGATTTATTCAAATTCACGGTTAAATACTCCCTTATTTTTGTAGCGATCATGGGAGTCGTGATTAGCGCGATTGCGTATTTGATCCCTGAAGTGGTGCCTGCGATAAAGTAGAGCCATTTTAGATTTAGCAGGGTTTAACCCCCAAATAAATTTTTTTGTTTTAAAAAATTCAAGATTTTAAGCGTCATAGAGCTTATGGGTAAGGTCTCTAAGTCTTTAAGGCTATAAAAACGAACGGGATTTTTTAGATCCTTTATTGCAGCTGAATAGAGGTTTAAATTGAGCTTGAATTTAGTGTGGCTGTGTTTGATAGCGCCTAAAAAGGGGAGCTTGTATTCTAAATTTTCTTTGAGATTAGGGAAATGGTGCATCCCAAAATAGAGTTTTTGCTCTATTTTTTCTAAAGCGATTTGGTTATTTTGGATCACAACGCCCAAGTAACGCTCTTCTTGAATGATCTCTTGTTTTTTCTTAAGCGTGTGTTTTTCTAGGTGGTTTTTACCCAAACAATAAGGATTGAAAGGGCAAATCGCGCATTTGGGTTTAGGGGAGCAGATTAAAGCCCCTAGATCAATTAAGGCTTGGTTGTGATTAAAGCTTTCATTAGGATTGAGGAAATCGTTCGCCTTAATTTGTAAGTCTTTAGCTTGGATATTAGGATCCAAACCAAAAAGCCTTAAAAGCACTCGTTTGATATTAGCATCCACGCATGCGCTCTTTTCTCTAAAACCAAAACATAAAATCGCATTAGCCGTGTATGCGCCAATCCCGGGGAGTTTCAGTAGGCTTTGATAGTCATTGGGTAGTTGTGAGTGGTGTTCTTTCACGCAAATTTCAGCGCTTTTTTTTAAATTTTTAGCCCTTGAATAATAGCCAAGCCCTCTCCAAAGCAATAAAACCTCCTCTAATTGAGCGTTCGCTAAGTCTTTTAAAGTGGGGAAAGCTTCTAAAAAAGGGGAATAAAAACGCTCAACCACCGTGCTGATTTGGGTTTGTTGGCTCATCACTTCGCTGATATAGACTTCATAGGGAGCGTTAATGCCCTTTAAATTCCTAAAGGGTAAATCCTTTCGCCCAAATTCTTCATACCATTTTAAAAGGGCGTTGTGTAAAGTTTCCAACTACAACCACCTATAAGCGATGAATTTAACCCAAGGTGCGCACACGCTTAAAAACACGATTAAATACACAAAGCCAAAAATAAACCCTAATTTCCAAAAATCCTTGCTTGGAATATACCCGCTCCCGTAATAAATGGTGGATGGGCCTGTGCCATAGGGGGTTAAAATCCCCATAATCCCTAAAGAAAGCATTAAAAACAAGCTCAATTCTTGCAAATTGACCCCTTGAATATGCGAACCAATCCCTACAAAAAGTGCGAATAACGCGCTCACATGAGCGGTGATGCTAGCGAAAAAATAGTGCGACAGATAGAATAAGGCTACAATAAACAATACCGCTATTAACGGATCCAAGTGAGCATGCTCTAAAAAATTTTGGGCCGCATTGCCAATAAAATTTAAAAAACCCACATTTTTAAGCCCGCCAGCCATCGTGAGTAGCGATCCCAGTAATAAAAAAATATTGAACGCGCTCTTGTTTTTAATGATGTCTTCATAGCTTACGATCTTACAAAACGCCATTAACACCATGGTAATCAAAGCCGTCGCGCTCGCATGCAAGCCTAAAGGTTTGCCAAAAATCCAACCCAGTAAAGCCAATAAAGTGAGGCTGAGCATTAAAATTTCTTTTAAAGAAAACCTCCCCATGCTTTCTAACTCTTTTTTAGCCCACAAACTCACTTCTTTTGAGCCTTTTAAGGTGGGTTTGCAGGTTTTATACGCCAATAAAGGCACAAGCAAGATCAAAACCACCCCACAAGGCAAGAACGCTAAAAACCACGAAAACCATGAGATTTCATTCACCCCCATTTTGGTAGCGATTTCCATTGCTAAGGGGTTAGGAGCGAGCGCGGTTAAAAACATGGACGAAGTGATGCAAGTTGAAGCCAAAGCGACCCACATCAAATACGCGCCGATTTTGTTAGGGTTATTGTTTGGGGTAGAACCCATTAAGGGCGGGATAGAAGAAACTATGGGATAGAGTATGCCCCCACTTCTAGCGGAGTTGCTAGGGATAAAGGGGGCTAGACACAATTCGCTCAAGCTGATCGCATAGCCCAAACCTAAAGGGGTTTGCCCTAAAAACCTAATCAGTAAAAGAGCGATCCGTTTCCCTAACAAGCTTTTTTCATACCCTAAACCCAAAATAAAAGCGACAAACACAAGCCACACCGTTTTATTCGCATACCCGCTCAAACCCCACGAAATGGCTTTATTAGCGCTCGCTACTTCACTGCTCGCCCCAATTTTTAACGCTATACACAACACTAACGCGCTCAACGCTATCAAACCTGATGGCACCGGCTCTAAAATTAGCCCTATAATCATGCCCATGAAAATACAAAAATAAAGCCATGCGTTAGGGTTTAGCCCATCCGGTGCGCCTAAAAAATACAATAATGCTGCGATGAGAAAAGGGGCAAAGATTGAGAGGGTTTGTTTAATCATAGTGTAGCCTTTAGCCAAAGATAGTAATAATTTGGCTTAAAAATGTCATTCAAATGGGATTGAGTTATTACAATATTACAGAAAAAGATTAAAAATTAAGCTTTTTGAAAAAGATAAAACTTTATAATTATGTTTATCTTTGTTGAATTTACTACAAATAGGAGTATTGCATGCAAGAAAATGTGCCTTTGAGTTATGATTATTCCATTAGCAAATTGTTTCTTTATGCGATGGTTGCCTTTGGGATAATAGGCATGTTAATAGGGATCGTGTTAGCCTTTGAATTGTCTTTCCCTAACTTGAATTACATTGCAGGGGAGTATGGCGTTTTTGGCCGCTTGCGCCCCTTACACACGAATGCGGTGATTTATGGTTTCACTCTTGGGGGGATTTGGGCGAGTTGGTATTATATCGGTCAAAGGGTGCTTAAAATCACTTACCACCAACACCCCTTTTTGAAAATTGTAGGGTTATTGCATTTTTGGCTCTGGATTATTCTTTTAATTCTAGGGGTTATTAGCTTGTTTGCTGGTCTTACTCAATCTAAAGAATACGCTGAATTGATGTGGCCTTTAGATATTATTGTGGTTGTGGCATGGGTGCTGTGGGGGGTTAATATGTTTGGGAGCATGAGCGTTAGGAGGGAGAATACCATTTATGTGTCTTTATGGTATTACATCGCTACTTATGTGGGTATAGCGGTGATGTATATTTTCAATAACCTTTCTGTCCCCACCTATTTTGTCGCTGATATGGGGAGTGTTTGGCATTCTATTTCTATGTATTCAGGCAGTAATGATGCGCTCATTCAATGGTGGTGGGGGCATAATGCGGTCGCTTTTGTCTTTACGAGTGGGGTGATTGGCACGATTTATTATTTCTTGCCTAAAGAGAGCGGCCAGCCTATCTTCTCTTACAAACTCACTTTGTTTTCCTTTTGGAGCTTGATGTTTGTTTATATTTGGGCGGGCGGACACCACTTGATTTATTCCACCGTGCCTGATTGGGTGCAAACCCTTTCTAGTGTGTTTTCAGTGGTGTTGATCTTGCCTTCGTGGGGGACAGCGATTAACATGCTTTTAACGATGAGAGGCCAATGGCACCAGCTTAAAGAAAGCCCCTTGATCAAATTCTTAGTTTTAGCTTCAACTTTCTACATGCTTTCCACTTTAGAAGGATCCATTCAAGCCATTAAGAGCGTGAACGCTTTAGCGCACTTTACCGATTGGATTATAGGGCATGTGCATGACGGCGTGCTTGGGTGGGTAGGCTTCACTTTGATTGCGAGCATGTATCACATGACACCTAGGCTTTTCAAAAGAGAGATTTATTCAGGCAGGCTTGTGGATTTCCAATTCTGGATCATGACTTTAGGGATTGTGCTTTACTTTTCGTCCATGTGGATTGCAGGGATCACGCAAGGGATGATGTGGAGAGATGTGGATCAGTATGGGAATCTCACTTACCAATTCATTGACACGGTTAAGGTGCTAATCCCTTATTACAATATTAGAGGCGTTGGGGGTCTTATGTATTTTATTGGATTTATTATTTTTGCCTACAATATTTTTATGACAATCACGGCAGGCAAAAAATTAGAGCGTGAGCCCAATTACGCCACGCCTATGTCTAGATAGGGGAAATTGGAAATGTTTAGTTTTTTAGAGAA
Organism: Helicobacter pylori NQ4053; assembly: GCF_000274605.1. Lineage (NCBI taxonomy): Bacteria > Pseudomonadati > Campylobacterota > Epsilonproteobacteria > Campylobacterales > Helicobacteraceae > Helicobacter > Helicobacter pylori. The sequence goes on from NZ_AKNV01000002.1 coordinate 27,224, forward strand.
GAATCCGTTTTTTTTCACTCTTGCGTTTATTTTTGTGTTTGCGATCGCAGGCTTGGTGGAGATTTTGCCCAATTTTAAATCCGCTCGCCCGATTGAAGGCTTACGGCCTTATACGGTTTTAGAGACAGCAGGGAGGCAAATTTATATCCAAGAAGGTTGTTATCATTGCCATTCCCAGCTTATTCGCCCTTTCCAAGCTGAGGTGGATCGATACGGCGCGTATAGTTTGAGTGGGGAATACGCATATGACAGGCCATTTTTGTGGGGTTCTAAAAGGATTGGCCCTGATTTGCACAGGGTGGGGGATTATCGCACAACCGATTGGCATGAAAAGCACATGTTAGATCCTAAAAGCGTTGTGCCGCACAGCATCATGCCCGCCTATAAGCATTTATTCATAAAAAAGAGCGATTTTGACACCGCTTATGCAGAAGCTTTGACGCAAAAAAAGGTTTTTGGCGTGCCTTATGACACCGAAAACGGCGTGAAATTAGGGAATGTAGAAGAAGCGAAAAAGGCCTATCTAGAAGAAGCTAAAAAAATCACAGCCGACATGAAAGACAAGAGGGTGCTAGACGCCATTCAAAGAGGTGAAGTGTTAGAAATCGTGGCTTTGATCGCTTATTTGAATAGCTTGGGTAATTCCAGGATCAACGCTAATCAAAACGCTAAATAAGGGGTGAATGATGGATTTAGAAAGTTTGAGAGGTTTTGCGTATGCGTTTTTCACCATTCTTTTTACGCTCTTTTTGTACGCTTATATTTTTAGCATGTATAGAAAGCAAAAAAAGGGCGTCGTGGATTATGAGCGCTATGGGTATTTAGCACTAAATGACGCTTTAGAAGATGAGTTGATTGAACCACGCCATAAAGAAGTTCATGATAAGGGCATAAAGGAAAGTTGAAATGGATTTTTTAAACGACCATATAAATGTTTTTGGCTTGATTGCAGCGCTTGTGATTTTAGTTTTAACCATCTATGAATCCAGTTCGCTCATTAAAGAAATGCGCGACAGCAAATCTCAGGGTGAGCTTGTAGAAAATGGGCATTTGTTTGATGGGATAGGGGAGTTTGCCAATAATGTGCCAGTAGGCTGGATCGCAAGCTTTATGTGCACGATTGTGTGGGCTTTTTGGTATTTTTTCTTTGGGTATCCGCTGAATAGCTTTTCTCAAATCGGGCAATACAATGAAGAGGTTAAAGCGCACAACCAAAAATTTGAAGCCAAATGGAAGCATTTGGGTCAAAAGGAATTGGTGGATATGGGTCAAGGCATCTTTTTAGTCCATTGTTCGCAATGCCATGGCATCACCGCTGAGGGCTTGCATGGGAGCGCTCAAAATCTGGTGCACTGGGGTAAAGAAGAGGGCATTATGGACACCATTAAACATGGCTCTAAGGGCATGGATTATCTCGCTGGGGAAATGCCCGCTATGGAATTGGACGAAAAAGACGCTAAAGCGATTGCGAGCTATGTGATGGCAGAAATTTCTGGCGTTAAAAAGACAAAAAACCCTCAACTCATTGATAAGGGCAAGGAGCTGTTTGAAAGCATGGGTTGCACAGGCTGTCATGGCAATGATGGTAAGGGCTTGCAAGAAAATCAAGTGTTTGCGGCCGATTTGACCGCTTACGGCACAGAGAATTTTTTGAGAAATATCTTAACGCATGGCAAAAAGGGCAATATAGGGCATATGCCATCATTCAAGTATAAAAACTTTAGCGATTTGCAAGTTAAAGCGTTAGCCGAATTTATCCAATCGCTAAAACCCTTAGAAGATTAAAGGAAAAGAGATGAAATTTTTAAACGGATTAGCAGGGAATTTACTGATTGTGGTTATCTTGTTGTGTGTGGCCGTTTTTTTTACGCTCAAAGCGATCCATATCCAAAAAGAGCAAGCCACCAATTATTACCGCTATAAGGATATTAACGCTTTAGAGACAAAAAGCACCCAAAACCGGGCTAACTATGAATTAGTCAATCAAGGGAGTAAAAAATGAAATTCACGACTTTAGAAAAAATCTTAGCCTTAATGGTAGTAGCGACCATTTTAATGACAATTGTTATTTCTTTTGTGCCTAACTTGTTTTTGTTTAGCACATGAGAATCTTATGGCTTGCAATAGCCTTTGTTTGTTGTTTGGGGGCTGATAATTATGTTTTGAATAATTCTAAAGGGCGTTTGGTAGAAAAAAGCGTTTTGTTTGTAGAGGGCGTTTCTAAAGAGCTTTATCTTAAAACAGGCGTGCGTTTTGCGATTGATATGACGGATTTTGAAAAAAATCCTATCGCTTTGGCGGCTAAAAAGGAACGCCAAAAGTATCAAGAGGGCTTTTTAAAGCAGCTCAAGCCCCCTTTTGTAGTATTCTTTTTTTACCATGACGCTCAAAAAATAGAATTAGTGGCTAACCCTAAAGATTTGTTAGACACTGATAAAATCTTTTTTGAAAAAATCGCTCCTTTACTCCCTACAAACCCTAAAGAATACACGCCCCAAAGGATTTCAGCCATGCTCATTAACGGCTATTCGGTCGCAGTAGATGCTTTAGCGGAAAAATATCATGTGAATATCGCACAGAATTTTAACGCTCCTAAGGGAGTAACTTTTGTAAAGGTGGTTATTTATATTTTATTATTGACGCTTTTAGGCGCGTTTTTGGGGCTTTATTTTTTTAAAAAATCTTAAGAGAGAAACCAATGAAAGAAAAAAACTTTTGGCCTTTAGGGATCATGAGCGTGCTCATTCTTGGGCTTGGGATTGTGGTGTTTTTGGTGGTGTTTGCCCTAAAAAATTCGCCTAAAAACGATTTAGTGTATTTCAAAGGGCATAACGAAGTGGATTTAAACTTTAACGCTATGCTTAAAACTTATGAAAATTTTAAGTCTAATTATCGTTTTTCAGTGGGTTTAAAGCCCCTTACCAAAAGCCCTAAAACCCCTATTTTGCCCTATTTTTCTAAAGGCACGCATGGGGATAAAAAAATCCAAGAAAACCTTTTAAACAACGCTTTGATTTTAGAAAAGTCCAACACGCTTTATGTGCGATTGCAACCGCTCAAACCCGCTTTAGATTCGCCAAATATTCAAGTGTATTTAGCGTTTTATCCCAGCCCATCACAGCCCAGATTATTAGGAACGCTTGATTGCACAAACGCATGCGAGCCTTTAAAATTTGATTTGTTAGAGGGCGATAAAGTGGGGCGCTATAAGATCCTTTTTAAATTCACTTTTAAAAACAAAGAAGAATTGATTTTAGAGCAACTGGCTTTTTTTAAGTAGCGCGTTTAAAAAATGCCTTTAGCGTTTTTTATTGGCGCTTGATGATGAAAAGCCTGAATTTTCTATCCAAATGGGTATAATAATCGCATGGGTTTTTTAAAAGTTTTGAAACATGACGCTTTAGGGCAAGTAGGGAATATTGTTATAGGGAATTTCTTAATAACGCTCACTGTTTTAGCGGTTTGTTTTTCCTCTCAAAGCACTGAAGAAACGACCATGCTCACCCTAAGCTACACGCTCTTTTTTGTCTTGGGGGCGTTTTTACTGATTGCAATCAGTGTGGGAGCGATCAAAAACCTCAACACGCTTTTTTCTAAAAGAGGGGTTTTAAGCTTTTCCTTACCCATTAGTTTGGAGTCTTTATTGCTCCCTAAAATCTTGCTCCCCATGGTGTTTTTTATCTTCAGTTTGTTCTGGTTTGTAGCGAGCGTTCGTTTGGGCTATTACCTTTTTAACGCACAATCCAGCGTGCTGTTTATCTTGCACACCGCTTTAAAAACCTTTGTGTTAAAACCCACTAAAACCCTAGGTATCGCGCTGTTTTTAGGGCTTGTTTTAATGAAATTTTTATTTGTTTTGAGCGTTTTAAACGCTGCTAGGATCAAAAAAGCGCGTTTTTTACTAGGGGGGCTGTTGTTCATTCTTGTGGGGGTTGTTTTGGAATTAGCGTTTAATTCGTTACTGCCCTTAATGAGTTCTAGTTTAAGCATCAATGAGGGGTTTTATTATTTCTTGCAACAACAAGAATTGCAAGAAAATAAATATTATCTTTTATGGGGGGTGGATTTTTTAAAAATCCTTTTATTGTATGGGGTGATCCGTTACTTGCTTATGCATAAACTAGAATTGGATTAAGAAAAGCGGTATTTTAAATATTCATCAGTGAGCAAGCAGTCTTTAGTCTTTAACAAACTGGCATAAAACCCATGCTGATAACCTAATTCAAAAAGTTTGTCTATGGCGAGAATTTGAACCTCACTTAAGCGCGTTGAAGTTTCGTTCGCATACAAGCTTAAATAAGTTTGTAAGCGCTCTTTATTGACACGAATGAGCGAACGCTCTAACAGCATGCTAGAGAGCAAATTTTGGTGTTTTAGTGCAACTTCAACCGCTTTAATCAAAGCCTTTTTAATCAAAATCGCACGATACAAAGGGATGGATCGCCTAATCGCCATGCCCCCTAAAGGCAAGGGTAAATCCACTTCAATGAGTTCTTTCCAAACATCCCACAATTCTTTTTCCACTTCTAATTCATTATGAAAATCCAAGATGCTTTCATGGATGAGCACGCCCGCATGCACTTTTTCTTCCAAAACCGCTTTTTCAATGTCTAAAAAATTCATGTAAGCGATGCGCGCGTGTTTGTAATAGATCTTAAACAAAAGGGCGTTGGTGGTGTGCTCCCCACTTAATGCGACTTTAAAGTCTTTTTTCAATTTCACGCCCTTTTTTTTCACTAATTTAGGCCCATAGCCATTCCCAAAGCTCGTCGCTGTAGGGAGCAAGGCGTAATCGTTCGCAATTTTAGGGTATAGCCCGAAACTAATCGCGCTCACATCATAAGTGTTTTTTAGGGCTTCTTGGTTTAGGGTTTCAATATCCAGGGCAATGTTGTGGAATGTTTTATTTTTAATAGGGCAATCTATCCAGCCAAACTTAATCGCATAGTACATGAAAATATCATCAGCATCAGGGCTATGAGCGACACTAATCAAAGTAAAATCCTTTTGTGATAGGGTAAGTCCCTTTATTATAATAGATTTTAGGCTAGGATTTGATAGAATAAACAAATCAAATTCAATAAGGTGATTTAATGGCAATAGATGAAGACAAACAAAAAGCGATTTCTTTAGCGATCAAACAAATTGATAAGGTTTTTGGTAAGGGGGCGTTGGTGCGCCTTGGGGATAAGCAAGTAGAAAAGATTGACGCTATTTCTACAGGCTCGTTAGGGTTGGATCTGGCTTTAGGGATTGGGGGCGTTCCAAAGGGTAGGATCATTGAAATTTATGGGCCAGAGTCAAGCGGAAAAACCACTCTAAGCTTGCACATTATCGCAGAATGCCAAAAAAATGGCGGCGTGTGCGCGTTCATTGACGCTGAACATGCCCTAGACGTGTATTATGCCAAGAGATTGGGCGTGGATACAGAAAATCTACTCGTTTCTCAACCAAGCACGGGCGAAGAAGCCTTAGAGATTTTAGAAACGATCACCAGAAGCGGAGGGATTGATTTAGTGGTGGTGGATTCGGTGGCGGCTCTTACGCCTAAAGCAGAGATTGATGGGGATATGGGCGATCAGCATGTGGGCTTGCAAGCAAGGCTTATGAGCCATGCATTAAGAAAAATCACCGGTGTTTTGCACAAGATGAACACCACTCTCATTTTTATCAATCAAATCAGGATGAAGATTGGCATGATGGGCTATGGGAGTCCAGAGACCACAACCGGGGGTAATGCCTTAAAATTCTATGCGAGCGTTAGGATTGATATTAGAAGAATCGCCGCTTTAAAACAAAACGAACAGCATATCGGTAATAGGGCTAAAGCTAAAGTGGTTAAAAATAAAGTCGCTCCGCCCTTTAGAGAAGCGGAATTTGACATCATGTTTGGGGAAGGGATTTCTAAAGAGGGCGAAATCATTGATTATGGCGTGAAATTAGACATTGTGGATAAGAGCGGGGCATGGCTTAGCTACCAGGATAAAAAGCTAGGGCAAGGTCGAGAAAACGCTAAAGCCCTACTGAAAGAAGATAAAGCCCTAGCGAATGAAATCACTCTTAAGATTAAAGAGAGCATCGGCTCTAATGAAGAGATCATGCCCTTACCCGATGAGCCTTTAGAAGAAATGGAATAAAAAGGATTTTGATGCTAACCATTAAAGATGTTCATGCTTTAGAAGTGATGGATAGTAGGGGCAATCCTACCATTCAAGCCAGCGTGATTTTGAGCGATAACACTAAGGCGAGCACGATTGTGCCTAGCGGGGCGAGCACCGGTAAAAGAGAAGCGTTAGAATTAAGGGATAATGACAAAACCCGTTTTTTGGGTAAAGGGGTTTTAAGGGCATGCGAAAATGTCAATAGTGTGATCAAACACCATTTAATAGGGCTTGAAGCGATCAATCAAGCCTTTGTGGATGAGAGGTTAAGGGCTTTAGACGGCACGCCTAATTACGCTAATTTAGGGGCGAACGCTGTTTTGGGCGTTTCTATGGCGTTAGCAAGGGCTAGCGCGAAGGCTTTAAATCTGCCATTATACCGCTATTTAGGGGGGGCTAACGCTCTGACTTTGCCGGTGCCGATGCTCAATATTATCAACGGCGGAACGCATGCGAACAATTCCATAGACTTCCAAGAATACATGATCATGCCTTTAGGGTTTGAGAGTTTTAAAGAAGCTTTAAGAGCGAGCGCAGAAGTCTATCACACTCTTAAAAAACTTTTAGATGGAAAGAATCAGCTCACAAGCGTGGGCGATGAGGGGGGCTTTGCGCCTAATTTTAACAACAATGTAGAACCCCTTGAAATCATTTCTCAAGCCATTGAAAAAGCCGGCTATAAATTAGGCGAAGAAATAGCACTCGCTTTAGATGTGGCGAGCAGTGAGTTAGTGGATGGAAATTTCAATTACCATTTAAAGGGTGAAAATAAGATTTTAGATTCGCATGAATTAGTGGCTTATTACAAAGAGTTGGTGGCAAAATACCCGATCGTGTCCATTGAAGATGGTTTGAGCGAAGACGATTGGGAGGGGTGGGCGTTTTTAAGCAAGGAATTAGGGCGTCAAATCCAATTAGTGGGCGATGATTTGTTTGTAACGAACGCGAGCATCTTGCAAAAAGGCATTGAAAAAAACATTGCGAACGCCATTTTGATCAAACCCAATCAAATCGGCACCATTAGTGAAACTTTAGAAACCATAAGATTAGCCAAACACCATGCCTATCAATGCGTGATGAGCCATAGAAGCGGGGAGAGTGAAGACAGCTTTATCGCTGATTTTGCGGTCGCATTGAATACGGGAGAAATCAAAACCGGATCCACCGCAAGGAGTGAAAGGATCGCTAAATACAACCGCCTTTTAGAGATTGAGCATGAATTAAAAGGGGGGATTTATATCGGTAAAGAGTTGTTTAAGCATGGCTAGTAGCCTTTTTGAAAACGATGGAATCAAAGACAATAAAGCGCGAGATTTTTTTTATAGCCATAGCTCCCTTATTGTCTTTTTCCTTTTACTGCTTGGGTTTGGGTATTATTTAGGGAAGTTGCTTTTTGGGGGTTCTTCTTTAGAGGTTTATTTGGATTTAAGAGACAAGCATGAACGATTGCAGCAAGAAATCACCGAATTGCAAAGCAAGAATGTGCGTTTGCAAAAGCGTTTGTTTGAATTGAGAGAATTACGGCCTAGAGATTAGATTTAAGGAAATGGCAGTGTTAAAAAAGATGATAGGTTTGGTGGCGGTTTTAAGCGTTTTATTGGCTAGAGACAACCCTTTTGAGCCTGAAATCAATTCCAAGAATTTGCAAGGGGGCTTTAATGGGATCTATGATAGTTATTTTAAAGAAATCCATGTGGATTTGCCCACGAGCGCTAGGATTTTAAAACAAATCACGCTCACTTACCAGGATATTGATGGCTCTATCCATTCTAAAGTCGTGGGCATTGATAAAAGCATTGATTGGCACTACCCTTTAAAACTTTCCCAACACACCCTTAATCAAGACGCCTTTGAAAAACGCTACCAGATCCAAGATTTTGATTTTTTAATGGCAAACAACACGATGATTTTGCGTTCCCCTTATAAAATTTTGCGTTCTTTTGTGCTAGTCAATCCTTATAGAATCGTGTTAGACACGCAAAAAGGCCCGTTGGATATTTATCAAAACATGGATTTAAACCAGAAGTTTTTTTCTCACATTAAAGTCGGCACGCACAAAGATTATTACCGCATCACGCTCATTTTAGATGGGAAATACCGCTATCTTTTGGAAGAAAAAAACGGGGCGTATGAATTGAAATTGAAATAAAAGCATGCAGCATTTAGTCTTAATCGGTTTTATGGGGAGCGGTAAAAGCTCTTTAGCGCAAGAATTGGGTCTTGCTTTGAAATTAGAAGTGCTGGATACGGATATGATCATTAGCGAGAGGGTGGGCTTGAGCGTGAGAGAGATTTTTGAAGAGCTTGGCGAAGACAATTTCAGGATGTTTGAAAAAAATTTGATTGATGAATTAAAAACGCTCAAAACCCCCCATGTTATTTCTACCGGTGGGGGCATTGTGATGCATGATAATTTTAAGGGTTTAGGCACAACTTTTTACCTCAAAATGGATTTTGAGACCTTGATTAAGCGTTTGAATCAAAAAGAAAGGGAGAAACGCCCCCTTTTGAATAACCTCACTCAAGCCAAAGAACTTTTTGAAAAACGCCAAGCCCTCTATGAAAAAAACGCCTCCTTTATCATTGATGCAAGGGGTGGTTTAAATAATTCTTTAAAACAAGTGCTACAATTCATCGCATAAATTTTTTTTAAAGGCCTTTTGATGTTAAGTAGAGACATTGTCCAATATTCCAAGATCCGCACCGAGTTATACGCTTATCTTACCTATTTGTTTTCGCACAATATCCGCAACCACCTTCCTGAAATCACTTTGGATTATTTAAACAAACAGATCAGAAAAATGCACGCTGAAATCAAAATGGCAAAAAGTTTTTTTGTGTTAGACGCTAAGGGCATGCTAATTCTTAAGCCAAGCCAACTTAAAGAGGAAAGGCATAAGGAAGGGATATTAGAGCATGATTTAACAGAAGGGATTGAATTAGAATCGCATGCCAGCTTTAGCGATAAGTATTATTTTTATCAAGCCGTGAGTGAAAAGCGTTGCATTTTAACCGACCCCTATCCTTCTAAAAAAGGAAACCATTTGGTAGTGAGCGCGTCTTACCCGGTGTATGATCAAAATAACGATTTGGCGTTTGTGGTGTGCTTGCAAATCCCTTTGAGGGTGGCGATTGAAATCAGCTCGCCTTCAAAGTATTTCAGAACCTTTAGCGAAGGGAGCATGGTCATGTATTTTATGATTTCTATCATGCTCACTTTAGTGTCGCTGCTTTTATTTGTGAAATGCATTTCTAGCTTTTGGACAGCGATTGTCAATTTTAGCAGTTTTGACATTAAAGAAGTGTTCCACCCCATTGTGCTTTTAACCCTAGCCTTAGCCACCTTTGATCTAGTCAAGGCGATTTTTGAAGAAGAAGTTTTGGGTAAAAATAGCGGGGATAACCACCATGCGATCCACCGCACGATGATCAGGTTTTTAGGCTCTATCATTATCGCCTTAGCCATTGAAGCGTTAATGCTCGTGTTTAAATTCAGCGTGAGCGAACCGGATAAAATCACTTATGCGGTGTATTTGGCTGTCGGCGTGGCGGTGCTTTTGATCAGTTTAGCAATTTATGTTAAATTCGCCTATAGCGTGTTGCCCAAACGAGAACGCTAAGAGTTTGAAAGTTTTTCTTTTAAGCGTTTGAAAATCCTCTTCAATCTAAAAAAGACATATTCTAAAAGGGTTTTTGGGTTGAGTAGGGGGGCAAGAAATTCAAAGGTTTTTTGTTTGTCTTTAAGGCTTAACAATTCTGTCATTTGTTTAAGGAATTTCACGGAATACTCAGCGTAAAAAGGGGTTTTTAAAAGAATCTCATGCCATTCTTTAGAATATAAAGCAGCGGGTGAAATCCAAGGTTTTCCTACAAAATAAAAATGCAGCATGACGATTTCTTTTTTGTCAGGGATGAAGCGTTTTTGATTGGCCATGAAAGGGTGGGTGTTATAAATATAAGGCAAGATTAAAACTTTTTGATAGCATGCGAGCGTTAAAAGATCCTGTTCAGGGTAAAACACGCACTGGCCTTTTTGATGGGCTAAATTGAGTAAGTGCTCTTCTAAATGATCAGCACGCCACAGCTTTAAATTCACGACTAAAAACCCGGCGTTATAATTGCTTTCATAGATGATTTGCATATCGCTTTCATTAAGGTAATGCTCATAAAGGGAAAAGGCTTGACGAGGGTCTTTTTCTCGCGCTATTTGAAAATGTTTAGGGCTTTTATCGGAAGCAAAATCTTTAGCCGCTCCAAAATAATAAGAATCTAGCGGGATGAAAAAACTCTCGCTCACATCGTTTAAAAACAAAGTGTCTGCATCAAACATGATAATTTTGTCGTATTGTGGGAATAAAGAAGCCAAAAACAAGCGGCACATGACCATTTTAGAAAAGCGAGTCTTAGCGTAAATGTTGAGCTGTGAAAAAGCTTCATGGATTTTATCAATCACAGAGGGTTCTACTGAAGGGGTATAAAGATTAGGGGTTGAAATGTCTAAAAAATCCACGCTCATAAAAGCGCTAAAGGGGGCTAGAGTCTCTTTTAATTTTTGTTGGTTTTCAAGGCTTAAGTTATCCACCAGGCAGTGGATTTTATAAAAAAGTTTTTTATCATGGTGTTTTGTTTTAGTGCAAGCCAGCATGGAATACAGGCTCACGCCAGCCGGAATGGCGTAATGATTGTCAAAAGCGATAACGATAGGAATAGTAATACTCATTTTAAGTGGTTTCCCTAAAATAGGTTTTTTAAATCAATTTAATCCAAAAGTTGAATTTATTTTTTAATAATTATACTATAATAACCAATTAAATCGGGGTTTTACTGATTTTTTTTGTGTGAGCTTTGGCTTAGTTTTGTAAGGAATGAGATGATAAAGAGTTGGACTAAAAAGTGGTTTTTGATTTTATTTTTAATGGCAAGCTGTTTTGGTCATTTGGTGGCTACAACCGGTGAGAAATATTTTAAGATGGCTAATCAAGCCCTTAAGAGGGGGGATTACCATAGAGCGGTGGCTTTTTATAAGAGAAGCTGTAATTTAAGGATGGGGGTTGGTTGCACGAGTTTAGGCTCTATGTATGAATATGGCGATGGCGTGGATCAGAATATTTCAAAAGCCGTTTTTTATTACAGAAGAGGGTGTAATTTAAGGAATCATCTCGCTTGCGCGAGTTTAGGCTCTATGTATGAATATGGCGATGGCGTTCAAAAAGACCTTCCAAAGGCTATCTATTATTACAGGAGAGGGTGCCACTTAAAAGGTGGGGTGAGCTGCGGTAGTTTGGGTTTTATGTATTTTAATGGCACGGGCGTTAAACAAAATTACGCCAAAGCCCTTTCTTTTTCTAAATACGCTTGCAGTTTGAATTATGGCATCAGTTGTAACTTTGTAGGGTATATGTATAGGAGCGCCAAAGGCGTGGAACAGGATTTGAAAAAAGCCTTTGCGAATTTTAAAAGAGGGTGCCATTTAAAAGACGGGGCGAGCTGTGTGAGTTTGGGATACTTGTATGAAGCCGGTATGGATGTCAAACAAAATGAAGAGCAGGCTTTGAATCTTTATAAAAAGGGTTGTTATTTAAAAGAAGGGAGCGGTTGTCATAATGTGGCGGTGATGTATTACATGGGTAAGGGAGCTCCAAAAGATTTGGAGAAAGCCACTTCATATTATAAGAAAGGGTGCGCTTTAGGCTTTAGTGGTAGTTGTAAAGTGTTAGAAGAAGTGATTGGCAAGAAGTCTGATAATTTGCAAGATGACGAGCAAAACGACACGCAAGATGATACGCAATAAGCTAAAGTTCAAGGGCTAATCGTTAAGACTCATCTTATAGAAATCTTTCCGCTTTCGCGCTATCAAATGGGGATTGAGTGTTTCTATTGATGGGTATTGAGATTAAAAATCCACAAATCTAGGGTTTGGATTCGCTCTCATATTGATAATAAAAACACTCAAAGGCGTTTTAAAACAAATATAAAAGAGCTTACACAAGACACAAGCGATAATTTTTTAAAGCGCTCTTAGGGGATTTAATGGGGTTAAAGGGGGCGTTATTCCAAAATCCTCCTATCCGCTTTAAAAAATAACTTACAAAATAAAAATTAACTATGAAAAAGCTTAAAAACAAGTTTTTTAAAAAAGAATATTGAAAAAGCTATTCATATTTGATCAAAACAAAAACCTTTATTCAATCAAAATAAGGTTAAAATCCAATAAAAAAGGAATTTTATAAATCTTTATAGGATTTTACAAGCTTATAGCAACAAAATTTTTTGTTGGTTTTGTTAAAAAATATTTTGAGCCTTTTAGCCTTTCACTCAATATTCGTATAAAGCGCGACCACATCATCATCGTCTTCAATCCTGTCTAGTAATTTTTCGGTAAGCTCCATTTGTTCGTCATTCAATTCAATGGGCGTTGTGGCGATGCGTTGCAAACTTGCTTTTAAAATAGGCAATCTCAAGCTTTCAAACCCCTCATTTAAGAGCTTGAAGCTGTTATAATCCCCCCTAATAATAATTTTATCCTCCACTTCTTCTAATTCTTCCAAACCATAATCAATGAGGGCGAATTCTAAATCTTCTAGGCTGAGTTTTAAATTTTCCACTTCATTTTTCAAGCATTCAAACACGCTTTTTCTATTAAACATAAACTCTAAAGAGCCATTAGGCACGATGCTTGCCCCTTGCGTTTTATTGAAATAGCTTTTAAGGTTGGCGATCGTTCTAGTGGGGTTATCAGTCATGCATTCCATGATGATTAGCACGCCAAAATTCGCCTTACCCTCATAAGTGATTTCACTCAAATTCCCCTCTTTGCTGCTCGCTCTTTTAATCGCCGCGTCAATATTGTCTTTAGGCATGTTTTGCGCTTTAGCGTTTAAAATCGCTGTTCGCAGTTTGGCGTTCGTGTCCGGCTCGCTCCCGCCATCTTTTGCCGCTAGAGTGATCGCTTTGGCAAGCTTGGGGAAAACCTTACTCATCTTATCCCATCGTTTTTCTTTAGCCGCTCTTCTGTATTCAAACGCTCGTCCCATTCAATTCCTTTGTAATAAGTTAGCCACTTCTTTAGCATGATAGCTAATAATCATATCCGCTCCCGCTCTTTTAAAACAAGTCATTGTTTCTAACAGCACGCTTTCATAGTTGATCAGGTTGTGTTTTTGCGCGAGTTTGAGCATGGCGTATTCCCCACTCACATTATAGAGTGCTAAAGGGAGCAAAGTGTGATCTCTAATCTCTTTAACAATATCCAAATACGCTAAAGCCGGCTTCACCATTAAAATATCCGCGCCCTGCTTTTCATCTTCTAAACTTTCTAAAAGCGCTTCTTTTTGATTAGCGTAATCCATTTGATAGCTTTTGCGATCGCCAAAACTCGGTGCAGAGTTTGCCGCATCTCTAAAAGGCCCATAGTAGCTACTCGCAAATTTGGTGGAATAGCTCATGATGGGCGTGTGAAAATACCCGGCGTTATCTAGCGTTTTTCTCAAGCTTAAAACATTGCCATCCATCATGTTGCTTGGGGCTAGAATATCCACGCCGCTTTCGGCTAAAATAAGCCCTTGAAGATTTAAAATCTCTAGCGTTTTGTCGTTAGACACAGAATCGTTTTCTAAAATCCCGCAATGCCCATGGTCGGTGTATTCACAAAAACACAAATCCGCTATAACGATCAAATCCTTAAATCGTTTTTTAATTTCTCTCGTGGCTTTTGCGACAATGTGATCCTTATTTAACGCATGGCTTCCTGTAGCGTCCTTATGTTTAGGAATGCCAAACAATAAAACGGCTTTGATGCCTAAACCCACTAATTCTTCGCATTCTTTTAAAAGAGGCTTTATACTCATTTGATACACGCCGGGCATGGAGCTGATTTCGTTTTTAATATAACTACCGCTTTCTATGACAAATAAAGGAGCGATGAAATCATTAATATTTAAACGCGTTTCTCTTAACATCGCTCTTAAATTTTCGCTGCTTCGTAATCTTCTCAATCGTTTGAACATGTTCTCTCTTTTTGTTTTTCTTTAACCCCACAATTGGCTTTTTCTGTCCCCTTCATTCCCTTCACCTCTCTCAAATTTTCGGGGGGGGGGGGTAGCTCTTCATTATCCTCTTCTAAATCGTAAAAACTATTAAAAACGCAATCATGGATAGTGAAACAGATTCTTCCATTGCCATAATGATAGCTCAAATTCAATCCCATAGCCTCCAAAGCGTTTTTAATGATATACATGCCTAGCCCAAACCCATGGGCTTGGCTGGGGTTAGAAGATTTAAAATAAGGTTGCAAATACTTTTCAAAATCTTCTTTTAAAGGTTTGCTTTTATTAGACACCACCAAATCATTGCCGATGAAATCCAAAAACACCTGTTTGTCATCGCTGTGTTTGATTGCATTGTCTATCATGTTTTTTAACGCTATAGCAAACAATTCAAAATCCGCTTCAATAATGTAATTGGAAGAGGATACATGGATAGGGCTTTCTTTATCCTCGTCAATTAAAAGCATTTTTTCAATTTTATCGATCAAATCGCTCATTAAAAATTTTTCTTTATTGCTCCCATAGCTTTTGGAAGCGAGCTGTTCAATGCGGGCAAATTGCTCAATCAGCATGTTTAGGTGATCAAAAATGGAAATGAAGCGTTTTTGTGGCAATTCTTCTTTGAGCATAGAGCTTAGTATCTTGCCCTTAGTGATAGGGGTGCGCAATTCATGCATGATAGAGCGCAAAAATAAAACCCGAGATTCATTCATCGCATTGATTTTTAGAATGCAATTGTCAAATTCGTTAGCCAGATCCCCTATTTCATCTTTTTGCTTGCTTTTACAACTCACGCTTTTGTCCCCTTGAGCGAATCGCTTCACTTGAGATCTCAACTCTCTTAAGGGCAATAAACTCTGTAAAACAAATAAAAAGAGGAATAAAATCAATAATAAACCTACCGTGATAGCCAAGAAATAGTTCCTATAAGAAACCGAATGCAAATCTTTATAAAGCACAAAATGCTCATCCTTTTTTAAAAGGATAAAAACCATGTCGCTGAATTTAAACACTTCCGCATACCCAATATTCCTGTGGTGCAACTGGTGGCGTCTTTTGGCTAAAACCTTTTCTAAATTTTCTATCGTGGTTTCTCTAAAACCGATTTTATAGAGGTAATCTTCTATGGCTCTATAATCAGAGTAGTTATTTAAAATTTCATTGATAGTGGTAACAAACTGATAATGGCGCATTTCGTTTTGATAGTTTTCATGGCTGATTTGAGAAGACACGAAATAGTAAGCGAACGCTCCAAAACTAAAGAGCGTTATCATAAACAAAGCGACAACCTTAAAAAAGATAGAGAAACGCAAAACCCCTTAACTCCTTATTAGAATATCAGTATTCTAATTTATAACCAATCCCTCTAACAGAGATGATGTATTGCGGTTGCTTAGGATTTTTTTCAATCTTAGATCGCAAACGGCCAATGATCACGTCAATGCTTTTATTAGAGCTTTCAGGGTTGATGCTCTCGCTCTCAATCGCAATGCTTTCACGGCTAAACACATAACCTTTTTTGCTAATGAGAAGCGAAAGGATTTCATATTCAGCCCTGGTTAAGTCTAGCTTTTTTTCATGCATATACACTTCTCGGCTATCCTTATCTACCCTAAAGATATTCGCATCGCCTGGCTCACTCACTTCTTCTTTTTTATGAGAACGCCTGAGTAAGGATTGGATACGAGCTAACAATTCCTTAGGATCATAGGGTTTAGGGAGGTAGTCATCAGCCCCATAATCCAGCGCTTTAATCTTATCTTCCACATCACTTCTCGCTGAAGAAATAATAATAGGGATATGTTTTTGTTTGGAAATGCGCCTACACACTTCAAGCCCATCTAAATTAGGCAAAGTCAAATCCAATAACAACAAATCATAATTTTGTGTGTTAGCCGCACTAATGCCGGTATATGGCTCATCGTAATTGGTTACATGAATGCCATGTTGGAGCAAGAACTCGCTCAAAAACTCGGCTAATTCTATATCATCTTCTATCATTAAAACTTCTATCATACTTCAATTAACTCCTTCAATGATTTTTACAACTTTAAAAACGATTAACTCTGTTAATGTTTTAAGGGCTTGATTTTAGCATTTTATTACTAAAGATACCTTAAAGATGTCTTAAAAATAAAAATTCAAAACATTATCATAGTTATTAATGGGAATTTAAGGCTTTGTTTTCATGGAATATTGAAAATTAAAAAGCGCTTTGAGTGTTTTTTACCCTCAAAAGAGCCTGCATAAGCAAGCGACAATTTCTTATTTTAGGGGGGTTAAAAGGGGGAGAATGATTTCAAAATACCCCTATTCCCTTAAGGAAATGAGTTTAAAATAAAGTAACTAAAACCCCATTTTTTAAAATTAAAATAAAATTTCAGTGTCAGTATTTAATTAAAACAAAACTTTATTTTTGCATGCTACTTTGTGTTTTCTCGCTCCAAAGATTCCAATCGTTTTTCAAGCACGCTCAATTGGTATTGCAAGAAACGCGCCACTAAATCCAATCGCTCTAGGGCTTCCTTTTCTTCTAAAGCCTGCATGCCTTTCAATAACACTAAGGTTCTCTCTAGTAAATTTTTTAAAAAAACCCGCTCGTTTGGAATTAACACTTGCGTGGGGTTTTTGGGCGTGATTTCTTCTGTAATGATTTCTTGTGCTTCTTCTTTTTCTTCTGTATTTTCTTCTGTGATTTTTTCTTGCGTTTCTATTTTAGCAGCGTTTTTTGGCTCCGTGTTACTCATTGGTGGCGTTTCAGCGTTTTTGGCGTTTTGCAAATAGGGGGGCGTTTTGAAAAAAGAGGGCGTTTTTTGCGCCGTATTAAAACCATCGTCAATGGTTTTAGCCATTTTTTCAATTTCATTAAGGGTTTCTGAAATAATGTTTTTCAATTCCATTCTACCAGCCATTTTTCTAAATTCTCAACGCTCAAAAAATCCCCTTTGATAAAATTCAAATAGTGCCGCTCTAGTATTGCATCATGTTTGAAAGGAGTGCCATTTTTTTGGATTTTTTCCAAACGCTTCATTTGCTTTAACGCCTCTGCATGGTCAGGGGTTTTTTTTAAAATATTAGTATAAATTTGCAACGCTTCTTCAAAAAACCCTTGTTCTTCGTAAATATGAGCGAGCGTGATAGTTTCTAAGGGCATGCGTTTCTCTTAATTGTTTGTAATCCCTAATCTCTAAACGCCATTTTTAGACTCTAGCTTGGGTGCGTAAAAAACTAAAAGCTGGTAAGGGTGCGGGCAGTCGCACTAAATTCACATTCCCGCTATGGATAGTTTCTAACTCGGTGTTATTTTCTAAAAGGATTTTATACAGCACTAAATAAGAGCGTTTTTCAAAGGTATAAATTTTGCCAATTTCATTGACTACGGGCGTGATAGCCACATTTTTGGGAGCGATGATTTCATAAGCTATGTTAGTGGTGGTGGTGAATTTGCATGCAAAAAAACGCCCGTCTTCGGTGATTTCGCCATTGACTTGAAAATCCCCTTCGCTGATGGCTGTTTGGTGGTTTTGAGTATCCAACCTTTCAAAAGGTCTTCGCATCAAATAGCCGTCCGTAAAACCCCTGTTTTTAAGCGTGTTCAATTCGCTAGCATAAAAACTCGGCTTAAGGGTGTTATGGTAAAAATCATCAACCGCTAAACGATAGATGCGCGTGGTTTGCGCGGCGTAGTAACTGGACTTGGTGCGCCCTTCAATCTTAAGTGCACTAATGGCGTTGGAGCTTAAAATTTCAGCGATATGACTAGAGAGGTTCAAATCTTTAGCGTTAAAAATATGCGTGCCTACGCCCTCTTCTTCAACCAACCTCATCATCACGCCGTTATCAGGGTTTTTCACATAATATTCATAATCAAACCGGCAATCGTTCGCGCAACTCCCTCTATTAGGCACGCGCCCCTTTTGTAAAGCCGAAATCAAGCAACGCCCTGAAAAGGCAAAGCACATGCTCCCATGCACAAAGATTTCTAATTCCAAATTAGGTAGGGCTTTTTTAATTTCAATCGCATCATTCAGGCTCAATTCCCTAGCGCACACGATGCGTTTAACCCCTAAATCATAAAACACTTGCGCATCTAGCGTGTTTAAAACATTCGCTTGCGTGGATAAATGGATAGGAATGCGCGGGGCGATTTTTGAAGCGAGCTTGATGACACCAGGCGCAGCGATAATGAAAGCGTCTGGTTTTAGCTCTGCCATTTTATAAAGATGCTCTTCTAAAAGTTTGAGCTGTGAATTGAAAGGGAAACCATTGATCGTGGCATAGACTTTTTTATTTAGCGCATGGGCGTAGTCAATCCCTTCTTTAAAGGTCTCTAAAGTGAATTCCTTGCTGGCGCGATTGCGTAAAGAAAAGTGGCTCACCCCCCCATAAACCGCATCAGCCCCATAGTTGAGAGCGATTTTAAGTTTCTTTAAATTACCGGCTGGAGAGAGTAATTCAACTTGGTTCAAAACTACTTGGCTCCAAAAGAAGCGATCAAGGCTTCAATATCATCAGCGCTGGCTAAATCTTTATCGTCATCGCCGGTGATAAAAGTCGCTGAACTCACGCGCTTAGAATCATCAATTTTGCCTTCAAAAAGCGAATTCATGTATTGGCTGAGCGCTCGCATGACATTAACCACTCGTTCAATTTTTTGGCGGTGGATGTCTTGAAATTGCATAATATCCATCGCTTGCATGGAGCTATCAGAGCAATTAGTGGCTTCTTCTTCAATGCTTTTAAGGGCGTTTAGGATTTCTTGTTGCTCGTTGAGCGCGGTTTTAAAAGATTCAACATGGGGGAAATGACCATGCAAATTTTCAAAAACTTCTTGGTGTTTTTGCAAAGGTTCTTGGATTTTTTTAACCATTTTAGCGATCTTTTCAGCACTAGCTCCGATCAAATCCAGTTGATCAAAAATTTGCGTGGCTTTCACTTCAGAATCTCTTGTAACATCGTCTAATTGATGCACGACTTTATGCTCTTCAGTGGGGGGAGGGGGAGGCCATTCATTGGGGCTAATCTTGCCGTATTTTTCAGCGTCCTCTTTTTTGACGGTCATTTTTTCACTATAATTGGAATTCTCTTTACCCTCTTTAGGCTCTTCCTTAGCGTCCTCTTTAGCCTCTTCTTTAGCCTCTAGGGCTTCCAAATTTTCTAAATCGCCACCACTCATCAAAGCGTCTAATTCTTCTTGTGTCATTGTCGTTCCTTATGCGTTTAAAAAGCGTTTTATAGTAACCATAATTTATCGGCTATCATTTTAGCGCACTTAAGCTTTAGCAATCAAAACGCCCTCTAAAATCGCATCAATATCGCCGTCTAATATCGCTTCCACATTGCTATAAGCGATATTGGAGCGTGCGTCTTTGACTTGCTGGTAGGGGGCTAGAACATAGCTTCTTATTTGATGCCCCCAGCCGATCTCGCTTTTTTCTTCATTTTTGGCACTGCTTTGCTGTTTTTCTAATTCCAATTCATAAAGCTTGGATTTAAGCATTTTTAACGCGCTCGCCTTGTTTTTATGCTGGCTCCTGTCGTTTTGGCATTGCACCACAATACCGGTAGGGAAATGCGTGATCCTAACCGCGCTTTCTGTTTTATTGACATGCTGACCGCCTGCCCCACTGGCTCTGTAATAATCATAACGGACATCTTTTTCATCAATTTCTATATCAATATCATCGTCCAATTCAGGGCTAATTTGCACGCTCGCAAAACTCGTGTGCCGTTTGGCGTTCGCATCAAAGGGCGAAATCCTTACAAGCCTATGCACCCCGTTTTCATTTTTCAAATAGCCATAAGCGTTTTCGCCCTTAATGATAAAGGCGACCCCTTTAATGCCCGCTTCTTCGCCATCTTGGTAATCTAAAATCTCGCTTTTAAAGCCTCTTCTTTCTGCCCACCTCAAATACATGCGATACAAAATGCTCGCCCAATCCTGGCTTTCAGTCCCCCCCGCTCCAGGCTGAATGGTGATAATAGCGTTTGAAGCGTCGTTTTCACCGCTTAGCATGATTTCAATTTCCACTTTTTGCACGCTGTGCTCTAAAATGGGAGCCTCTTCATAGAGCAAGGATAAAGTAACCTCATCGTTATCGTTTTGAGCGAGTTCAAACAATTCCACGCTTTCATCTAAAGAATTTTTCGTTTTTTGATAGGTTTCTAGCAAGCGGTTCAAGCGCACTTTTTCTTTATTAGTGTCTCTGGCTTTTAAGACATCTTGCCAAAAATTAGGGTCTTCTTGCTCTTTTTCAATGCGTTCTAATTCTTGTTTGATCTTTTCAGGCTTGATGATCAAAGCGATATTATCGCATTTGTTTTGCAAGCTTTTTAACAATTCGCTATAGGTGTAGTTATCCACAAACAGAACCTTTATGAGTGGGGTTTTAAACTCACCATTATAGCATTGTTAAAAGCTAATTTAATTTTCAAACCTTAAAATTTCAATTTCGCCCTGAACTAATCCCACTCCTTCATCAATTAAAGCGATAGAATCCACTTGCGCAAGGGCTTGAATCGCTCCTGATTCATAGCGGTTGTTGTTGTAAGGAATGAATTGGTGGTTTGAATAGTTGCCTAAGATTAAATGCGTCCGTTTGTTATTAAGCTTTAAAGGGGCATTGATTTGAGCCTTAAAGGGTTTTAATTTAAAATCTTTATTTAAGGATAAGCGCTCCAATAAGGGTAGAATCAAAACTCGTAAAACGACTAAGCAACTTAAAGGATTACCCGGTAAGCCTATAATAATGCTTTGATTGAGTTGGGCTAAAGTTACCGGCTTTCCAGGTTTGAGATTGACTTTTTCGTAATAAAAAAGGGCGTTTTTTTCTTTCAAGGCGTCTTTAAAAAAGTCTTTATCTCCTACGCTCACCCCCGCGCTTGAAAGGATGACATCATAGTCTTGCAATTCAAGTATTTTAAGCTGTAAATTTTTATCATCTTTTAAAACCCCTAGAAAATGCGTGTTGTAGTTTTTAAGCATGTTAAAAACACCCACTGAATTGACATCATAAACTTGGCATTCTAGGGCGTTTTGTCCTAAAGACACTAATTCATCGCCGCTGCTAAAGAGAGCGATTTTTAATTTCCTAAACGCTTTGATTTCTTTGAACCCTTGAGAGGCAATGAGCGCGATATGCCCATAATTCAAACGGGTATTTTTAGGGACTAACACGCTGTTTAAAGAAGCGTTCTCGCCCTTTTGACGGATATTGGCGTGAATTTTAAAATCTTTGGGAGCTAGGGCAAAATTTTCATGGCTTTCTAACATACATTCTATAGGGACAATCGTTTCTATTCCCTTTGGCACCATCGCTCCAGTCATGATTTTAACGCATTCATTTTCTTTAACTTCTAAAGCGCTCACATCATCTCCGGCAAAGATGTGTTGGATAACTTGAGTTTTTTGGCCCAAATCTTGCATTTTAAACCCATAGCCATCCATTGCGCTTTGATTGAATTTAGGCAAAGCGTGAGTGCAAATAATATCTTCTGCCAAAACGCGCCCTATGCTTTCAAACAAAGAGACAACCTCTATTTCTAAGGGTTTTAAGGGAATGCTAGAATGGATTTTTAGAGCTTCTTTAAAACTAATCATGTTTATCCTTTAAAAAATTTTGCTAATGGCGCTAAAGGCCAAGCTGATTTCTTCTTTAAAACGCCCCATGATAGCCGAAGCGATTAAAATAATGCCCACAAACCCGATCGCAATTTTAACCGGAAACCCGATAGCGAGCAGGTTGAATTGAGGGTGGGTTTTCATGATCATGCCAAAAATAATATCGCTCAATAACACCAAGCATAAAATAGGGAACGCCATAGAAAACCCTATGACAAACAAGTGCGAAAAGGCTTTGACAATGTTTTTAGCTAATTCTGGCTCAAAGACAAATCGCCCTAAAGGGACGGCTTTTAAGCTGTGATCTACAAATAAAATGATTTGATGGTGGAACGATAAATCCAATAAAATTAAAATCGCTAACAATAAAAGGGCTTGCCCCACAATGGGTTTTTGCGATCCTGAAATGGGATCATAAGCGCTCGCCATGGTAAGCCCCATAGAAAAGCTAATGCTGTCAGTGGCAAACACTAAGCTCGCAAAAACGATTTGTAAAAAGACAGACGCGCACACCCCTAAAAACAGCTCGCACAAGCAAGCGATAATAAAACCCTCTGGCGTGTAAGCGGCGCTTGAAAATTCTAAAGTGGGGTAAAAAATCGCGCTCACATACAAGCTCAAAGCCCCACGCACCGACAAAGGCACTAAATGGTTTTCAAAAAAAGGGAAAAAAGACAGCACGCCACTAACCCTTAAAAACAACAAGAAAAAATCCCTGACATGGGGGGTGCTAAGCTCTTGGAGAAAATCTAACATTCTTTTTCTTTAAGGATAAAAAAGTAGTGCGCTAGCATTAGGGTTTGCAACAAGGTGGCAAAAAAATTAAAAAAAGGGATTAAGGAAAAAAGATAGCAAAAAAACGAGAAACGATAATGCTTTAACCGGTGCTGTTTGAGTAAATTTTGATAGCTTTGATAATTAAAAATCATGCTGGCTATATCCAAACTCATGGTGTTTTTGAAAAAAAGAAAATGCGGGACTATAGAAAAAAAGACCCCAAAGACCCCTATAAAGGGAATGAAATAAAGGGGCGTTAAAACCGCTAAGAATAAAAGCATAAAAGCGAGCGATTTTAAAAAATATTTAATAGAAAAAAAATAGAGCCAAATTCTTCTAAAACAACATGGGGATAATATTTTTGGTGCAAATAAGAAACCACTAAAGGGGTGTAAAAAATAGACGCAAAAATATTGATGACTAAACTCAAAAGAATCACGATCCAAAAAATAAGAAAATACACTAACGCTTTAAAAACCCATGCGAACACACCAGCAAAAAAGCCTTGAGAATGAGAGTAATCGCTTAAAGATTGCGGTAATAAAGTTTGGTAATAACCCACAATACTCCCGCCATTGTAGTAAAAAACAGCTCCAAAAAACGCCAAACTCAAAAGGATAGGGCCAAGATTGATTAAAAGCATTCTAGCGCTTAAAAAATCATTAAAGCTTTTTTTAAGGATAGATAAAGACAAAACCATAACTTGAAATCCTTCTCGCTTTGATAGGGTAATTTAAGCGCAAAGTCCCTTAATCTTACATAGTAAGCTTATCAATATGAGATTGATTAATAGAGTATAGAAGTTATTTAAGATGGAATAACATGTAGTAATTAAATACATTATGGGGTAAAACAATACCATCAGTATCCAAGGACACAAAACGATTACAACAGCAATGGTAAATATAATATTCATTGATTGTCTTATGAAATTTTGAATCTTCTTTAATATTCTTTTTCTTTCCAAAAAGAATGTAACAAACACCAATAAGGACAATAAATATTATTACAACATCTGTGGCAAACATTTTACCCACTTTGAATGGAATGAATAACTTTAAGCGTTTCTTACTCTTTAATGTGAGTTTTCTGTAATCATGGTAGCTGATTTTGTTTTAAATTTGCTATAATGTAAATTTAATGATGAAAATTAGTTTAGAGTGGAGAACACACAATGAAAAAAAATATCTTAAATTTAGCGTTAGTGGGTGCGTTGAGCATGTCGTTTTTGATGGCTAAGCCGGCTCATAACGCAAATAACGCTACACATAACACGAAAAAAACGACTGATTCTTCAGCAGGCGTGTTAGCGACAGTGGATGGCAGACCCATCACTAAAAGCGATTTTGACATGATTAAGCAACGAAATCCTAATTTTGATTTTGACAAGCTTAAAGAGAAAGAAAAAGAAGCTTTGATTGAGCAAGCCATCCGCACCGCGCTTGTAGAAAATGAGGCTAAGGCAGAAAAGCTTAATCAGACTCCAGAATTTAAAGCGATGATGGAAGCGGTTAAAAAACAGGCTTTAGTGGAATTTTGGGCTAAAAAACAGGCTGAAGAAGTGAAAAAAATCCAAATCCCAGAAAAAGAAATGCAAGATTTTTACAACGCTAATAAAGATCAGCTTTTTGTCAAGCAAGAAGCCCATGCTAGGCATATTTTAGTGAAAACCGAAGATGAGGCTAAACGGATTATTTCTGAGATTGACAAACAGCCAAAGGCTAAAAAAGAAGCCAAATTCATTGAATTAGCCAATCGTGATACGATTGATCCTAACAGCAAGAACGCGCAAAATGGCGGTGATTTAGGGAAATTCCAAAAAAACCAAATGGCTCCGGATTTTTCTAAAGCCGCTTTCGCTCTAACTCCTGGGGATTACACTAAAACCCCTGTTAAAACGGAGTTTGGTTATCATATTATTTATTTGATTTCTAAAGATAGCCCTGTAACTTATACTTATGAGCAGGCTAAACCCACCATTAAAGGGATGTTACAAGAAAAGCTTTTCCAAGAACGCATGAATCAACGAATCGAGGAATTAAGGAAGCACGCTAAAATTGTTATCAACAAGTAGATGAGGTGTTATCATGTTAGTTAAAGGCAATGAAATCTTATTGAAAGCCCATAAAGAAGGTTATGGGGTAGGGGCGTTTAATTTCGTGAATTTTGAAATGCTAAACGCTATTTTTGAAGCAGGAAACGAGGAAAATTCCCCGCTTTTCATTCAAGCGAGTGAAGGAGCGATCAAATACATGGGGATTGATATGGCGGTGGGCATGGTGAAAATCATGTGCGAACGCTACCCCCACATTCCTGTAGCCTTACACCTAGATCATGGCACGACTTTTGAAAGCTGCGAAAAAGCCGTGAAAGCGGGTTTCACTTCTGTGATGATTGATGCGTCTCATCATGCTTTTGAAGAAAATTTGGAATTGACTTCTAAAGTGGTCAAAATGGCGCATAACGCTGGAGTGAGCGTGGAAGCGGAGTTGGGGCGTTTGATGGGGATTGAAGACAATATTTCAGTGGATGAAAAAGATGCGGTGTTAGTGAATCCTAAAGAAGCGGAGCAGTTTGTCAAAGAATCTCAAGTGGATTACTTAGCCCCAGCTATTGGGACAAGCCACGGAGCGTTTAAATTTAAGGGCGAGCCAAAATTGGATTTTGAACGCTTGCAAGAAGTCAAAAGGCTCACTAATATCCCTTTAGTTTTGCATGGAGCGAGCGCGATACCGGATAATGTGAGGAAATCTTATTTGGACGCTGGAGGCGATTTGAAAGGCTCTAAGGGTGTACCTTTTGAATTTTTACAAGAATCCGTGAAAGGGGGGATCAATAAGGTCAATACTGACACGGACTTAAGGATCGCTTTCATCGCAGAAGTGCGCAAGGTGGCTAATGAAGATAAGAGCCAATTTGATTTGAGGAAGTTTTTTTCTCCGGCCCAATTAGCGCTTAAAAATGTGGTCAAAGAGCGCATGAAACTTTTGGGCAGCGCTAATAAAATTTAATCAACAAGGAAGAGTGTAACATGGCAATTGGGATGAGCGAGCTCAAAAAGGGCTTGAAAATTGAATTGGGCGGTGTGCCTTATAGGATCGTAGAATACCAGCATGTCAAGCCCGGTAAGGGTGCGGCTTTTGTGCGCGCGAAAATCAAGTCGTTTTTAGATGGTAAGGTGATTGAAAAGACTTTCCATGCGGGGGACAAGTGCGAAGAGCCTAATTTGGTTGAAAAAACGATGCAATACCTTTATCATGATGGCGATACATACCAATTCATGGACATAGAGAGCTATGAGCAAATCGCTTTGAACGACTCTCAAGTGGGTGAGGCTTCTAAATGGATGCTAGACGGCATGCAAGTGCAGGTTTTATTGCATAATGACAAGGCGATTTCAGTGGATGTGCCGCAAGTTGTGGCTCTAAAGATTGTAGAAACAGCCCCTAATTTTAAGGGCGATACTTCAAGCGCAAGCAAAAAACCAGCGACTTTAGAAACCGGTGCGGTCGTGCAAGTGCCTTTCCATGTTTTAGAGGGTGAGATCATTAAAGTCAATACGGAAACAGAAGAGTATCTTGAAAAGGTGAAGTGAGATTATCTTTTTATTGAGTTAGCGCTTTAGACACAGCTTTTTTGTCATAAGGGGTGTTTCAGCCCCTTTTTGGGCTTTGTTTAATGAGCTTTATTTAGAGCGTGTGTGGAATCTGTGATTAAAAATTATTTAGAATTTCTTTTCTCTGTTCTCGTTTGGAATTGATTATAAAATATAAAAAATGCTTTAGTATTTTTTACAATCTAAAAAGAGATTGATTTAACCAAGCAAATAATCTCTTAAAAAGCTGTCTTTGGGGGTTATGGAATTTGATTGGGGGTTAGGGGGATAAAAGAGAGAGAATTTTACCCCATTTGAAAGAGTGTGAGTTTAGGTATAAGAAGAACTTGCACTAAGTTTTATTGAAATGGATACGAAAAAATACGCTTGATTTATCTTGAGCTTTTTTATTTGGTTGCAATCGTTTTTAAAGTAAAAGCATGGTTGGTGGGTAAAATGAAACAAAAAATAAATTATCAAACAGGCTTTACAACGCTACCAATGGCATTAAGAACTTGAATGAACAAATATAATTGCATAGATTTATTTAGTGGGGTTGGTGGTTTATCATTGGGTTTTGCGAATACGAATAGATTTAATATTTTAGCCCACATTGAGTGGGAAAAACCTATGGTTGCTACAATGAGAAATGCTTTAATCAAACGCTTCAAGATTAGTGAAAAAGAAACAAAAAAAAGAATTATCACATTTGATATTCAAAAAACTGATGAACTGATAAATGGCTCTTGGAGTGGTGAAACTCTTAAAATTTATATGAGTTTGTGAGTTTTGAATTAAAAGAGAATTTAAAACTAATTGCGAGAAGTTTAGATTTTTTTCTTGCATTTGAGTTTGGATAGTTTGCCGTTGCTCTTTAGATAATCTAAGACTTTTAATAATTTGTTTGTTTGGATACTCACTTATTCCCTTATTTTGATTTTTGGGTGTCAATGGGGATTTGCCCCATTGCAAGCTATTTTGTATTACAAAATATATGCTTACCCCCTTTAATTGTAGTTTAGCATAGATTGGTTAGGGTTTAGATATAATGGGTTCATAATGTCGTTTGATACAAGGAGATGAGATGTTAAGAGATGTAGAAGTAGGAGTTAAATTTTATAAAGAGCTTGGCAAATTAGAAAAACAATTAGCTAAGTATCAAAGTAAAGTTTTAGAAATTAAAACACAAATGAGAGAGATTAAAAAGCAATATTCTCAAGCTAAGAAAGAGGAGAATTTAGCTAATAAATATACTCCTAATGATGAACTAAAACAAGATTTATTAGATATTGATAATCCTAATACGACTGAAAACTTTAAACCTAAAAATGCTAGTGAAATTTGGCAATTCGCTCTTAATTCTTAGGGGCTTGAATGCTAGAAATTGAGTTAAAAAAGAAATTCACTAAGGATTTAAAAAAGCATATTTTAAATCAAAAAATTGAGTTAGAAGTGTTTGACTTAGTGGTTGAAAATTTAAGAAATCAAATTCCATTGGATAAAAGATTTAAAGACCACTCTTTAAGTGGAATATACAAAGGCTGTAGAGAGTGCCACATTAAGCCTGATGTTTTGCTTGTGTATAGAGTGAAAGACAATGTTTTAACTTTGGTTAGGCTTGGGAGTCATAGTGAGTTGTTTTAAGGTTCGGATCGTGTGAAAAATTCAAAATTGCTTCAAAAAATTTCCTCACCTTTATCATAAGAGAAGCAGCGATTTTACAGACTTTCCCTAATGATTTTGAATTTATCGGATCGCAAGCGGCTTGTTTTAAAATGAGTGGAGAGGCAATTTAAAACAATATGAAAATATACAAGGAATTTTAATAGACACTAAATTTTTAATGCAAAATTATAACAAGAAATCCAATGATCTTTTAAAATTACTAGCAAAAAATGTGGAAGAAACTAAAATATAATTCTTAAAAATTTTAGTTAAAAATCAAATCTAAAACGATAGCAACAAAGCTTAAAACCCCCATTTTTTAATCAAACCTGCAATGAGGGTTCTATATCATCAGTGCTTAAAGGGGTGTTGGCTTTTAAGAATTTTGATGCCTTTTGGCCTAAAATTTCTTTATAAAATTTAGGGTGTAAGCCAAGGTTGGGGCGTAAGGCTTTGATATTATCGCTAGTCAATGCTTCGCCTTTTTGAATGTCCTTAATGACGAATAAAGAGCGCGCAAAAAATCTTCGCTCCTCTAAAGTCTTTGGATTGATTTTTGGCTCTTCTTCGCCTAAGGCTAAAACGCTTTGTTTGATGGCTCCAACCATGCTTTTAAATTCGTTAAAATCCATGCTAAAAGCGCTGTCTGGGGTTTGCAAGGATTTGTTTAAAATGAAATGCTTTTCTATCATGCTCGCCCCTAAAGTGGTGGCTAGAATGGGGCAAAGAGAGCCAATCGTGTGATCGCTCAAGCCAAATTTAACGCCAAAGGTTTCGCCTAATTTAACCATGCTCAACAAGTTAGCGTCTTCTAGTTTGCTGGGATAAGCGCTCACGCATTTTAAAAGGGTGATGTCAAAATTATTCACGCCTCTGCACAAAGAAATAGCGTCTTGCAATTCGGCGTGTGTGGCGATACCGCTAGAAAGGATAATGGGCTTTTGTGTGCGAGCGGCCTTTTCAATCAAGTCTAAATCAACGATTTCAAAACTAGCGATTTTATACATGGGGCAATCTAGGCTCTCTAAAAGCTCTAAAGCTTTTGAGCTAAAAGGCGAGCTAAAAATGCCTAAATCAAGCTTTTTAGCCAACTCAAACAATTCAGCATGCCATTCTAGGGGGGTAGAAGCCTTTTGATACAATCCATACAGATTTTCTTTATCCCATAAAGTGCCTTGAATGATGAAAGGATCTTCTTTAGAATCTAAAGTCATGCAGCTTGGCGTGTAAGTTTGGAGCTTGACAAAATCCGCGCCGCTTTCCTTAATGGCATGAAGGCTTTCTTTGGCTAGGTTTAAATCTTGGTTATGATTAGCGCTCAATTCAGCGACAATTTTAGGGCGTTGTAACATTTTTATTTTTCCTTAATTAAAGATTCTTTTTCTAAGCGATAGACTTGAGAGCAAGTGAAGGCTAAATGCTCATCATGCGTGGCTAAGACTAACGCCCCTTCGTTTTCTGTAATGTAATTTTGCAGCATGCTGATGACTTGATTAGCGCTAGTGGTGTCTAAATTCCCGGTGGGTTCATCAGCGATAATGATTTGGGGTTTTTTAGAAAGCACTCTGGCGATGCTTAAGCGTTGTTGCTGGCCGCCGCTCAATTCGCCCACGCCTTGTTTTAGGGTGTGGGCTATACCTAATTGTTCTAAAAGGGAATGATTTATTTCTTGCTTGGCTAGGATTGAAGCGACTTGCAAGTTTTCTAAAGCGCTAAAACCCTTAAAAAGGTAATGCGATTGGAAGATTATGCCCACTTTTAAGCGCCGTAATTCCAAAAGCTTTTTGGAATTTAAGGCATAAATATCCTGGTGTTCTAACAAACCGATCGTCCCACTATTGGGTTTTAGCATGGTGGCTAAATGGCTTAAAAGCGTGCTTTTACCGCTCCCACTCACGCCTAAAATCGCTAGGCTTTCTTTGGGCTTGATGTGCAAATTCACGCCATTATAAAGAGGCTTTTCAAAAGCATGAGAAATATTAATCGCTTTAATCATTATCGTTTCCTAAAAAGAATATCGCCTAATAAACTAGGGTTTAGAATGTAAGAAGTTGAAAAGTTCGCGCTGTGCAAGATGATTTTATCATAACGCCTTGCATAGTATTTTAAAAGCGTTTTTTGTAGGGTGGGTTCAATGCTTGGGCTAAACCATGCGTTATTGCTCATCACTATAAAAATTTTTGAAGGGCTGTTTGAATAAGCGGCTTTGGAAGTGCCTTCATAGCAAATCAGGGGGCGGAAAGTGAAATCGTCTAATGTAAAATCGCTGAAATGGGGAGCGTTGCGGTATGAATAAGCGCTCTCGCCAAAAAAGAGCTTTTCAAGGGGTTTTTGAAGAAACTTGGGTAAAGGCATGGTCTCGCCAAAGGGGGCTAAGATCACTTTATCAGCGATCTGAACGCCTTCTTTAGAAAATAAAAACGAGCTGTTATAAAGGCTATAGCCTTGGGTGCGCAATGTCCCTATTAAAATGGCGATCTTGTCGCTTAAATCTTCTAGTTGGGTTTTAAAAGGGGAGTTTTCTAAAGCGATAGGGTAAGCGGTCTCTGGAAAAACAATCAGGGTTTTTTGCTTGCTTTGAGCGAGCTTGATTTCTTTAAGAATATTGTTTTCAATGTTGTTAAGGTAGTTTGAATCAAATTTCAAATCTTGGGGCGTTCTTGTGGAAACTAATTCAATATTTCCAACCTTTTTTAAATCGCTTGTTTTAAAGAAATGAAAATCCAACGCGCCAAGCAGCAATAAAACCCCTATCATTCTGTATTTTTTAAGATTTTGAGCGCTCAAAAAAATGCAAGCTAAAAAAATAAGCCCTAGCGATAATTTATCCACCCTAAACACGCTATAAGAAAAAAAGCTATCCGGGACTAACCAATCAAATCCAAAAGGGTGGATAAAACTAGAGCCTAAAAAACTCAAAAGCCTGAAGTAGGGGTTTTCAAAATAGAGCAACAAATAAAATAAAACCCCATAAACTAACGCTATTAAAACAATGATTAAGGGCAATAAGTAAGTGAAATCCGAGTAGCGAAAGCTTAAAGCGCACCAATAAAACAATAACGCCCCCACGAAAAACCCCAAAGCAAAAGCGCTATTTCTAGGGGTTTTTAAAAACGCTAGCATGCTTAAAGGGGCTAATAGGCTTGTGAGTATGATAGAAATATAGGGGTTTTCAATCGCATAAGCGTCTAAAACAGCGTTCACATACACGCTTGAAACAAACATGCATGCCAATAAAAAAGCGTTTTGATTGAACAGAATAAGACGCATGGCTAGATTTTGAAACCTTGAGATTGTTTTAGTGTATTATAGCTATATTTTAATTTAAGAATTTTAGATTGATTTTTTTAAGGGTAGTTTTTTTTAAGTTGTGTTATTATTTTCAAATTTCAAGCCTAAAGAGCGTGAATTGGCATGATTTAAGAATGATGGGTGTTTGTTTTAGAACGCTGCGACTATCCTTATATGAGATAGAGATAATGAGAGAAAGGTTTGGGTTTAGGGTTTGAACTATATTGATTTGGCGTTACTTGTGGTAGTGGTAGCCTTTGGGATTAGGGGGTTTTATCATGGCTTCGTGAGTGAAATAGCAGCGACTTTGGGGATTGTGCTTGGCGTTTATTTGGCGTCTTGCTATTCTGTGGCTGTTGGGAATTTATTTTCAGAGCATTTGTATGATTTAAGAAATGAAACCATGACCAATCTCATTGGTTTTTTACTGGTGTTGGCGTCCATTTGGGTGTTTTTTTTAGCTCTTGGAGTGTTGCTAGGCAAGGTGTTAGTCTTTAGCGGGTTAGGCATTATAGACAAAGCGTTAGGGTTTATTTTTTCATGTTTAAAGACTTTTTTAGTGCTTTCTTTCATCCTTTATGCACTCTCTAAAATGGAAGTAATGAAAGACGCTAACGCCTATTTGCAAGAAAAGAGCGCTATTTTCCCCACCATGAAAAGCATCGCTAGTAAGATCATGCGCCTTGATGGCGTCAAACATGTGGAGAAAAACCTTAAAGACAACCTTGAAGAAATGAGCGATGAAGTTAAAAATAAAGAATCTATTGATAACGCCAAAGAATCTTTTAATAAGGCTACGGATAAGGGCGTAGAAGCTTTAAAAGAAAAGGCTAAAGATTTGCCTAAAAATATGCTAGAGCCAAAACACAATAAACCCAACCAAACCCCACCAATCCCAACCCCATCTAATAAAGAACCCCTATAAAGGCACGACATGTTTTCTAACCAATACATCCAACAACGCATCCATAAAGCCAATAGCTTGAGAGAAGAAGGCAAAAACCCTTATAAAAATGGCTTGAAACGGAGTCTGACAAACGCCGCTTTTTTAGAAAAATACGCTTACGTTAAGGGTTTAGAAGAGCCTAAAGACAAAGAAAAATGCGAGAGCGTTGTAGGGAGGGTCAAGCTTTTGCGTTTAATGGGTAAGGCATGTTTTATTAAAATTGAAGATGAAAGCGCGATTTTACAAGCTTATGTTTCGCAAAATGAATTGAACGATGAGTTTAAAAGCTTGAAAAAGCATTTAGAAGTGGGCGATATTGTGTTGGTGAAAGGTTTCCCTTTTGCTACCAAAACCGGTGAATTAAGCGTTCATGCCCTAGAATTTCACATTTTAAGCAAAACCATCGTGCCTTTACCTGAAAAGTTTCATGGATTAAGCGATATAGAATTGCGCTACCGCCAGCGCTACTTGGATTTGATCGTCAATCCTAGCGTTAAAGATGTGTTTAAAAAGCGCAGTTTGATTGTCTCTAGCGTGCGGAAATTTTTTGAAATGGAAGGGTTTTTAGAAGTGGAAACCCCTATGATGCACCCCATTCCTGGCGGGGCGAACGCAAGGCCTTTCATCACTTATCATAACGCTTTAGAGGTGGAGAGGTATTTAAGAATCGCCCCAGAATTATACCTCAAACGCTTGATTGTGGGGGGTTTTGAGGCGGTGTTTGAAATCAATCGTAATTTCAGGAATGAGGGCATGGATCACAGCCATAACCCCGAATTCACGATGATTGAATTTTATTGGGCGTATCACACTTATGAAGATTTGATTGAACTCAGTAAGAGGTTGTTTGACTACTTGCTAAAGACTTTAAATTTGGATTCAAAAATCATTTATAACGATATGGAAGTGGATTTCAACCAAACGAGCGTGATTTCTTACTTGGACGCTTTAGAAACGATAGGGGGCATTAGTAAGGGTATTTTAGAAAAAGAAGACAGGCTTTTGGCTTATTTGTTAGAGCAAGGCATCAAAGTAGAGCCAAATCTCACTTATGGTAAATTGCTCGCTGAAGCGTTTGATCATTTTGTAGAACACCAACTCATTAACCCCACTTTTGTAACCCAATACCCTATTGAGATTAGCCCTTTAGCCAGACGCAACGATAGTAACCCTAATATTGCTGACAGGTTTGAATTGTTTATTGCAGGTAAAGAAATCGCTAACGGCTTTAGCGAGTTGAATGACCCTTTAGATCAATTAGAGCGCTTTAAAAACCAAGTGGCTGAAAAAGAAAAAGGCGATGAAGAAGCCCAATACATGGACGAAGATTACGTGTGGGCATTAGCCCATGGGATGCCCCCCACTGCAGGGCAAGGCATAGGCATTGATCGATTAGTGATGTTACTCACTGGAGCTAAAAGCATTAAAGATGTGATTTTATTCCCAGCGATGCGTCCTGTTAAAAACGATTTTAATGTGGAGAGTGAAGAATAATGGCGTATTTTTTAGAACAAACGGATAGTGAAATTTTTGAGCTTATCTTTGAAGAATATAAGCGGCAAAATGAGCATTTAGAAATGATAGCGAGCGAGAATTACACTTTTCCTAGTGTCATGGAGGCTATGGGGAGTATTTTAACGAATAAATACGCTGAAGGCTATCCTAACAAGCGCTATTATGGAGGCTGTGAAGTGGTGGATAAAATAGAAAGCCTAGCCATAGAAAGGGCTAAAAAGCTTTTTAATTGCCAGTTCGCTAACGTGCAAGCGCATTCAGGCTCACAAGCTAATAACGCTGTCTATCACGCTCTTTTAAAGCCTTATGACAAGATTTTAGGCATGGATTTAAGCTGTGGAGGGCATTTAACGCATGGCGCTAAAGTGAGTTTAACCGGCAAGCACTATCAGAGCTTTTCTTATGGCGTGAATTTGGATGGCTATATTGATTATGAAGAGGCGCTAAAAATCGCTCAAAGCGTTAAACCAGAAATCATTGTGTGCGGGTTTTCAGCCTATCCAAGGGAGATTGATTTTAAGAAATTTAGAGAAATCGCTGATGAAGTGGGAGCGTTACTATTAGGCGATATAGCCCATGTGGCAGGGCTTGTGGTAACTAATGAGCATGCCCATCCTTTCCCGCATTGCCATGTGGTTTCAAGTACCACTCATAAGACCTTAAGAGGGCCTAGAGGAGGGCTTATTTTAACTAATGATGAAGAAATAGCGGCTAAGATTGATAAAGCGATTTTTCCAGGGACTCAAGGCGGGCCTTTGATGCATGTAATTGCTGCTAAAGCGGTGGGGTTTAAAGAGAATCTAAAACCAGAATTTAAAGCTTACGCACAATTAGTGAAATCTAACATGCAAGTTCTCGCTAAATCGTTAAAAGAAAAAAACCACAAGTTAGTGAGCGGTGGCACTTCTAACCATTTGCTTTTAATGGATTTCTTGGATAAGCCTTATAGCGGGAAAGACGCTGATATTGCATTAGGGAATGCCGGAATCACCGTGAATAAAAACACCATTCCTGGCGAAACGCGCAGCCCTTTTGTAACGAGCGGGATAAGGATTGGCTCAGCGGCATTGAGCGCAAGGGGCATGGGAGCTAAAGAATTTGAAATCATAGGGAATAAAATATCAGATATTTTGAATGATATTAATAATGTTAGTTTGCAATTGCATGTGAAAGAAGAATTGAAGGCCATGGCTAGTCAATTCCCTGTGTACCACCAACCCATTTTTTAAGGGAGTCAAGATGACAGAAATGGAATTAAAGCTCATTAAGATAGACACAAGCCATTATTTTGAAAAAAAACCAGGCTTGGGGGAGAGAATGGATTATGCGGGGCGTTGCTTCTATAATAAATTCCAAAGAGTGAATGCCATGCTTACAAGCTCGCTCATTCAAAAGCATTTGAAAAAAGAAATAGAAATCGCGCACAATCTCATCTTGCGTAACGATAAGGTGGAAAACATTGTGTTTGATTATAACGGGAGGAACCCGGAGCGTTTTTACCATAAGGCGCAGTTATTACTTCGTGAAGAGGGTTTTATGAATTTTACCGCTTATAACACCAAAACGCCAGGGCATTTGCATTTGTATGTGCATAAGGGGCATACGGAATTAGGCGAAGGTGAAAGGCTGATTAAAACTTTGTCCATGAAATTAGCGCAAGGGTTGCCTAAAGAATGGAGGATATTCCCTAGCAACGAATGGCCTAAGGAATTTAATATTTTAGCTTTACCTTATGAAGTGTTTGCAAAAGAGCGAGGAAGCTCTTGGGCGAAGCATTTATAACCATTTTTGAAAGGATTTTTAATGTCAGAAAAAGAAAGACTGAATGAAGTGATCTTAGAAGAAGAAAATAATGGGGGCGGCACTAAAAAGGTGTTTTTGATCGTGGCTATAGCCATTATCATTTTAGCGGTGCTTTTAATGGTGTTTTGGAAAAGCACGAGAGTCGCTCCTAAAGAGACTTTTTTACAAACCGATAGCGGGATGCAAAAAATAGGCAACACTAAAGATGAGAAAAAAGACGATGAGTTTGAAAGCTTGAATTTGGATCCTTCCAAGCAAGAAGACAAACTAGACAAAGTGGCGGATAATGTTAAAAAACAAGAAAATGATGCGTTTAACATGCCCGTTCAAACCGATCAAACTCAAACGGAGATGAAAACAGCAGAAGAAACCAAAGAAGCTCAAAAAGAATTAAAAGTTGTTGAACACACTAGTGCTCCAAAAGAATCTCAGGCTGTAGCTAAAAAAGAAACCCCCCATAAAAAGCCTAAAGTAGCGCATAAAGATAAAGAAGCGCATAAAGATAAAGCTACGCATGCGGCTAAAGAGCCTAAAGTCAAAAAAGAAACCCATAAAGAAGTTTCTAAGAAAGCTAATTCTAAAACCACTCTTACTAAAGGGCATTATTTGCAAGTGGGGGTTTTTGCGCACACGCCCAACAAAGCCTTTTTACAAGCGTTTAATCAATTCCCCCATAAAATTGAAGATAGGGGGGCTACTAAACGCTACCTCATAGGCCCGTATAAGAGCAAGCAAGAAGCCTTAATGCATGCCGATGAAGTCAGCAAGAAGATGACTAAACCGGTTGTCATAGAGATTCGTTAAAGATTTTACAAACTTAAAAGAGTTTAGCGTTAGTCAAGCGATAATTTCTTGTGATGCACTCTTAGGGGTTAGAGGGATTTATGGGGGAGAGTTTGCAAAATACCCCTATTTTCTTAAGAGTTTTGTATAAAACTAAAATAAAGTAATCCCATTTAAAAAATAAAGAGCGTTATGAATTTAATGGATAGCAAAGAATATGACGGCTTTTTAATAGCGAGCAAAATATAAGACAGCTAAAACAAAGTAATAGCATTTAGTAAAGTAGGGGTAAGAGGTAAAAAATGGAAAAACATGCGTTTTAAATCAAACATTCATACTCACTACTAGCAGTCAAGGAGAAGTAACAAACCCAGACCGCATGAAAGAATTGTAATATAAAAAAGATTAAAACAGCTTTTAAGACTATCAATCCATATGATTTTACCAAAAAGAAAGCATCAGTCACTTTAATAGGTTTTTTAAAATTAGCTATAATCAAGGCTTCAAAAAGCCATAATTAAAAGAGTTTGAACATGCTAGAAAAGTTGATTGAAAGAGTGTTGTTTGCCACTCGTTGGTTGCTAGCCCCTTTATGCATTGCCATGTCGTTAGTGTTGGTGGTTTTAGGCTATGTGTTCATGAAAGAGTTGTGGCACATGCTAAGCCACCTAAACACGATCAGCGAAACGGATTTGGTTTTATCAGCCTTAGGATTAGTGGATTTGTTGTTTATGGCCGGGCTTGTTTTAATGGTGTTGCTCGCCAGTTATGAAAGTTTTGTTTCCAAATTAGACAAGGTGGATGCTAGTGAAATCACCTGGCTAAAGCACACGGATTTTAACGCTTTAAAGTTAAAGGTTTCACTCTCCATTGTAGCCATTTCGGCAATTTTCTTGCTCAAACGCTACATGAGTTTGGAAGACGTTTTATCCAGCATTCCTAAGGATACGCCCTTATCGCATAACCCCATTTTTTGGCAAGTGGTGATCCATTTGGTGTTTGTGTGTTCAGCGCTTTTAGCCGCCGTTACCAATAACATCGCTTTTTCGCAAAATAAAGGGCATTAAAAGTTTTAAAGCTCTCTTTCAGGAAGGACTTTAGACCATTCTTTAATCAAGCGCAAAAAGAAGGAAGTGTCAGGCGAAGTTTTTTCATGGATTAAAATGCCTTCTTCTACCGCTTCCCAAATCACTCTATGCCGATACAAGACTAAATGCCATGATTGCTGGGCATGATCTTTAAGCGACAAGCGCACCCTTTTAGCAAAAGACGGGTTGTCAAACAAAACCGCGCTTTCAGTGTTGATGTATGCAGAGCGCGGATCAATATTGAAACTCCCTAGAAGCGTTAAATTGTCATCAAAAACAATCGTCTTGCCATGCAAGGAATGTTTGGTGCTAAAGCGCCCTTTAATCTGGCGGTTGAAAAAATCGTTTCGTATTTCATAGACATTCGCGCCCATTCGCACTAATTGGTTGCGATACCTTTCCCACGCCCCATAGACTACGATAGCGTCCGTTGATGAAAGGGAATTGGTAAGAATATTCAATTCAATCCCCTTAGAAATTTGTTTTTTAAAGATTTTCATCATCTTTTTGCCTGGAATAAAATACGATGAAGCGATAAAAACGGAGTCCTTAGCGTTTTTAAGGGCTTTCTCAAAAGCGATTTTGATGGGCGAATACAAGGGCGTGTCAATTTTTTTGGGTGAATCAGCTAAAAAAATGGCATTCCCATAATAAATGGGGTATTGGTATTTTTGGAAACGATCTATAAAATCATTGACTTTTTTTTCAAACTCATTTATATCTTCAGCGCTGATAGGGATTTTTTCATGGAGCTTGGCGATTTCTTTAGCGTTGTTTTTGAGTCTTTTATGGGTTCTTAATAATGAAACAGGGATAGAGCGGTGGAACCTCCAATAGCGTTCAAAGCTTTCTTTGGCCTTTGAAGCAACCCCCCCAAAAAACAAAGCGTCTAAATCTAAAAAATTCGTGTCTAAATCGTTATCAAAATAATTATCCCCAATATTGCGCCCCCCTATAATGACAGCGAAATTATCCACGATGAAAAGCTTGTTGTGCATGCGTTTTTTAATGCGCTCATAATCCGCAAGCATTTCAAAATAACGCAAGCCTTTATTGCGGATATAGTAGGGGTTAAAAATTTTCACTTCAATGTTTTTATGGAAATTTAAGAGCATGATATCTGAAAAATCCGAATACACTCCGTTATCGTCTAAAAGGATGCGCACTTTTACCCCACGATTGGCCGCATTTAAAAGTTCTTTAGCGATCACTTGAGAGGAAAGATCGTTCTTATAGATATAAGTTTGCATGTCAATGCTTTTTTGGCTCATTCTAATAAGACCCACTCTGTGCAATAAAGCGTCAAAGCCATCTTCTAAAAGAATGGCCGCGCTATGGTTAGGGTTTTCTTTTAAATTTTTAGCGTATAAGCTCCCAATGGTGGTAGTGTAGGGATCATAAGAGATAGGGGGGCTTGAAATGGGAGTCTTATAGACTAACCCAAAACACCCATTAAAAAAAAAGACGCTTAAAAGGACTAAAAAGATTTTCAAAAACGACCCACTAAAAAGAAGTTAGCGGCTTTTACCCACTTTCAACATTCGGTTACGCAAAGCGGCGATACTGCTCTGCAAGGGTAATTCTTTAGGGCAAGTGTCATGGCAAGCGATCAGGCTCATGCACCCAAAAACACCATCATCATCGCCCACTAACTCATAAAAATCATCATCGCTTCTTTCATCGTGGCTGTCAATCATGAAACGCATGGCTCTGTTCATGCCAGCAGCTCCAATGAAATTAGGGCGCATGAGTTTAGTCCCGCAAGAAGCGATACAGCACCCGCATTCAATGCACCTGTCTAGTTCAAAGACTTCTTGGGCTTCATCAGGCTCAATCCTTTTTTCCGGCTTAGTAATATCCACTTCTTCTTTAGAATGCGCCCAGCTTTCCACCCTTTTAGTCATATCTAAAAACCAATCGCCCGTATTCACGCTCAAATCTTTAATGAGCGTAAAACTGGGCATGGGCATGAGCGTAATCACCCCGCTTTCAAAGCTAGAAGTTAGGGTTTTACAAGCCAGTCTCGGTCTCCCATTAACCATCATCGCGCAAGAGCCGCAAATCCCAGCGCGGCACACAAAATCAAAGCTCAAATCTGGATCTTGATGCTCTCTAATGAGGTTTAAAGCGATAAAGAGCGTCATGGATGGCGTTTCTTTCAATTGATACTCTTTAAAATGCGGCTTGCTCACCGCGCTTTGAGGGTCAAATTTTAACACTCTAATTACAATCGTTCGTTCATTATCACTCATGGTGTTCTCCTTTTAAATTAGCGTTGTGTTGGTCTAATAAATCATGGACATTGAAAGAATACAAATGTTCCCCCCTAGCCCTGACTTCCTCATCTTCTAAACGCATATTCCTGGCTTTGTATTTTTCTTGCAATTCAAAAGGCATGAGTGCGTGTTGGACTTCTACCCTGTCTTTCCCGAGCTTTTCTAGTTCTAAAATCGTTTTCAAAATCTCAGCGTCGCGCTCTTCTTTTTTGGGGTGGGGAATGAAATTGCCCTTTTTGCCATAGCCCCTAAAATCAGGGCTGATTTCCATTTTCATCACATCTAATTCTTCGTATTCAATCGTGGGCATGTCTTGCTCAGCGCTAGGCCAGCTCGCTAGAGTCCGATTAAGCCATTTTTCATCGTCTCTTTTAGGGTAGTCAATCCTTGTGTGAGCCCCTCTGCTTTCAGTGCGCAGTAACGCCCCTTGGGTGATGCAAAGCGCGAGTTTGAGCATTTTTTTGGTGCGGTAAGCGTCTTCTAATTCAGGGTTATTGTGTAAAACCTTGTTTTTCACGCAAATGTTTTTGGAGCGTGCATAAAGCTCTTGCAATTCTTTAAGGGCTTCTTCTAATTTTTTGCCTTCCCTAAAAACGCCCACTTTTTCATCCATGACTTCTTTCATGCGTTCTCTAATTTCATACACGTCTTCTTTGCCTTCATTATGCAATAAAAAATGCATATAATCTTGGCTTTCTTTAATGAAAGCTTCAACTTTTTGTGTGTTGATTTCAATTTGCGCTTCCAAACAATGCGACGCGAAATAATCCCCAATGATCATGCCAGCGACCACCGCTTCACTCACAGAATTACCCCCCAAGCGGTTAAACCCATGCAAATCCCAGCATGCCGCTTCGCCTGCGCAAAACAAGCCTTTTAAATGGGTTTCGCCTTTAGGGTTTGTCCTAACCCCACCCATAGAATAGTGTTGCATGGGCTTTATGGGGATCCAGCCTTTTTGCTTAGCCATCGCTTGCCCGTATTCAGGCTCATTAGTGGGCGCTCCTTGCATGTTGTCTTTGGTTTGCTCTTCGCTATCAGCCGGATCAATGCCCGCAAAAGTCATGGCAATATCGCGCACATCCCTTAAATTTTTTTCCACATGGTTACGCCCTAAAATAGCAATATCCAGCCACACATGATCCCCATAGGGCGATTTGGCTCCATAGCCTTTTTGGATATGCTCTAAAATCCGCCTTGAGACCACATCCCTACTCGCAAGCTCTTTTTTCTCCGGCTCATAAGCGGGCATGAAGCGTCTGCCAAACTTGTCTCTTAAAACCCCTCCATCGCCCCTACAACCTTCAGTCATTAAAATCCCGCTTGGCACTAAAGCGGTAGGGTGGAATTGCACCGCTTCCATGTTGCCTAATTTAGCCACACCAGTTTCTAATGCGCTTGCAGCCCCGGCTCCATCGCAAATCACGGCGTTAGTGGTGTGTTTATACACGCGCCCATAACCTCCGGTAGCTAAAAGCGTGCCTTTAGAAACATACGCTGAAATTTCGCCTGTGATCAAATCCCTTACCACCGCCCCATAACATTTATCATTATGATGAATGAAAGCGAGCATGTCCTTTCTGTCTTGAATATCCACTTTGTGGTGTAAGGCTTCATTAGCGACCGCATAAAGCATGGTATGCCCTGTGGCATCAGCCGTAAAGCATGTGCGCCATTTTTTAGTGCCGCCAAAATCACGGCTTAAGATATAACCATGCCTGTCGTCTCTTTCAGTGATAATTACATGCTCACCATTGACGACCGCAGGCCTATCGCCCTTTTTAATCCTAGTCCAAGGCACCCCCCAACTGGCCAATTCCCTAATGGCTTTAGGGGCAGTGGTTACAAACATTCTAGCCACTTGCTGATCGCACCCCCAATCGCTCCCCTTCACCGTGTCTAAAAAGTGCAAATCTTCATTATCGCCCTCGCTTTTTTTAGCGTTCGCAAGGCTCGCTTGCATGCCCCCTTGAGCGGCTGCAGAGTGCGAACGCCTGACAGGCACTAGGCTTAAAACGATGGTGTTTAACCCCTTTTGTTTGCATGCGATACTAGCCCTTAACCCGGCCAATCCGCCTCCAATAATTAGCGCATCACAATATGTTATTTTCATTTTCTACCCTTATTCTTTGTGGAATTTCCCATCAGCCTCTATGGCTTCTTGCATGGTTTTAATGCCATTGTCCTTATTTTCTAAACCTTTTTTAATGTAAGCCCCATAGGTGCAAAGCCCTAAAACAATGAAAAACACGCTCATCGCCCATTTGACTTTTCTCAAGCCTTGAATGCTCGCATTCTTAAACCACCCCCATTTAATCGCTAAGCGATACAACCCAATAGAGCCATGCAATTCTACGGCAAACAATAAGAAAATATACAAAAGCCAAAAGTTTTGCGTTACAAAACGATAGCTTGAGCCATGAGGCCCAATACTTTCAGGCTCTGTGAGCATGACAAATAGGTGGATACTCGCTAAAAAAAACATCGCAAACCCGGTTAAGGCTTGAATAAACCACAAACTCGTATCGCCATGTTTCATCAAATGCTTGTGGGTTTTAAAAACCTTGTATTGCCTGTAATTGATAGGGAATTTCCTTAACGCCAAGAAAGCATGTGCGACTAAAATAAGAATCACCCCTGCTGCAACCACGCTCACAATAGCCGGCTCGCCCGCTTTTAAAAACAAGCTCCCTTCAAAAAAT
Source organism: Helicobacter pylori NQ4053 (assembly GCF_000274605.1). Classification (NCBI taxonomy): domain Bacteria; kingdom Pseudomonadati; phylum Campylobacterota; class Epsilonproteobacteria; order Campylobacterales; family Helicobacteraceae; genus Helicobacter; species Helicobacter pylori. Next base: position 69,492 of record NZ_AKNV01000002.1, read on the forward strand.
TTCGCCACTTTATACATGGCTTCATCGCTAATCAAGATACTTGAGACTAAAAACATGTGTGCTATCATAAAGAGCGCTAAAATCAAGCCCGTAGCGCTCTGTAAAAAATCCAGCTTAGCATAAATACCGCTCTTTTTAAGCCCTTTGCTAGCGCCATAATAACCCTCTATAATCTCTTCTTGTTGCATAAAAACTGCTCCTAAAAACTCAAAATTAACCTAAAATCGCTTGACGCAAAAACACTGCCTTAATTTTACTACATTTGAAATAATTTTTCTTATAAACAAAACCTAAATTGGGAAAAAATTCAATTCAAGGGGGCCATTGTTTAAAATTTACATTTTTTAAACGCTATTAGATATAATAAGGGATAGTTACCACCTATAAAATAAGGATCGTTCAATGACAAAAATTGCCATGGCTAATTTTAAATCCGCTATGCCTATTTTTAAAAGCCATGCGTATTTAAAAGAATTAGAAAAAACTTTAAAACCGCAGCATTTTGATAGGGTGTTTGTATTCCCTGATTTTTTAGGGTTATTGCCTAATTCGTTTTTGCATTTCACTTTAGGAGTGCAAAACGCTTACCCTAGAGATTGTGGGGCTTTTACCGGTGAAATCACTTCAAAGCATTTAGAAGAACTGAAAATCCACACGCTTTTAATAGGGCATAGCGAGAGGCGAGTGCTTTTAAAGGAAAGCCCTAGCTTTTTGAAAGAAAAGTTTGATTTTTTTAAAAGTAAAATTTTAAAATTATTTATTGTATTGGCGAAGAATTAACAACCAGAGAAAAGGGTTTAGTGGCTGTAAAGGAATTTTTAAGCGAGCAATTAGAAAATATTGATCTTAATTATTCCAATTTAATTGTGGCTTATGAGCCTATTTGGGCGATTGGCACTAAAAAAAGCGCTTCTTTAGAAGATATTTATCTCACGCATGGTTTTTTAAAGCAAATCTTAAATCAAAAAACGCCCTTATTGTATGGGGGGAGCGTGAATACACAAAACGCTAAAGAAATTTTAGGGATTGATAGCGTGGATGGCTTATTGATCGGGAGCGCGTCTTGGGAATTAGAAAATTTTAAAACAATCATTTCATTTTTATAAAGGAAAATCATGGGATTTTTAAAAGGTAAAAAAGGACTTATTGTGGGGGTCGCGAATAATAAATCCATCGCTTATGGGATCGCTCAATCTTGCTTCAATCAAGGGGCTACTTTGGCTTTCACTTATTTGAATGAGAGCTTAGAAAAGCGCGTGAGGCCTATCGCGCAGGAATTGAATAGCCCCTATGTGTATGAATTAGATGTGAGTAAAGAAGAGCACTTCAAGTCGCTATACAATAGCGTTAAAAAGGATTTAGGCTCATTGGATTTTATCGTTCATAGCGTGGCCTTTGCCCCTAAAGAGGCTTTAGAAGGGAGTTTGTTAGAAACTTCTAAAAGTGCGTTTAACACCGCTATGGAAATTTCTGTTTATTCTTTAATAGAGCTGACAAACACCCTAAAACCCTTATTGAATAACGGGGCGTCTGTTTTGACTTTAAGCTATTTGGGCAGCACCAAATACATGGCGCATTACAATGTGATGGGGTTGGCTAAAGCGGCCCTAGAGAGCGCGGTGCGTTATTTAGCGGTGGATTTAGGCAAACATAATATTAGAGTGAATGCCCTATCGGCTGGGCCTATCAGGACGCTCGCTTCTAGCGGGATCGCTGATTTTAGGATGATTTTAAAATGGAATGAAATCAACGCTCCTTTAAGGAAAAATGTGAGTTTAGAAGAAGTGGGCAATGCTGGGATGTATTTGCTTTCTAGCTTGTCTAGCGGGGTGAGTGGGGAAGTGCATTTTGTGGATGCTGGCTATCATGTTATGGGCATGGGGGCTGTGGAAGAAAAAGATAATAAAGCTACGCTATTGTGGGATTTGCATAAAGAACAATAAGGGGTATTGATGAAATTAAGCGAATTGTTGAGCGCCTATTCTATTGAAACGGAATTTTCAAACGATTTTGAAGTGCATGCTTTAGCGGAATTAGATAAGGCTACGCCTAATGATATTAGCTATATTGACCAAGCGCGTTACCTTAAACTTTTAAAAGATTCCAAAGCCGGGGCGGTGTTTATCCGTAAAAAAGAATCTTCTAAAGTGCCAAAACGCATGCAAGCTTTAATCGTGGATAATCCGCATTTAGCCTTTGCCAAAGCTTCGCATGCCTTTAAAATCCCTTTTTTTAAAAACCCAGAAAGCGTTAGCGAGCCTAAACATTTTGAAAAAGTAACGATCATGCCTAATGTTGTGATTGGAGAGGGCGTAGAAATTGGCGAAAACTCTTTGATTCATCCGGGCGTGGTGATTGCTGATGGGGTTAAAATCGGTAAAAATTGCGTTTTGTATCCTCGTGTTATTTTGTATCAAAACACGATTTTAGAAGACAATGTTACTATCCATGCAGGCAGTGTGATCGGAGGCGATGGCTTTGGTTATGCGCACACCGCTTTAGGAGAGCATGTCAAAATTGAGCATGTGGGGATTGTTAGGATTCAAAAAAATGTAGAAATTGGTGCTAACACAGCGATTGATCGGGCGGTGTTTGGCGAGACTTTGATTAAAGAGGGTGTTAAGATTGATAACCTGGTTCAAATCGGGCATAATTGCGTTTTAGGCGAGCACAGCATCGTCGTCTCTCAAGTGGGCTTGAGCGGCTCTACAACCACTGGCCGTAATGTGGTTTTTGGCGGTCAAGTGGGCATTGGGGGGCATTTGCATGTGGGCGAATTCACTCAAATTGGGGGTAAAAGCGCGGTGGGTAAGGACTTGCCCCCTAACACTAATTTTGCCGGAGCGATCCCTGCTATGGAAATCCATGAATGGCACCATTTCCTGGCTCATTTACGAACGAATTTCAGGAAACAGCAAAAAACGAGTTTGTTGCAAAAAGCTAAAGGGTTTTTTAAGTCTTAAAGAATGAAATAAGCTATAATAAGCCCATTTTGAACACGAATGATTATTTTAATAAGGACAATCAATGAAAGATAGTTTTCTTTTCACTTCTGAATCAGTAACCGAGGGGCATCCTGATAAAATGGCTGATCAAATCAGCGATGCAGTTTTAGATTACATCATTGAGCGCGATCAAAAAGCCAAAGTCGCATGCGAGACTTTAGTTTCTAATGGTTTTTGCATGATCACTGGCGAGTTAAAAACTTCTGTTTATGCCCCTATGCAAGAGATTGCAAGAGAAGTGGTTAAAAAGATTGGCTATACAGACGCTCTTTATGGCTTTGATTACAGAAGTGCGGCGGTTTTGAATGGCGTTGGCGAGCAAAGCCCTGATATTAATCAAGGCGTGGATAGAGAAGATGGCGAGATTGGGGCAGGGGATCAAGGGCTTATGTTTGGTTATGCATGCAAAGAGACTGAAACGCTCATGCCCTTACCCATTCATTTAGCGCACCAGCTCACTTTCGCTCTAGCTCAAAAAAGAAAAGACAACACTCTGCCTTTTTTAAGGCCTGATGGCAAGTCTCAAGTGAGCGTGCGTTATGAAAACAACAAGCCTGTAAGCATTGATACGATTGTTATTTCCACCCAGCATTCCCCAGAAGTTTCACAAAAACATTTAAAAGAAGCCGTGATTGAAGAGATCGTGTATAAGGTTTTACCCAAAGAATATTTGCATGACAATATCAAGTTTTTTGTCAATCCCACAGGAAAATTCGTTATCGGTGGGCCACAAGGCGATGCGGGTTTGACGGGCAGAAAAATCATCGTGGATACTTATGGGGGGAGTTGCCCGCATGGCGGGGGAGCGTTTAGCGGGAAAGACCCTAGCAAAGTGGATAGGAGCGCGGCTTATGCGGCCCGCTATGTGGCTAAAAATTTGGTAGCGAGTGGGGTTTGCGATAAAGCGACCGTGCAGCTTGCTTATGCGATTGGGGTGATAGAGCCGGTGTCTGTTTATGTGAACACGCATAACACGAGCAAGTATTCAAGCGCGGAGTTGGAAAAATGCGTGAAATCGGTTTTCAAACTCACGCCAAAAGGCATTATTGAAAGCTTGGATTTATTAAGACCCATTTATTCGCTCACTTCAGCTTATGGGCATTTTGGGCGCGAATTAGAGGAATTCACTTGGGAAAAAACCAACAAAGCTGAGGAGATTAAAGCGTTCTTTAAGCGTTAAAAAAATGTTTTAAGGGTAATATTTTAAAAAATTTTTGTATAATCAACAATTCACAAGGAGTTTAAATTGAAACAAAGAACGCTGTCTATTATTAAACCGGATGCACTTAAGAAAAAAGTGGTAGGCAAGATCATTGATCGCTTTGAGAGTAACGGCTTGGAAGTGGTTGCTATGAAACGCTTGCATTTGAGCGTTAAAGATGCTGAAAACTTTTATGCGATCCACAGAGAGAGACCTTTTTTTAAAGATCTAATAGAATTTATGGTCAGTGGTCCGGTGGTGGTTATGGTTCTAGAGGGCGAAGATGCGGTGGCTAAAAACAGAGATCTTATGGGAGCGACTGATCCCAAACTCGCCCAAAAAGGCACTATCAGAGCGGATTTTGCTGAAAGCATTGACGCTAATGCGGTGCATGGGAGCGATAGCTTGGAAAACGCACACAATGAAATCGCTTTCTTTTTTGCCGCTAGAGATCTTTAAGGTTTAAGGGCGTTTTTAAGTAAGCATGCAATTTGAAATGCGTAAAATCGCTTTTAATGTGCCTAAAGCGTTTTCTTTAGAGCATGAGGGAGTGGTTTTAGAGGGCGAAGTTGTGCGGGTGGGGGCGAAATTGTTTCGCTTGGAAGCGTGCCTTAAGGGTGAATTGATGCTTATTTGTGATATAAGCGGTAAAGAGTTTAAAAAAAGCCTTGATGAGTCGTTGGTTTTGCATATTTCAGACGGGTTGTGGGATACGCAAAGCCAAAGTTTGGATTTTGATAATTTAGATGTTATTGAATCTTTCAATGGTTTTATTGATTTGAGCGAAATTTTACGCTCTGAAGTGGAGTCTATTAAATTAGACTACCATTATGCAGATTGAAATTAAGGAGAATTTATGGCAGTACCTGATAGAAGAGTGAGTAAGACAAGAGCGGCAAAAAGGCGTACGCATTATAGCGTTAAGTTGGCTAAACCTGTGAAAGCCAAAGATGGCACTTGGAAGCTTCCCCACCATATCAACAAATTTACTAAAGAATACTAATATAAAAGCTATCTTTAGTGATAGAAAGTATTTAAAGGATTGCAACAAGCCTTTTAAGGACGCATGATGAAAATTGTAATAGACTTAATGGGGGCTGACCATGGGGTTTTACCCATTATTGAGGGAGTCTCAAGGGCTTTAGAGAATAAGAGTTTTAGTGCGGTTTTAGTGGGGGATAAAGACAAAGCGACCCCTTTTATTTCTAAAGAGTTAGCCAGCAAAGTGGAAATGATCCACACGCAAGATTATATTAAAATGGAAGAAGCCGCCACTGAGGCGATTAAGCGTAAGGAATCTTCCATTTACTTGGGCATGGATATTCTAAAAAATGGGGCTGACGCTTTGATTTCAGCGGGGCATAGCGGAGCGACTATGGGTTTAGCGACCTTGCGTTTAGGGCGCATCAAGGGGGTTGAAAGGCCTGCTATTTGCACTTTAATGCCTAGCGTTGGCAAACGCCCTAGCGTGCTGTTAGACGCAGGAGCGAACACGGATTGCAAGCCTGAATATTTGATTGATTTTGCTCTTATGGGGTATGAATACGCTAAAAGCGTGTTGCATTATGATAGCCCTAAGGTGGGTCTTTTGAGTAATGGCGAAGAAGATATTAAAGGGAACATGCTCGTTAAAGAAACGCATAAAATGCTGAAAGCTTATGACTTCTTTTATGGCAATGTGGAGGGGAGCGATATTTTCAAAGGGGTTGTGGATGTGGTGGTTTGCGATGGCTTTATGGGGAATGTGGTCTTAAAGACAACAGAAGGGGTCGCTAGCGCAATAGGCTCTATTTTTAAAGATGAAATTAAAAGCTCTTTTAAATCTAAAATGGGGGCTTTGATGCTTAAGAATGCGTTTGGTATTTTAAAACAAAAAACCGATTACGCTGAATATGGGGGAGCGCCGCTTTTAGGCGTGAATAAAAGCGTGATCATTAGCCATGGCAAGAGCAACGCTAGAGCGGTTGAATGTGCGATTTATCAGGCTATTAGCGCTGTTGAAAGTCAGGTTTGTTTGAGGATTACCCAAGCGTTTGAGAGCTTGAAGCCTAGCGTTTCTGTGCCTCAAAGTGATCAGCAAGACGCTTAAAGATGACTATGTTAAGGGGATTGAATGGAATTTTACGCCTCTCTTAAATCCATTGCGATGCATGTTCCAAGCGAGTGTGTGAAAAATGCAGAGTTCCAGCAATTTTTGGATACCAGCGATGAATGGATAGAAAAAAGGACCGGTATCAAAGAACGCCGTTTCGCTAGCAATGAAGAAAAAAGCAGCGATTTAGGGGTAGTAGCGGCTAAACAAGCCATAGAGAGAGCGCATTTAACCCCAAAAGACATTGATTTAGTGGTTGTGGCGACTTTAAGCCCTGATTTTTTGGCCATGCCTTCAACCGCTTGCGTGTTGAGCGCGAAATTAGGCATTGAAAACAAGCCGGCTTTTGATATTTCAGCCGCTTGCACGGGTTTTATTTATCTCTTATCGGTGGCTAAGGCTTATGTTGAGAGCGGGATGTATGAAAATGTGCTGATTGTGGGGGCAGAAAAAACGAGTAGTGTGTTAGATTTTAAGGATAGGGGGACTTGTATTTTATTTGGCGATGGGGCTGGGGCGTGCGTGATAGGCAGAACCAAGCGTTTAAAAGAAAGCATTTTAGACGTGCAGATTTCAGCGAATGGGAATTTTTCTAATTATCTTTATACGCCAAGGACTCTAAAACCCACGCCCTTTAACTCTAAAGAGGAAGCTTTAGAGCCTTTTTTGTGCATGAAAGGCAATGAAGTGTTTAAACTAGCGGTAAAAACGCTTTTAAAAGATGTGGAAATGATCTTAGAAAAAAATGCTCTCAAACCTGAAGATGTGCGTTTGTTTATCCCGCATCAAGCTAATTTTAGGATCATTCAAGCGGTGCGAGAGCATTTGGATTTTAAAGATGAGCAAGTGGTTTTAACCGTGCATAAATACGGCAACACTTCAGCAGCCAGTATCCCTATGGCCATGTGTGAAGCTTATGAAGAGGGGCGCTTGAAAAAGGGCGATTTAATGCTTTTAGAAGCTTTTGGTGGGGGATTGACTTGGGGTTCAGCGTTGGTGTATTTTGGCGGATAAAAAAGATTGAAGGAGTATTGAAAAATATTGAAGGAGTATTGATGAAAAAGGTGATTTTTTTATTTTTAGTGGTGTTGGGGGGGTTAAAGGCGCAAAGCAGTTATTGTAGCGATTTTTGCGAAGGCACGCCAGAGAGTCGTATCCCTCCTATGGGGTTTCATTTCAGTTTTGTGCATTCAGTGAAATATTACTTGCAAGACCCACAAGAGCGCGATCACAAGCTTAAAAAATGCCATCAAGCCTTTGATTCGACTCTTAAGGTTAATTTTATTACGAAGTCTTTTAAAAAGGATTGCAAGCATGCACAAATGGCTTTGGAGCAAGCTCAAAAAGGGACTCCATAAAAGGGGTTTCTTTAGGGATTTTATTTCTTATAGCAGAAATTATTTTTAAAATAAAAGACAAATAATCTTTAGAAGTATCGTAGTTATTTTAATACCTATTGTTATTATTGGGTTAGTATTAACAGCTATTAGAGCTACTATAATGGCTTTTAGAGGCGATACTGATGACGATGAAGTTGAGAGTGATGGGTTTTTTAGTAGAATATGGGATAAATTCGTTGAATATCTCGGCTCTATTCTAGTTGCTATAATAATGTTTTTTCCTTATATAATTGGACCAGTTATCGCTTTAATTTTTATATTTCTTTGAAACCAATTCTTCCAATGACTAGTAGCGTCTCAACCAAAAACTCAACCAACAACCCATTGAGAACCCAATATAGAAATTAATATTTTTTAGTCTGTTTTTTAAAAATGGGGCTTTGGTTGCTTGGTTTGATAGTAAAACTCTTAAGGGGATAGGGGGATATTTTGCGCTTTAATACCCCTTTAACCCCCCAACTAAATCCCCCCTAACCCCCTAAGACCGCATTACAAGAAGTTACCGCTTGCTAAACAAACTTTTTGATATTAAAAAAGTTTTTAGCATTTTTAAATTTTATCCCCAACACCCCATTAGAACAAAGACCAAATTTCTATTTGGAAAATTTATGGTAATACTCGCCCTTGTCCGTGATGATTTTAACTTCTAACAATTGGTTAGGCTTGCAATCCAAGCGGTAAAATATTTGTTGCGAATACTTTAACTCATGATCAAAGAGTTTTTCTTTTTTAAACTTATCGCCAAATTTGGGTTCCACTTTTTTAGTCGCTTCGCATGAATTTCCCCTATTGACAATAAGGTTTTTAATCACCACCGGTTCATCGTTCATAGAAGTGATGCTTAAAAGACTAGAATCCGTCATTTTCCCCATGAGTTTCCCCCCAGTCGCGCGATAATCCAGCTTGAAATCCAAATCCTTTGCCCCCACACAAACACCGCTTATCATCAGCAAGCTCAAACACATTTTTTTAAACATCAAAATCCTTTCACTTTATAATATTTGTGGGGTATTATAATCAAATTTGATATATTCTTTTTTAATCGTTTGGTTATTACACTCTTTTCTTTATCCATTCAAATAAGCATAGAAAATTCTTTTTTGTTTCTTCGCTCATTACATCGTCTTTACCGCTATACAAGAGTCTTGTTTTGAACGCCATGGACAATTCCATGCGCTTGTTTTTGGCGTATTTGTTTCTATCGTTTGCACTGAAACAATCTTCAATTTGTTTGAAATGCCTGTCGCAGTCTGAAAGTTGTAAGATGGTGATGGGATTACCCAAATACTTATTAGCTTTTTTAAATTGTTCGCTCGTTGCGTTTTGGTCAGAATTGCATTTTCTGTCATCGTCTATCAAAACAATGGGGTTGTTGTCTAACTCACAAAGTTTTTTAATGGTTTCTTTCATATGTTTTGAATCTTTTTTAAGCCCTGAAATGGGTAAGAAAGTGAAAGGAATGGGGTTGTCTTTGTATTCTTTGTAACGCAAATACAATTTAAAAGCGCTCAAATAACAGTAATCCGTGATGCCTTCTACAAAAATGATTCGGTGTTTTTGGGGGTTATGAAAAACATGCTGACCCACTCCTAAAGAGCGTTTGATTTTATCTAGGGCGTCGGAGTCTTTGCCCGCATTATTTAGGGGATAGTTAAAGTGATTCTTAATTACAGAGCCTTCTGTTTCCTTTTCCACAATCCTTATTTCATCTAAATGATCCGTATCCACTAAAAAGGGGTCATGGGTGGCTAAAACAAAGGTAACATGATTTTTATGAGCGTATTCTTTTAAAAATCTCCTGAATTCCCTTCTGGCTGGCACGCTCAAATGAGTGGCTGGCTCGTCCATGACATAGATAATATTATGGTTAAAACTAAAATGTGATCCCACATTATAAAGAAAACCAAACATGAAATTAAATGCCCATTGGAAGCCGGTGCTTTGCTGGCTTAAGATGACTGGGTTTTGATTGCCGGATTTTCTGCAATCATAAACTTCAAGTTTTATTTCATGTTCCGTATATTTCTCTCTAGGAAGCTTATTGTTATGTCGGACACGAATTTTTAATTGGTAACTATCTTGAGGACTATCTTCAGCGATCGCTAAAAGCTTGTTAAATTCTTTTGTGATTAAAGAATCTATTTTTAATTGCATGTTGTATTCCAAGATTTCTGTAAGATTTTCTAAGATTTCTGTAAAACTTACTTTAAATAAAAGGTGGCTTGTGTCTTTTTTAAAAAATTCAAATTGACATACATTATTATTGTATTTGCGTTTTACTTCAATTGGAAAAAGATGTTTTGATTGTCTGATCTCTTTTAGTGATTCTTGGTCTATTTCTTGCAAGTATTTTTCAGGGATATTGAACGATTTTTCAGAATCATAGATTACTAAATCATTATTTTTATCAAATATTATTATTTGTAACGCTTGACCATCTTTTAAAATGCTCAAAAAAAAATTCCAAATTGTATTAGGGTGAAAGTCCATTTTCCTAAATAATGAATTTCTAAAGAACCAATCCGATTGGTTAAATTCAGAAGTGGAAGAATAAACAAAGAGAGTGAATAATGCAGTCTTAAGGTCATTGTCTGTGATTTTTGGCTCTTTGTATTCTTTCATGGTTGGCACGAGTTTGTTAAATTTATAAGATAAACCACCGCTTAAAGTGAATTGAATTTTATTTCTTAAGTTTTGAAACGCCGTATAAGGGTTACACTCTCGGCAATGCTCTGCGAACTCATAAACATTTTTGCTTTGTTTGAATTTTTCCTTGTTTGCTTCAAATTTATCCTTGATTTCACCAATATTTTTAGGGAACAAATAAATGCCACTTTCATTATCTAAAATTTTTATATTCTCCCAAAGAGATTTTCTTGCTGATTCAAAAAGATTGCTGTATCTGTATCGCACAATTTCTGAATTGACTAATAAATCTATCTGTTTCAAATAAAACTGACACATCATGGATTTAATATCTTTAGACACATCATTAACGGCATGACTTGCTATATATTTTTTGCATATTTGTTCAATATTATCCAGCAAAACATCATAATTAAACTCTAGCATTTTTTGATTTTTGCAGTCATTTCCAATTTCTTTTATCCATGATTCTTTTTTTCGCTCAAAATCCTCTCTTGTTTTTTCAAGGTATTTTAAAGAATTTTTAATTTTCTTTTTAAGGTTGCCTATACTTGATCGGAATGTTCTAAATTGCTGTTTAAAATTTTCATTGATGGGGTATTTTTCGTCTATTTCTTTAATAATATCCTTAATTTCAGTGTCTGGTGTCTGGTGTGGATTTTGTATTAGAGTCAGTAGTTTTAAAAATTTCATCTAAAGCTTTTAGCTTTTTTAAGATGTCTTCATTTTGTGGTTTGATTTCATTTTTACTAGGTTTTTCAAAATGAGAATAAATTTTTGCTAATTGATTTTGTTTGTGTTGCCCCATGATGAAAAATTTATCTGTGTTGTATTTTTTATTAGGCGTATTGCGCTTTATGATTTCTTTGATGCACTGACAAAAATTTTTAACCAATTGATTGTTGCCACTTAAATGTTTGATTAATTTTTTGAAAAGCAGATTGTTGGTTGCGTTGGCATATTCAGTTACAAACTCGCTCAATTTTAATTTTTCTTTGTAAAAATGTAAAAATAATCCTAATGAATTGTAAGAAGTTATAAGATTTATAAAATTACTCACAAGAGTGCAAATCTTTGAATAGTCGTCATTGTTAATGGGAATAGAAACGAAGTTACTGCATTGTTCCCCTAAAGCTTCTACATGTTTTTCAAAAGGATAGCTGATTAGTGTTTTTGATAATTCTTTTAATCCTTTATTAACTTCCTTAGATTGAATTTTTAAATCCACGCAAGAAAAATCTGTGATTTTGTGATCAAGGATTGTTTCTTCTTCTAAACTTAAAAGGGTGTCTTTTTCATGGTCTTTGAAATAATCTTCTTCACCACAAAGTTTAATATCCGCATCATTAAAGATTATCAAAGCTTCTAAAACATTGCTTTTACCGACATTATTTTCCCCCACTAAAACCACCAACCCCCCATGTTTTTCATCAAAACTTGAATTTAAAAGCAATTTGGCAGGCGATTTTCTACCCAAATTCCTAAAATGGTGCAATTTCAAAACACGCTTATAAAATTCCATGCCCTATCCTTTAAAAACGCAAATTTAATTTATAATGCAAAATTAAACAAAACATGCTATAAAGAAAATTCAAATACTATCATTTTAAGGATTAAAATGCTCACCCAAGAAGATGTCTTAAACGCGTTAAAAACGATCATCTACCCTAATTTTGAAAAGGATATTGTCAGCTTTGGTTTTGTTAAAAACATCACCTTGCATGACGATCAATTAGGGCTTTTAATAGAAATCCCCTCAAGCTCTGAAGAAACGAGCGCAATTTTAAGGGAAAATATCTCCAAAGCGATGCAAGAAAAAGGCGTGAAAGCTTTGAATTTGGATATTAAAACCCCGCCTAAACCGCAAGCCCCAAAGCCCGCCACTAAAAATCTGGCTAAAAACATCAAACATGTGGTCATGATAAGCTCAGGCAAGGGCGGTGTGGGTAAAAGCACCACTAGCGTGAATTTAAGTATCGCTTTAGCGAATTTAAACCAAAAAGTGGGGTTACTAGACGCTGATGTGTATGGCCCTAATATCCCTAGAATGATGGGCTTGCAAAACGCTGATGTGATCATGGATCCTAGCGGTAAAAAACTCATTCCTTTAAAGGCTTTTGGCGTTTCTGTGATGAGCATGGGGCTTTTGTATGATGAAGGGCAGAGTCTCATTTGGAGAGGACCCATGCTTATGCGAGCGATTGAGCAGATGCTAAGCGATATTATTTGGGGGGATTTAGATGTGTTGGTGGTGGATATGCCCCCAGGAACAGGCGATGCGCAACTCACGCTAGCCCAAGCTGTGCCTTTGAGTGCAGGAATCACTGTTACGACGCCTCAAATAGTGAGTTTAGATGACGCTAAACGGAGTTTGGACATGTTTAAGAAACTACACATTCCTATTGCGGGCATTGTAGAAAATATGGGGAGTTTTGTGTGTGAGCATTGCAAGAAAGAGAGCGAGATTTTTGGCTCAAATTCCATGAGCGGATTATTAGAGGCTTATAACACGCAGATTTTAGCCAAGCTCCCTTTAGAGCCTAAAGTGCGTTTAGGGGGGGATAAGGGCGAACCGATTGTGATTTCTCATCCCACTAGCGTGAGCGCTAAGATTTTTGAAAAAATGGCAAAGGATTTGAGCGCGTTTTTAGACAAAGTAGAAAAGGAAAAATTAGCCGATAATAAGGACATCCAACCCACACAAACGCATGCTTGCTCGCATTAGTTTTGAAAGGGGGTTTAAAAAACCCTTTTAATCAATCGTTTCACTTTTTGTTTGGCTTTAAAAAGCAAAAATTCTATAAGGAGTTTAGAAGAAAGCCTAGGCAAAAGGAATTCAAAAGAATGCCGTTTGTCTGAAAAAGATAGGATTTTATTAAGAGCGTGGATTTCTTGGGTTTCTTTATCCCTATTTTGAAAGGATTCAAAGAGGTGATCTAAAAAGGGAGCGTTAAAATAAGCGTCTTTAAAAGGCGTTTCAATCAAAACTTCATGCCATTTTTTCGCGCCAATGACGCTTAAGAGTTTCCAGGGTTTATCGCCCCAAAAATGCAGCATGCGCGCTTCTTTGATGCTAGGGAATGATGGCGTATCAAGGAAGCTAGGGTGGGCGTTGTATGAATAAGGCAATTCTAAAATCCTACCACGGCACACAAAACACAAAGCATCTTGATCGTTAAATAAAAGTTTTTCATTTTTCAAAAGGAAAAATCCAATCAATTGGTTTTCCAAATTTTCTTCACGCCATGATTTTAAATTTAAGGCTAAAAACCCGGCGTTAAAGTAGTTGTCAAAAAGGATTTGCGCTTCTTCTAAGTTAGGGAAAGCGTCAGCGACGCCGATAGATTTTGCGTGCATTTGGCGTAATTCGTATAAATCCTTAGCCGAATTCCTGTCCATAGCGATCAAATCTTTTTCCATCACAGCCCCAAAATAATGCGCTTCAAGGGGGATAAAAAAGCTCTCGCTAATATCATCCACAAACAAAGTGTCCACATCAAACATGATCATCTTGTCGTATTGGGGGAAAAGGGAAGCGGAAAAGAAACGGCACATGATCATTTTAGAAAAGCGTTTTTGCGAAAAAGCATTGAGTTTTAAATACAATTTTTTAATTTCACTCGCTATTAAAGGATCAAGCTTGTAATGATTGTGGCGTGGTTCTAATTTTTCATTAGAAATATCCAAAAACTCTATACTGGAAAAAGCGCTAAAAGGAGCGATCGTTTCTTCTAATTTGGCTATATTTTCTAGGCTTAAACTCTCCACCAAACAATGGATTTGATAAAAGAGTTTTACTCTCTCTCTCTCTCGTTTAGCGTTCGCTAGCATGGAATACAAACTCACACCAGCAGGGATACAATAATTATTGTCAAAAGCCACCACAATAGGGATAATCTCTTGCATGCATAGTCCTTAAATCTTTAAATTGAACCCGCTAAAAAGGGGGGATTTTTGTCATTTTATCGTTTTTTTTTTTTTTCAAAACAACAATAAGCGGGCAACTTGCGAGTTTGTTTATGGCATAATATCAGACTCCAATAAAAAGGTGTTTGATAAAAAGGGTGCTTAATCAAAAAGTTTGGCTAGGGCTTTTGGCTTTGCATGGGGTTTTCCTCAACGCTTTTGAGTATCAAATCAGCGCTAGAGTGGGATCGTTTTCGCGCATCGCTTTGAACCAATCAATCATCAATTCCAAAAAAGGGATTTACCCTACAGGGAGTTATGTAACCACTACCGGGGCCTTACAAGTTGATGTTAGTTTGCTCCCTAAAGGGATTGAAAACCACAAACTGGGTTTTGGGGTGGGGGGCGAGATCGGGGCGTTAGCTTATGATTCCACGAAATTTTTGATTGATGAAGCCAACCCTAAGGCAGGGTTTCAGCCGGCGAACTGGTATTACATGGGGCGATGGGAGGGCTATTTGATGCAACACAGCCAAAATTGGACCAGAGAGCAAAAGGCTCAAAACGCCAGACCTTATGTGCTATATAATTTGTATTTAGATTATCAATATAAGGATATTTTTGGGATTAAACTAGGGCGTTACCCCTCTAAAGCTTTGTTTTTGAGCGGGTTTAATCAAGGGTTTGAGCTTTTTTACCGGTGGAAAAAGTTTAGGGTAGAGTGGTTTAGCACCTTTGGAAGGGCTTTAGCCAATGAGCAATACATTAGGGATTTTTACGCTCCTGTCAATTACAAGCAAAAAATCAACTACGGCATGCACAATTTCAACCTTATTTATGAAAATAAATACATTAGAGTTGCACCTTTTATTTGGTTTTACCCTAAGAATTTTAACGCTCCTGGATTTGAAATCACCCATGACACAAAGTCTTATTGGAAATCTCTTTGGCGTATTCAAACGACTTTTTACGCATGGTTTCCTCTCTATAGCGATTATTTGTCTAAAGATTATTACAGAGCCGCTTTAGTGGGTAAAAAAAGCGCGAGTTTGTTTGTGTTTCAAAGAGTGAATTTCCGCTCTTATCGTTTTGGCTGGAGCGTGTATAAGAATTTTGGGAACGCGAGCGTTCAATTAGGCTGGAATGGCTCACCCATTGATCCTTTTTATGACACGAAAGATGACACCCCTTATGAAGACGCTTATTCCAATTTTTACAACGCTAATTCCATAACGATTAACGCTTTTGTAGGGAAGAGCATTAAAAATCTTTTGGTGCAATTGTATGGGAAATTGACTTATTCCCCAAGGGCTGATTCGCAAAGCTTAGGGGTTACTTTTAAATATGACCTTAAAAAACATATCTATTTCATGCTAATGGTTAATGGCTATCAAATCACGATGCATAAGGGTTATAAGGTAGGGTTTTTTACAAGCGGTTATAACCCTGATTTCGCTCAAACCATTCAAAACAGAAGCTATTTGATGAGCTCTATGAGTTATCGTTTTTAAGGAATTGAATATTCTTTCATGCGATTTTTTAAGCCATAGTATCCCCCTTTAAAGCGCGCTTTTATTGTATAATCTTAAAAATTTTATTAAAGGAAAAGATCAATGTCTAATCAAGAATACACTTTCCAAACTGAAATCAACCAGCTTTTGGATTTGATGATCCACTCTTTGTATTCTAATAAAGAGATTTTTTTAAGGGAGTTGATTTCTAATGCGAGCGACGCTTTGGACAAACTGAATTATTTGATGCTAACCGATGAGAAATTAAAAGGGCTGAATACCACGCCTAGCATTCATTTGAGTTTTGATAGCCAGAAAAAGACCTTAACGATTAAAGATAATGGTATAGGCATGGATAAAAACGATCTCATCGAGCATCTAGGCACGATCGCTAAATCAGGCACGAAGAGTTTTTTAAGCGCTTTGAGCGGGGATAAGAAAAAAGATAGCGCACTGATTGGCCAATTTGGCGTGGGCTTTTATTCGGCGTTTATGGTAGCGAGCAAGATTGTCGTTCAAACCAAAAAAGTAACCAGCGAGCAAGCTTATGCATGGGTGAGCGATGGTAAGGGCAAGTTTGAAATCAGCGAATGCGTTAAAGAGGAGCAAGGCACAGAAATCACCCTCTTTTTAAAAGATGAAGATTCTCATTTTGCGAGCCGTTGGGAGATTGATGGCGTTGTTAAAAAGTATTCTGAGCATATCCCTTTCCCTATTTTTTTAACTTACACCGATACGAAATTTGAGGGCGAAGGGGATCATAAAAAAGAGGTTAAAGAAGAAAAATGCGAGCAAATCAATCAAGCGAGCGCTTTATGGAAAATGAATAAGAGCGAGTTGAAAGACAAGGATTACAAAGATTTCTACCAATCGTTTGCACATGACAACAGCGAGCCTTTGAGCTATATCCATAATAAAGTGGAAGGCTCTTTAGAATACACAACGCTTTTTTACATCCCTAGCAAAGCGCCCTTTGATTTGTTTAGGGTGGATTATAAAAGCGGGGTCAAACTTTATGTTAAAAGGGTGTTTATCACTGATGATGACAAAGAATTGTTGCCGTCTTATTTGAGGTTTGTTAAAGGCGTGATTGACAGCGAAGATTTGCCCTTGAATGTGAGCCGTGAAATCTTGCAGCAGAATAAGATTTTAGCCAATATCCGTTCGGCTTCAGTGAAAAAGATTTTAAGCGAGATTGAACGCTTGAGCAAGGATGAAAAAAATTACCATAAATTCTATGAGCCTTTCGGGAAAGTGTTAAAAGAAGGCTTGTATGGGGATTTTGAAAACAAAGAAAAACTTTTAGAATTGTTAAGATTCTATTCTAAAGACAAAGAAAAATTGATTTCTTTAAAAGAATACAAAGAAAGTTTAAAAGAAAATCAAAAAAGCATTTACTACCTTTTAGGCGAAAATTTAGACTTACTAAAGGCGTCCCCGCTTTTAGAGAAATACGCTCAAAAAGGCTATGATGTTTTGTTATTGAGCGATGAAATTGATGCGTTTGTGATGCCAGGCGTGAATGAATACGATAAAACGCCCTTTAGAGACGCTAGCCATAGCGAGAGTTTGAAAGAGCTTGGTTTGGAAGAAATCCATGATGAGGTGAAAAATCAGTTTAAAGATTTAATGAAAGCGTTTGAAGAAAATCTTAAAGATGAGATTAAAGGCGTAGAGCTTTCCAATCATCTCACTTCAGCGGTGGCTTTAATAGGCGATGAACCAAATGCGATGATGGCTAATTTTATGCGTCAAATGGGCCAAAGCATGCCTGAAAGCAAGAAAACGCTAGAATTAAACCCTAACCATGCGATTTTGCAAAAACTCTTAAAATGCGAAGATAAAGAGCAGTTGAGCGCTTTTATCTGGTTGCTTTATGATGGGGCGAAGCTTTTAGAAAAAGGGGCTTTGAAAGACGCTAAAAGCTTTAACGAACGCCTAAATAGCGTGCTATTGAAAGCGTTGTAGGGGTTAAAAACCCTTTTTAAGGGTTTGAACAAACTCGCTTTAACCTTTCAAGCACCAATCTCAAAACAGCGTTTGGAATGAACGGATTCGATAAAAGTCTTTTATGATCATTAAAAGATTGGTTCGTGGGGTTCGTGTTTTTCATTAAAACATTAAAAAGCGTAAAAGCCAGCTAAACATGGCGTTTAGCTTAACTTTATTAAAACTAAAGTTCTATTTTCAATTCCTTGAGAGCGTCGCATGCTTCTTTAACGCCTGATTTGCAACCTTTTTTAAAGTTTTCTACCGCTTGCTTTTCGTCCTTTGCTGTGCCTTGAGCGTTGTATTGCATAACCCCTAAATTATAACACCCCCTACCATCGTTCAACTCGCATGCTTTAGAATAACGAGCGATAGCCTCCTTAAAATTCTTTGTTACACTATATATGTATCCTGCATTAATACACCCTGGGCTATCTTTTAAATCGCAAGCTTTTTCATACAAATCAAGAGCCTTTCTTAAATCCTTATGCGTGCCTACGCCATAATGGTGTAAGCTTCCTAATACCATACACCCTTCAGCATGGTTTAAGTCGCAAGCTTTAGAGTAGTATTGTGAAGCTTTTTTAGCGTCTTTTGACACGCCTTGTCCGTTATAATATAAATTTCCTAGCAGGTTGCACCCATAACCATCATTTAATTCACAACCTTTAGTGTAAAACTGGATGGCTTTTTTCAAGTCTTTTCCCACTCCTTTCCCTTCTTCATAGAACGCCCCTAAAAAAACACACCCAAAGCCATTTTTTAACTCACAAGCTTTTTCAAAATGCGCTTTAGCTTGAGCGAAATCTTGCTTCTTCGCGCTCTCTATGCCTAAATTAACAAGCTCTTTAGCGTCTGGCTCTGCCATTAACCCTCTTAAACACAACGCGCCCAAACACAAGACCCCAAAAAGGGTTTTTTTAACGCTTCCTAGCATGGTATATCTCCTATTAAAAAAATGTGATCCTTTATAATTGTAACCAAATATTGACGATTGAAGTCTTATTTAACCTTTATTGATGAGATGAAGAAAAAAATTATTTTTCTTTTAACTGCGTGTTGTTTGAGCCTAATTGCTATGCTAAAAGGGATACTTCTAAAGATAGGGCTTAAAAGAGTTTGTTTTAAAAAGCTTGATTGAGCCACCCCCTTTAAGAGTGGTTTGGTAAGAGCCTTAAGAATTTTAACTAAAACAATACAGGAGCACTTTATTAAAAATCGCAAAATAAATAAATAAATTAAATAAATTAAATAAATTAAATAAATTAAATAAATTAAATAAATTAAATAAAGGTGCGAAGAGATTGTAGCAAGCTTTGGTTACTTTGTCAAGCATGACCCCACTCTTATAGGCTATGATAAATGGATACTAGCCATGCTAAAGCTTGAGTTGGTTTGGTGGTTTTTGCCAGCGAAAAAGGCGTTGGTATTAAAAATAAAACCCTTACGCCAAAACTCCCCATTCATTTCTCGCTCAAATCCTCTAAAACCTCCAAAAATACTTTTTCTAAAAGCTCTAATTCCTTCAAGCTCACCCTTTCATCAATGGCATGGATCCTGTCATTAATGGCGCCAAATTCCACCACTTCTATACCATAAGCGCTAAAAAATCGCGCATCGCTCGTGCCGCCTTTGGTGTTTAAAAGGGGGGTGGTGTGGCATGTTTTTAAAATATTTTCTTTTAAAACGCTGGTAAGCTTTGAATGAGACGCCGTGATGAAAGGCGAACTGCTTGACTCTAATTCTAAAGTGTGAGGCAAATCTTTTAAAACTTTTTCTAAATATTCTTTCAAGCTCTCTTTGGTGGTTTTTAAAGAATGGCGCGCATTAAAGATCATTTCTACGCTTGCCGGAGTAACATTATTCGCCCCTAACCCTGCATGCAAGTTGGTGATGACTAATTTTGAAGGGTCAAAATATTCATCGCCATCGTCTAAATTAACTCCTGAAATCAAAGGCAAAACCGAAGCGAGCGCATCAATAGGGTTTTGGCATTTTTTTGGGTAAGCCACATGCCCTTGAATGCCTTTTAAAATGAGTTTGCCATTAATAGAGCCTCTTCGGCCAATTTTGATGCTATCGCCTAAGATTTTTTCGCAAGTGGGTTCAGCCACAATCGCCATATGGGGCAGCAAATCTTTTTCTTTGAGTTTTTCTAGCATGAGTTTTGTGCCAAAAATCCCTGGCCCTTCTTCATCGCTCGTGAGTAAAATAGAAAGCAAAAAAGGGTTTTTAGGGTTAAAATTTAAACTCGCGCTCAAAAACGCCCCCACGCCCCCTTTCATGTCTTGAGCCCCACGGCCGTATAAAAACCCCTCTTTAATAACGGGTTTAAAGGGATCGCTTTGCCAATTATCTCCAGGAGGCACGACATCAATATGCCCTGCAAAAGAAAAATGCAAGGGTTTAACATTTTCTTTTGCATGTTTTTCTTTTGCATGTTCTTTTTCTGCATGCTTTTTTTCTGCATGCTCTTTGGGGGGGTTAAAAATGCGGTATAAAAAAAGGTTTTTCACGCCATTTTTTTCACACTCTAGGGTTTTAAAAGTGGGAAAAAGCGATTTAATGTATTCAAAAATACCGCATTCTTTAGGCGTAATGGTGGGGTAGCTGATGAGCTTTTGGGTGATTTCTAAAGCGTTCATTAAAAATCCTTTAAGAGTTTTTTCGCAAATGAATGTATAAATGCAAAACATCTAAATTCGCCGGGGTGATCCCGCTGATTTCTGAGGCTTCAAAAAGGCTTTTGGGGCGGAATTTTTCTAATTTTTCTACCGCTTCTAAGCTAAGGCCTGGAATGCCTTTAAACACAAAATGTTTAGGGATAGACACCTTGAGCATGCTATCCATTTTAGCGATATTTTCGTGTTGCTTTTCAATATAAATATTATACTTACATTCAATTTTAATCTGCTCTAAAACCCGCTCATTCAAGGGCGTTAAAAAGCTGAAAAAGGAGCGCATTTTTTCTATATTAAAACTATCGCGCGCTAAAAGGCCAATGCCATCAACCTTGTCATTGATAGGGTTTTCATCTAATTCATTCAAGCGTTTTAATACTTCTTTACTAGGGGTAAGGACGCATTCTTTAAGGCGTTTCAAGTTTTCTTGTATTGCTTGTTTGTCTTTTTCTAATTCCTTATAAAAATCCTGTTCCATAAGCCCTAAACGATAGGCATGTTCGCCTAACCTAAAAAGCGTGTTGTCTTCTCTTAAAAGCAAGCGGTATTCGGCTCGGCTAGTAAACATCCTGTAAGGCTCATTCGTGCCTTTAGTGACCAAATCATCAATCAAAACGCCGATATAAGCTTCATTGCGCTTTAAAATAAAGGGGGTTTGATTCTTTAGGGCTAATGCCGCATTAATCCCAGCCATAAGCCCTTGAGCCGCCGCTTCTTCATAGCCGGTAGTCCCGTTGATTTGCCCGGCCAAATAAAGCCCTTTGATTTTTTTGGTCTCTAAAGTGTGGGTCAATTCTGTGGGCTGGATAAAATCATATTCTATCGCATAGCCATAACGCGTGATGAGGGCGTTTTCTAAGCCTTTGATAGAATGAATGACCTTTTCTTGCACATCTAGGGGTAAAGAGGTGCTTAAGCCGTTGATATAATATTCGCTTTTGTGGATGGTTTGAGGCTCTAAAAACAGCTGGTGGCGTTCTTTCTCGCTGAAGCGGTTGATTTTATCTTCAATGCTAGGGCAATACCTTGGGCCTATGCCTTCAATTTGACCGCTAAAAAGGGGGGCTCGGTGGAAATTATCCCTAATGATTTGGTGGGTAATAGGGTTAGTGTAAGTGATAAAACATGAGAGTTGGGTGGGGTTAAAATCTTTGGTTTTATAGCTGAAATAGGGAGGGTTTGCATCCCCAAAATGCTCTTCTAAGCCTTCAAAATCAATGCTATTACCCGCCACTCTTGGGCAAGTGCCGGTTTTTAACCTTTCCACCTTAAAGCCAAGCTCCCTTAAATTCAAGGCTAAAGAATTGGAAGCGTTTTCCCCAAAGCGCCCGTTTTGGTTTTGATGATCGCCAATATGCACCACCCCTTTTAAAAAAGTGCCTGTGGTGATGATCACTTTTTTAGCTCTATAAGTGTTATTAATGTTCGTGGTTACGCCCACTACCTCATCGTTTTCAAGGATTAAACTTTCGGTCATTTCTTGAGAGACGCTCAAATTAGGGGTGTTTAAAACAAGATTTCTTGCAAAAATGCGGTAAGTATCCATATCAATTTGCGCTCTAGTCCCCCTAACTGCCGGCCCTTTAGAAGCGTTTAACACACGATATTGCAAACCGCTATGATCCGTAATAATCCCCATAGCCCCCCCTAAAACATCCACTTCTTTAGTCAAATGCCCTTTGCCCAAGCCCCCAATCGCCGGATTACAGCTCGCTAAACCGATCGTGTCTATGAGCATGGTGATTAAATGCACTCTAGCCCCCATTTTAGCCGCAACCAAGCTCGCTTCAATGCCTGCATGCCCCCCACCAACCACTAAAATATCACTTTCTTTTACCACTCTTTTTCCTATTTTGATATGATTTTTCTAAAATCTTAGTTTTGAAAAAGTTTTATTGTAGCATGTAGGTTAGTAATTTTAAAGGGTAAAATAAAATGGAAAATCATTCGCATGCCAATACACATATCGATACGCACACCGATGATAAAAGCACTAAGATCGTGCGCTTGTTGGGGTTAATAGGGGGAGCGTTAATCGCGCTCATTATCTATTACGCTTTAAACGCTCAAATGCCTCATATTGTAGAAGAAATCCCCAAGCTCAGTTCTTTGAATTATAAGGCGATGCCTGTTGTGGCTGGGGTGGCTGTTTTAATGGGGATATGGTGGATGACTGAAGCCATTGACTTGCCCGCAACCGCGCTTTTACCTTTGGTGCTTTTTAGCGTCTTTAGCGTGGATCAATTCTCTAGCGTTAGTGCTTCTTACGCATCGCCGATTATCTTTCTTTTTATGGGAGGGTTTATTTTAGCTTTAAGCATGCAAAAATGGAACTTGCACACGCGCATCGCTTTAAGCATTATTTTATTGGTAGGCACAAGCCCAAGGAGGTTGATTTTAGGTTTCATGATAGCCACAGGATTTCTGTCTATGTGGGTGAGCAATACCGCAACGGCGGTGATGATGTTTCCTGTTGGCATGAGCGTTTTGCAATTAGTCGCTAAACTTGTGGGTAAAGAAAACGCCTCTAATGCATTCTATCAAAAAGAAGAAATCACCAAAGCGCATGGGGGTATTATGGGCAATATCGTGCATAAGGGTAAGGACATCGCTCAAGTGATTCAAGAAAAGACCACCATTTATCGCACGAATTTTAGCATTTGCTTGATGCTTGGCATCGCTTATTCTGCTTCTATTGGCTCTTTAGGCACTTTGATTGGCACGCCGCCTAACGCTTTATTAGCCGGCTATATGAAAACCGCTTTCAATATTGAAATTGATTTCGCTCAGTGGATGGTGTTTGGGACGCCGTTAGCCTTTATCATGCTCATTTTATCGTGGCTCTTGCTCACTTATGTGATTTTCCCTTTAAAGATTAAAGAAATCCCAGGGGGTAAGGAAGTCGTTAGATTAGAGTTAAACAAACTAGGCCGTTTGAGTCAGGCGGAAATCTCGGTGGGTGTTATTTTTATCCTAGCGTCTTTAGGGTGGATTTTTTTAGATACGATTTTAAAATCTTGGGGCATTAAGATAGATAAGATTGATTCCGTGATCGCTATGGGGGTTTCTGTGCTTTTATTCATTTTGCCCGCTAACAATCAGGGCGATAGGCTCATTGATTGGGATATTGCTAAAAAACTCCCTTGGGATGTGCTGCTTTTATTTGGCGGCGGGTTAGCTTTGAGCGCGCAATTTTCTAAAACCGGGTTGAGTTTGTGGATCGGGCATTTGGTTTCTGGCTTTTCGCATTTACCGATTTTATTCATTATTGTCATGGTAACTTTAATGGTCATTTTCTTAACCGAAATCACTTCTAACACCGCCACCGCTGCCGCATTTTTGCCGGTGATTGGAGGGGTTGCGATGGGCATGGGTTATGAAAACCACCAAAGCTTGTTATTGACCATTCCTGTAGCTTTGAGCGCGACTTGCGCGTTCATGCTCCCTGTGGCTACCCCACCGAATGCGATAGCTTATGGCTCTGGGTATGTTAAAATAACGGACATGATTAAAGCCGGTTTGTGGCTTAATTTGGTGGGCGTTGTTTTGATTAGCGCGTTTAGCTATTGTTTAGTTTCGCTGATATTTAATTGATTAAGGAAAAAAGTGAAAGAAGAGTTATTTAAAGAAAAGTCTCGTTACATTACAGGGGTTGTTTTAATCGTTGTGGCGGGCTTGATTTTGTATGCGGACAATTTGTTGTTGTTTTGGGCTGTTTTAGGGGGGATTTATGCGGTAGGGTTTTTTGAAGCGTTAAGGTTGTTCCAGGTCAAAGCGAGCTTTAGCTTGTATCTCATTTTAGTGTTGTCATGGGTGGCGGCGTATTTTAACGGGCATCCTGTAGAATGTGCTCTTATCAGTGCCATGGTCATGGCTAGCGTCATCGCTTATCAAAAAGCGCACCACAGCGAAGCCATTTTACCCTTTTTGTATCCGGGCGTTGGGTTTTTTGCGCTTTTTGGGATTTATAAGGATTTTGGCGCAGTAGCGATCATCTGGCTTTTAGTCGTGGTGGTTGCAAGCGATGTGGGGGCGTTTTTTGGAGGCAAGCTTTTAGGCAAAACCCCTTTCACGCCCACTTCGCCGAATAAAACCTTAGAGGGCGCGTTGATTGGCGTTGTTTTGGCGAGCGTTTTGGGATCGTTTGTGGGCATGGGGAAATTGAGCGGGGGCTTTCTTATGGCGCTTCTATTTAGTTTTTTAATCGCTCTTATGGCGGTGTTTGGGGATTTGTATGAAAGCTATTTGAAAAGAAAGGCTGGGATCAAAGATAGCGGTAAGATTTTACCCGGGCATGGGGGCGTTTTGGACCGATTGGATTCCATGCTTTTTGGGGCTTTAAGCTTGCATGCGTTGTTGTATTTTTTGGAAGTTTGGAAAGAAACGGCGGTGTTTTTAGGGGATTGAATGGTTGTTTTAGGAAGCACCGGCTCTATCGGGAAAAACGCCCTTAAAATCGCAAAAAAATTTGGCGTAGAAATAGAAGCCTTAAGCTGTGGGAAAAATATCGCTTTAATCAATGAGCAAATCAAAATTTTCAAACCCAAGAAAGTGGCGATCTTAGATCCTAACGATTTGAATAATTTAGAGCCTTTGGGCGCGAAAGTGTTTGTAGGGTTAGACGGCATTGATGCGATGATAGAAGAGTGCGTTTCCAATTTAGTCCTTAACGCCATTGTGGGCGTGGCGGGATTAAAGGCGAGCTTTAAAAGCTTACAAAGGAACAAAAAACTAGCCCTAGCGAATAAAGAGAGTTTAGTGAGCGCGGGGCATTTGTTAGACATTTCACAAATCACGCCTATTGATAGCGAGCATTTTGGTTTGTGGGCGTTGTTGCAAAACAAGGCTTTAAAGCCTAAATCTTTAATCATTAGCGCGAGTGGGGGGGCTTTTAGGGACACGCCTTTAGAACTTATCGCTATTCAAAACGCGCAAAATGCGCTCAAGCACCCTAACTGGAGCATGGGATCTAAAATCACCATTGATTCAGCGAGCATGGTCAATAAGCTTTTTGAAATCCTAGAAACTTATTGGCTTTTTGGCGCATCTTTAAAGATTGATGCGCTGATTGAAAGAAGCTCTATCGTGCATGCTTTGGTGGAGTTTGAAGACAACTCTGTCATCGCGCATTTAGCGAGCGCAGACATGCAATTACCCATAAGCTATGCGATCGATCCGAAGTTGGCCTCTTTGAGCGCGTCTATCAAGCCCTTAGATCTATACGCTTTAAGCGCGATTAAATTTGAACCCATTAGCATGGAGCGCTACACTTTGTGGCGTTATAAAGATTTGTTGTTAGAAAACCCAAAGCTTGGCGTGGTGCTGAACGCGAGCAATGAAGTGGCGATGAAGAAGTTTTTGAATCAAGAAATCGCCTTTGGTGGCTTTATCCAAATCATTTCTCAAGCCTTAGAATTGTATGCTAAAAAATCTTTCAAGCTCTCTACTTTAGATGAAGTGCTAGAATTAGACAAAGAAGTTAGGGAGCGTTTTAAAAATGTAGCGGGAGTGTAGTATAATAAGATTTCGTTTTTAATAGCGTTTTTATTTCAATTAGGAGTTTTTATGGGGTTAAAAAATAAAATCAAGGGTTTTGTTAAAGAGAGGATGCCTTTTGTGGTGAGATGTATTCGTAGTTTTAAGGGAGCCAAAAACGCTTATTGTGGAATCAATCATGAAATTAAGGAAATGTTAGAGACTAAAAAACTTCATTCTCTTCAAGAAAAAGCTTTATTCAACCATGACCATCAAGAAAGCGTGTTTTTAGCTATCGCTTCTTTAAATAATGAAAGTTTCATTGAATGCAATAGGAGTATTTATAAAAATAGTTCTCTTAATTATAATCATGGGGGGGGGCATTTAGAAGATAGGGTCATCCATCCCACTTTAACTTTACCCAATCCCACGCATTCGGGTTATTTTGACTACGATAAAAAAAGTCAAAACCCTAAAAGCCCTCTAAACCCATGGGCTTTTATTAGAGTTAAAAATGAAATCGTTACTTTAGAAGAGAGTTTGTTTTCTATGCTTCCTGCCATTCAAAGGGGGGTCATTGGTTTTAATGATTGCGATGATGGCTCTAAAGAAGTGGTTTTAGAGTTTTGCAAAAAGTTCCCCTCGTTTATCCCTATCAGCTATCCTTATGAAGTCATGCTAAAGGATTGCCCGAGTTTGTGGCACCAATTTTATCATTACTCTAATTATACGCTTTCTTTTATCCCTAAAAATGAGTGGGTAGTAAAAATTGATTGCGATCATATCTATGACGCTAAAAAGCTTTATGAAAGTTTTTATATCCCTAAGAGCATTAAAGAGGTTGTGATGTATTCGCGCATTAATTTTGTGGTGCAAGATTTTGAAGTGT
Organism: Helicobacter pylori NQ4053; assembly: GCF_000274605.1. Taxonomy (NCBI): domain Bacteria; kingdom Pseudomonadati; phylum Campylobacterota; class Epsilonproteobacteria; order Campylobacterales; family Helicobacteraceae; genus Helicobacter; species Helicobacter pylori. The sequence goes on from NZ_AKNV01000002.1 coordinate 96,287, forward strand.
TTGTTCGTAATGATGGGGATTTTGGTTTTTTAGACGCATGGGGGGATCATTGGTTATTGTATAACGATTGCGAGCCTTTTGAAATTTGGCACTACAATGATGAAAGTTATGAAGTCCTAAAACTTAAAGACAAACACCACATTAAAGATAAGGAAATGGTGCAATGGCACTTCCCTTTGGCTAAAAAGAGACGAAACGCTATCGTTTATGATGATTTGATCCCTTTAAAAGAATTTAAAAAACACCATGCCGATTTGATAGGCACAAAGATTGAAGAAAGCATGCTAGATGAAAAGAGGATTTTAGAGGTATATCAAAAATTCCGCTTGCCTTAATTTTGTTTTGACGCTCAATAACCAATTTTTACTAGGTTTAATTAAACCTAGTAACACGCAGTTTATTTCCTTACAAACTGCTTGTATAAAAATTCCTTTCTCCCTATGGCGATGATATGGTTGCGCATTTTATCATGCAAATCTCCTAAGAAAAAAGGGGCTTTTAAGGCGAGTTTAGGAATGTCTAGGGCATACACTTGAATCAAGTAATGGTGATCGCCATTAGGGGGCATGGGGCCGATATAGACGCTGTTATTGAGATTGGAGCGTTGTTTTTCGCTTTCATTAAGAGGAGAACGGATAAAGCCTTGAGTGAGCGAATTGACCCCTTGAGTAATCCTTTTATCCATCATGGAAGCGTTTTCTTCTAAAACATTGTAAGAAATATTGCCCACGACCCAATGGACAAACGACATGCCGCACACTTTTTGCGCGTCATGATCAATAAGTTCTAACGCATAGCTTTGAGCGCCTTCCACTTTTTGCCATGAGATTTTAGGCGAATAAGTGGGTAAGCCGTTTGGGTTGAGAAACCCTCTAGGGGCGTTACCGCCAAATTTAGCGTCCAAATACCCTTGCGAATCGGTTTGAATCATCACTTCAAAAGTTTTCATTTTAAGCCCTTTTTCTTTGAAATCGTTTTGTGTTTTCTTATTGTAGCATGATCATAAAAATACATCTTAATTTGGAGCATGGTATTAGAATAATCATTTTTAATGATTAAATAGCTATTTATTTTTACTAGTTACCATTGAACGCATGGAAAGTAAAATAAATCGTTTGAGCGCCAAGATAGACGCACTATTGGAACAGCAAAAAAGAGTGATTTCTTTACTAGAAACTTATTTGAGCGTTTATCCCGCCCAAGAGGCTTCAAATAAGTTTTTTAAAAGCGTTAGTCAAGGGATGGAGTTAGCCCCAGAAATCGCGCAAGAAGATGAAGAAAAACGCCTTTATGTGTTGCAATATTTAAGCCATGTGGATATTACCAAAAACAAGCAAGACTCCCAGCTCAAAAAAGATTGTTTGGAATTTATCCAAAGGTTTAATGTCCCAAAGCCCATTATCGTTACCGCTCTTTATAACCTTAAAGGCATTAAACCCACTAAAAAAGAAGTCGCGAAACAATTGCAAAAACTCTATGTGTGGGAGAAGCGTTACCAACAAGGGGGGATAGAAGCTTTAAAAGATAGGCGTGGGAGACCCCTTAAAAAACCTTAAGCGACTTGGTAGCGGCTGTTGTTGGTTTTTGATAGGAGAATGTTTGCATTTCTCAAAATGTTTTCAAAAATTCATCTTATTTTAAGTTAAAATTAAGAAAATATCTTGTATTTAATCATAATTTAGACTTAGATAAGAAAATCTATGTAAAATTTTTAAGGAGAATATTAACCTTGTTACAACGAATTTATTTAGACAATAACGCTACGACTAGGATTGACCCTAAAGTCAAAGAAATCATGGATCCTTTTTTAAGGGATCATTACGGGAACCCTAGCTCGTTACACCAATTTGGCACAGAAACCCACCCAGCCATTGCAGAAGCATTGGATAAGCTTTATAAAGGCATTAACGCTAGGGATATAGATGATGTGATCATCACTTCTTGCGCGACAGAGAGCAATAACTGGGTGTTAAAGGGCGTATATTTTGATGAATGCTTGAAAAAGGGCAAAAACCATATTATAACCACGGTTGCAGAGCACCCGGCGGTGCGATCCACTTGTAATTTTTTAGAAAGCTTGGGGGTGGAGGTTACTTACTTGCCTATTAATGAGCATGGGAGTATCACCGCCGATCAAGTCAAAGAAGCGATCACAGAAAAAACCGCTTTAGTGAGCGTGATGTGGGCGAATAATGAAACCGGTCTCATTTTCCCTATTGAAGAAATTGGGGCTATTTGTAAAGAAAAGGGCGTGTTGTTCCATACCGATGCGGTGCAAGCGATTGGTAAAATCCCTGTAGATGTGTTAAAAGCGAATGCGGATTTCCTTTCTTTTAGCGCGCACAAGTTTCATGGGCCTAAAGGCATTGGGGGGTTGTATATTAGAAGTGGGGTGGGATTGACCCCTCTTTTTCATGGCGGGGAGCATATGAATGGCAGGCGCAGCGGGACTTTGAACGTGCCTTATATCGTGGGCATGGGCGAAGCGATGAAATTAGCCGTAGAGCATTTAGACTATGAAAAAGAAGTGGTAGGGAAATTGCGCGACAAATTAGAAGAAGCGCTTTTGAAAATCCCTGATGTGATGGTGGTGGGGGATCGAATCCATCGTGTGCCTAACACGACTTTAGTCAGCGTGAGAGGGATTGAAGGAGAGGCCATGCTGTGGGATTTGAATCGCTCCAATATCGCCGCTTCCACAGGGAGCGCATGCGCGAGTGAGGATTTAGAGGCTAATCCTGTCATGGTAGCGATTGGAGCGAGTAAGGAATTGGCTCATACCGCTATCAGGCTTTCATTGAGCCGTTTTAACACGGAAGCTGAAATTGATAAAACGATTGAAGTTTTCTCTCAAGCGGCTGTAAGATTGAGAAATATTTCAAGCTCTTATTAAAAAGAATATAAAGGAATCAAAATGGCAAAACATGATTTAGTGGGTTCGGTTCTTTGGGATGCGTATTCTAAAGAAGTTCAAAGGCGCATGGATAACCCCACGCATTTAGGGGTCATCACCGAAGAGCAGGCTAAAGCCAAAAACGCTAAGCTCATTGTGGCGGATTATGGTGCAGAGGCATGCGGTGATGCGGTGAGGTTGTATTGGCTTGTAGATGAAAGCACGGATAGAATTGTTGATGCGAAATTTAAAAGCTTTGGTTGCGGGACAGCGATCGCAAGCTCAGACATGATGGTAGAGTTGTGTTTGAATAAAAGAGTCCAAGATGCGGTAAAAATCACGAATTTAGACGTGGAAAGAGGCTTGAGAGACGATCCGGACACGCCGGCGGTGCCTGGGCAAAAAATGCACTGCTCGGTGATGGCGTATGATGTGATCAAAAAAGCTGCCGGCATGTATTTAGGGAAAAACGCCGAAGATTTTGAAGAAGAAATCATCGTGTGCGAGTGCGCTAGGGTGAGTTTAGGCACGATTAAAGAAGTGATTAAGCTCAATGATTTAAAAAGCGTTGAAGAAATCACTAACTACACCAAAGCCGGTGCTTTTTGTAAAAGCTGTGTGAGACCGGGAGGGCATGAAAAAAGGGATTATTACCTGGTGGATATTCTTAAAGAAGTGCGCGAAGAAATGGAAGCTGAAAAACTTAAAGCCGTTGCGAATAAATCCCAAAGTGGGGAATTGGCTTTTAGGGAAATGACTATGGTTCAAAAGATTAAAGCCGTGGATAAAGTCATTGATGAAAATATCCGCGCTATGCTTATGATGGATGGGGGGGATTTAGAGATTTTAGACATTAAAGAAAGCGATGATTACATTGATGTGTATATCCGCTACATGGGGGCATGCGATGGGTGCATGAGCGCGACTACTGGGACTTTATTTGCCATTGAAAACGCCTTACAGGAATTATTGGATCGCAGTATCAGGGTGTTACCGATTTGATTTGTTCTTTTTAGGGGGTGAAAGCCTTTTTTGAGCGAAGCACTAATAAACTTAAAATGAGGAATGATTAGCACTTGCGACATTGTTCGTTACGCGCTACTTTTATGCTAACATGCTATTTTGAAGCGATTTGCGATGATGATTGAAGGAACTTGATGGAAAAGACAGAAAACACAGATGAAACTCGCTTAAGGGGAACTAAAAATAAACTAGGACGCAAACCAAAAGCAGACGCTAATAAAAAAACTCGTGCTGTAAGCTTGTATTTTTCTGATGAGCAATACCAAAAACTAGAGAAAATGGCTAACGAAGAAGAAGAAAGCGTGGGATCTTATATCAAACGCTATATTTTGAAGGCTTTAAGAAAAATAGAGCAAAATGGCCCTTGATAACTTTTTAACTTGTTTTTAGTTTAGCCTTATGAGTTTTGCTATAGAACAAAACCAAAACTCCGTTTTTATCTGGTCTTTAGCTGTGTGATTTTAAAAAAGGGTGGTATTTTGGCTAAAAAAACTTCTTTATTTGAGTGTCAGCATTGTGGTTTTACAAGCCCTAAGTGGTTGGGTAAGTGCGTTCAATGCAACGCATGGGAGAGTTTTATAGAATTGAACCAAACCCAAAAGGAAGTTTTAAACGCGCTTAAAAAACCGCTCCCACAAGCGCAAAAAAGCGTTTCTATCGCTGCAATTGAGCATGAAGAAGTGGTGAAGTTTTCTTCCACTCAAAGCGAATTGGATATTGTTTTAGGTGGGGGGATCGCTAAAGGGGGGCTGTATTTAGTGGGGGGGAGTCCTGGGGTGGGGAAATCCACTTTGCTTTTAAAAGTGGCTTCTGGCTTAGCCAAAAACCAGCAAAAGGTTTTGTATGTGAGCGGGGAAGAGAGCTTGAGCCAGATTAAAATGCGCGCCACTAGATTGGATTGCATAGAAAAAGAATTGTATCTGCTCAATGAAATCAATTGGCCTGTGATTAAGGCTAACATAGAAAGCGAAAATTATTTTGCTTGCGTGATTGATTCCATTCAAACGCTTTATTCGCCAGAGATTTCTTCAGCCCCCGGCTCTATTTCGCAAGTGCGAGAGATCACTTTTGAGCTCATGCGTTTGGCCAAAACAAGAGATATTGCTATTTTTATCATCGGTCATATCACTAAAGAAGGGAGCATCGCAGGGCCTAGAGTGCTAGAGCATATGGTGGATAGCGTGCTGTATTTTGAGGGCGATCCCAGTAGGGAATTAAGGATTTTAAGGAGTTTTAAAAACCGCTTTGGCCCTACGAGTGAAATCGGCTTGTTTGAAATGAAAGAGCAGGGTTTGGTGAGCGCTAAAGAAGCTTCAAGCTTGTTTTTTTCTAAAGAAGAGCCTATGGAGGGGAGTGCCATTACCATCACTTTAGAAGGCTCAAGGGCGTTGATTTTAGAGATTCAGGCGTTGGTGAGCGAGTGCAGTTTTGGAGCACCCAAACGATTAGCGAACGGGTTTGACACTAACCGCCTTAACATGCTCATCGCTTTATTAGAAAAAAAGCTAGAAATCCCTTTAAACCGCCATGATGTGTTTATTAATGTGAGCGGGGGTATTAAGATTAGCGAGCCGGCTTGCGATTTAGCGGTGATTGCCAGTATCCTTTCAAGCTTTAAAAACAGAAAAATTGACAATAAAACGGCGTTTTTGGGCGAAGTGAGTTTGAATGGCAGGATTTTAGAAGCCCCTAATTTGAACGCTAGATTGAAAGAAATGGAAAATTACGGCTTTTTAAAAGCCATTTTGCCTAAAAAACCCAATCAAAAAACCTCTATCAAATGCTATGAAGCCAATGTGGTGGGTAAGATTGTTGAATGGATGTGATTGGAACTTTTGTTACCTAATAGAACAAAGCCTTATTAAAATTTAAACTCAATTTAAAGAACAACTACCATTTTTTTTAGTTATAATGGCAAACACCATTAAAATTAAAACAAAGGTTATTCAATGAAGGTATTATCTTATTTGAAAAATTTTTATCTTTTTTTAGCGATAGGAGCAATTATGCAAGCGAATGAAAGCATGGGATCTAAACTTCCCAAAACCGATGAAAGAGTGATTTACTTGGCTGGGGGGTGCTTTTGGGGGTTAGAGGCGTATATGGAGAGGATTTATGGCGTCATAGACGCAAGCTCTGGCTACGCTAACGGCAAGACTTCAAGCACGAATTATGAAAAATTGCATGAAAGCGATCATGCTGAAAGCGTGAAAGTGATCTATGATCCTAAAAAAATCAGTTTGGACAAGTTGTTGCGTTACTATTTTAAGGTGGTTGATCCGGTGAGCGTGAACAAGCAGGGGAATGATGTGGGCAGGCAGTATCGCACAGGGATTTACTATGTCAATAGCGCGGACAAAGAAGTGATAGACAACGCCCTAAAAGAATTGCAAAAAGAAGTGAAAGGCAAGATCGCTATTGAAGTGGAGCCGTTAAAAAATTATGTGAGGGCTGAAGAGTATCACCAGGATTATTTGAAAAAACACCCCGGTGGTTATTGCCATATTGATTTGAAAAAGGCGGATGAAGTGATTGTGGATGACGATAAATACACCAAACCAAGCGATGAAGTTTTAAAGAAAAAACTCACCAAACTCCAGTATGAGGTGACTCAAAACAAACACACTGAGAAACCTTTTGAAAATGAGTATTACAACAAAGAAGAAGAGGGTATTTATGTGGATATTACCACCGGCGAGCCGTTATTTTCTTCAGCGGATAAATACGACTCTGGTTGCGGGTGGCCAAGCTTTTCTAAGCCCATCAATAAAGATGTGGTGAAATACGAAGACGATGAGAGCCTTAACAGGAAACGCATTGAAGTATTAAGCCGTATTGGTAAGGCGCATTTAGGGCATGTGTTTAATGATGGGCCTAAAGAATTAGGAGGCTTAAGGTATTGTATTAATAGCGCGGCTTTAAGGTTTATCCCCTTAAAAGATATGGAAAAAGAGGGCTATGGCGAGTTTATCCCTTATATCAAAAAGGGTGAATTGAAAAAATACATCCAAGATAAAAAGTCGCATTAAGGGGTAATGACTAAGCCCCCTAATGGGGGTTAAAATAGGGGGTTTAAGCGTTTGGGTTGTCTTATGGGTTATTTTAAAAAACGCTAAAATCCGCTCGCTGATTGTTTTTTAACGATTCTTATTGAAAAAAACAACCCCTATAAAATGGTTTTTATCCCTTAAAAGAAATGATTTAAAAAATATATTTTTGTTTTATTAAATAGGGATAAGTGAAGCACCCAAACGCTAAAGCGATTGGGCTTCCTCGGTTGATGTTGGGGGAAAGTTTGGTCCTCACTCTGTGTCCCTAATCATAGGGATTTTACAGAGTTTGATCTCCAACGCATTCCCTACAGGTCTCACACATCATATCTATAAAGGCGTAACTTTGCGCACTTCCTACGCTAGATACAAATGTATGGGGGTATTATACTACAAATTAGTGGCATTCATCCCAAACACTAAAGATGTTTGGGATTTCTGCTTGAGTGGTTTAAAACTTTTTAAAAAGCTATCCTTTGATTAAAATCAAGCTCTTTGCTATTTCATCTTTAAAAAATGCCCTTGATTTATTTTTAAATTTTTACCCCATAATGAGCTTGTGTAAAGTCGCTAAAATGCTTAAAGCATAAATGAGGAGCAATAGGATTTTATGCACCTTTTCATTAGCCAAAGCGATGAGCTTGATGCCAATGCCCACCCCTAAAAACGCTCCAATACCGGTAATCACCCCGGCTTGAACGCTTATATCATCAAGAACCTTCCCATTATAAAGAGAGATGACCCCAGATAAAGAAGCGAACACCACAAAAAATAGTCCCAAAGGCACGATTTTTTTAGAATCGTATTTCAAAAAATAGCCCAAAAACGGCACCATTAAAATCCCCCCACCCATGCCTAGCGGGATAGAAAAGATGCCAGTAACAAAACCGGCGAGCATCAAAACCCCATGCGTTCTATCCATAGACACAAAAGGGATTGCGCGCTTTTTTTCGGGCGTTTTGTTATTCGCATGCAAATCAAAATGCATTTCTTCAAAATGCTCTGGTTTCTTGTTGCTAGAAAAAGCGTATTTGATAAAGGTGTAGCACACCACCACCACAAACACGCTCATTAAAATTTTATCATCAATGATTTTTAAAATAAAGCTCCCTAAAATCGCCCCCATTAGCCCTCCAAGTGCAGCAAATGAGCCTTCTCTCAAATCCAATAAGCCCTTTTTGTAATTGATGATAGAGCCGACCACTGAAGAAAAAAGCATTTGCATGAGCGAAATACCCACCGCATGGCTATAACTAAAATGGGCAAAAATCGCGCTAGGAACGACAATCTCCCCCCCACCAATACCAAAAAACCCGGCGGTAATGCCGGTGAATAGCCCCACAAGAGCCAAAATGAACGCTGTTGATTCTTCCATAAAAAACTCCCTAAATTCTAAAATATTACTTTATCAAAAAAGAGTGATAATCTTTAAAAAAAATTTTCTTTAATTTTAAAAAATAGGGTTTTGATCACTTTAATTTTACAGCTTGAGAGCGATTATAAGAGATTATCCAAGATCTCTTTATTTGCTTAATTTAAAAAGGCTTTCAAGCGTTTTTAAACAAACCCCTTTTTTAAAGAGGGTTTTAATAAGCAAACACATAATTGAGATACACGCTATAGAGCCTTCTGTATTCTAGTTTAGCGCCCATGAAAGAATAATAGTTGGTGTTGATCGTGGGGATCTTAAAGCCTAATTCAATGCCATGCTGAGCGGTATGATCGCTGTTTTTTTTCTTGGGCCTAGCGAGGTTCATTCTCAAGCCTAGATTGAATAAAAATTGGAAGTTAGAAGTGCTGACATTAGCGTTATAAATGCCATTCATCATGGTCAAATTCACTTGTTGGGAATTAAGCCACGAAGTCCCAGCTAGCGCAAAGCCACCAAAAAGCCCCACAGAAAGCTTGTTATTTTTGCCTAAAAAGTTGGTGTTTTTATCGTTAATGAAGTTATAAAGCGCATCCATACCCACCCCATAAGTCCACACATCAGAAGCGGAGTTAAAAAAATTAGATTTGATATAAGCATGGTTATAATCAAAGAAACCATAATACCTTAACCCCCAATTCCTTTTTTGCCAAAGAATTGCTTATAGCCCACTTGCACGCCGATCCCATTCATCGCCCCGTTATTGTTTTGATAGTCAATCACGCCGATACGCCTAAAGGGGTTTTTGCCTAATTCTTGAGCGATGGTTTGGAATTGGTTGTATTTGTTGGTATCTAAAGAATAAGTGAGCAAACCTTCTGGGGAATTGGGGTTTTGAGTGGAATGCGTCATGTTTTGAAGAGATTTAGCGTTAGGCAATCTAGAGATAGTGCTATTGATCGCTTTTGAGTCGTTGTTTAAAGTGTTAAGGGCTTCTTTAAAATTCAAAATGGTTTGAGACAAAGCCCTATCCTGATTGACCTGGTTGCCATAATAAGCGGTGTGTTGCACTAAAGAATTGAGAGTCTCTTTCACAAACGCGCAGCCTGAACCATAAGTGTTGTCGTTAATCACACCAGCTGATCCTGCTTTACATTCTTCCAAATCCCCTTGAATAGGCCCTTGAATGCTGTGGAAATTGTCCGCAACTTGCTTAGCTAAACCTAAAATCTCTGCTTGAGCGTTAGCTCTATTGAGCATTTCTTGAGCGAACTGCTTATTTTTAGAAGTGTAGGGGTTGAAATTGTTGGGTTGCGTGATTTGGGTGTTTTCATTAGCGTTAAGCTGTTTGGTTTTTTCTAAAACGGCTTGAGCGTTTTTGATCATCTCGTTAATAGCGTTAAAGCTATCGCCAAAAATATCCACTACATTCCCAGGTGTAGAACTCAACCCCCACGCTTTACCGCCATTGCTCGTTTGCACATGCGGCCTTTGGGTGGTAAGGACTTGCATGATAGTAGCGGCTTGTTGCAAAAGGTATTCAGCGTCATTGACGCTGCTAATCTTTAGCTGGATTGGGATTGATGAACCGCCTGAATAATAATTGCCATTCCCATCGGGGTAAGTGTATTCTGTTGTAGGGTTTCTTGTGAAAGTTTGATTGATATTGACTACCATCTTTTTGGAGCTATTCAAGGCAGGCATTCCGCCTCCTTGGTTTTGGTTTAAAGCGGTTTGGATAGTTTGATAAGCGGTATTGAGAACCTGGTATTCGCTGCTAGATAGGATACCATTTGGCCCTACATTACTGGCTCCATTACAAGTGGTGGTGGTCGTTCCGCTACCGGTGTTGTAGCTGTAGTTTGGCGTGTTGTCAAACGATCGAACGCCCCCATTTTCTAAATGTTCTGGGCCAAGATTGGGGCCAGGGCCACAGCTGATCCCAAAGGCTATGACTTGCCACATGCCCACAGCGGCGTTGAGCGCTAAAGCCACAGCTTGATAGGCGGGGGAAGTGGTGGTAGCGCTAGTGAGGTTGATCGCGCTTGAGCTTAGATTATCAATCGCACCCGTGATCGCGCTCGGTGTGCTGGCTAGATTGACTAAGGAATTTAAGTAATTGTATTGGTTTAAAAGGTTGCTCAAATTATCGTATTTGTCCGCAAGATTTTGCAACGCTCCAGTGTTTTTCACTTGTTGGACCGCTTCACCGATCTGATAGCCCACGCTCATGTAAAATCCGTCATCTTCAGCCCTTGATAATGAGAGCATGAGAGAAAGAGAGAGTAAGAGGGATTTTTTCATGTTTTCTCCTTTTATTAGATTTTCTTGGTTTCGCATTCCCATGATAGTCATGTTTATGAAATTTCGCCATTTTACCATAAAATGCTTATTCTTAACTTAAAATTTATATTTTGAAAAAAAAAAACAATTTTAAGTATTTTTTACAATAAAATATCATAGAGCTTGATTTAATTTAAAGAAAAGGGATTTTATCCGGTTTGAAATTGGCTTTTAAATCTTTGGTTATAATCAAGCCATTTTAATTAGAAAGAGTGGCATGTTTGAAAAGATACAAAAAGAATGGCTGAGTAACATTCAAAAGGATTTGTTGTCTGGTTTTGTGGTGGGGCTTTCTGTGATCCCAGAGACCGCTGGCTTTGCGATCATGGTGGGTTTAGATGTGGGCGTGGCGTTTTATACGACCTTTTACATGGCTTTTGTGTTGTCTCTTTTTGGGGCTAGAAAGGCGATGATTAGCGCAGCGGCTGGCTCAGTAGCGCTCATTTTAGTGGGCGTGGTTAAAAACTATGGGCTTGAATACGCGGGCGTGGCGACTCTTATGGCAGGAATATTGCAAATTCTTTTAGGCTATTTGAAAATAGGGAATCTTTTGAGGTTTATCCCCCAATCAGTGATGTATGGCTTTGTGAACGCGCTAGGCATTTTGCTTTTAATGGAGCAATTCAAATTCCTTCAAAACCAAAATTTGGGGGTGTTTGTCTTGCTCGCTGTTGGGATATTGATTATTTATCTCTTCCCTTTAATCACTAAAAAAATCCCCTCTAATTTAATCTGTATCCTTGCAGTGAGCGCGATCGCTTTAATTTTTGATATGCATGCGCCGAATTTGGGGAGCATTGAGCAAGGGGTTTCAGGCTTTCATTTCATCATTATCCCCAAAAATTTGGATTTTAAAATGGTGTTGGAATTGTTGCCTTACGCTCTTTCTTTAGCGCTAGTAGGCACGATAGAAAGTTTATTGACGGCTAAAACTTTAGATGTGATTTTAAAAGACGGCGTGAGCGATAAGAATAAAGAAACTAAAGCGCAAGGCTTGGGGAACATCATTTCAGGGCTTTTGGGGGGAATGACAGGGTGCGCTTTAGTGGGGCAGTCTATCATTAACGCAAAATCCGGGGCCAAAACAAGGCTTTCTACTTTTTTTGCCGGCTTTTCTTTAATGGTGCTGTTATTAGTGTTTAATGAATACGTGGTTAAGATCCCTATTGTAGCGGTTGTAGCGGTGATGGTGATGATTTCTTTCACCACTTTTAATTTCCAATCCATTATTAACATTAAAAAAATCAAGCTCTATGACACGCTGGACATGCTTTTAGTCGTGGCGGTGGTTTTATACACGCATAATTTAGCGATAGGGGTTGTGGTGGGGGTGTTAGTCAATGCGTTATGGATCAAATCTAAAGGGATTGCATGAAATTTTGCTATAAAAAAAGATGAGTTAAAAGTATGGCTCCAGATGTAGGATTCGAACCTACGACCAAGCGGTTAACAGCCGCCTACTCTACCGCTGAGCTAATCTGGAATTTCGCTCAAAAAAGAAAAAGAAATTTTAGTGTGTTTTTTGTAAAAAGTCAAGTAAAATGATGCCGTTATTCATTGAGAGCCAAAAAATTGGCTTTGTCCTCATTAGTAATGAGAACCGATTCAATATCAATAAGCCAAAACATAATTGAGATACACGCTATAAAGTCTTCGGTAGGTTAATTTAGCGCCCATGAAAGAATAGTAATTGGTGTTGATCGTAGGGATTTTCACGCCTAATTCAACGCCATGATGGATCCCTTGAAGCCTTAAACCGGTGTTGAATAAGAATTGGAAATTGGTGTTGTTGATTTTGGCGCTGTAGGCGCTATTGGTGATTTTTAAATTCGCAGATTGGTTATTAAGCCATGTCGTTCCCGCTAATGCGATACCCCCAAAAATACCAAAAGAGACTTTGCGGTTTTTATCGGATCCGCCATTGATGAAGTTCAATAAAAGATCACTGCCCGCGCCATAAGTGAAAACATTGGAAGCGGAGTTGAAAAAGTTGGATTTGATATAGGCATGGTTGTAATCAAAAAAGGCATAATACCGGATCCCAAAAAATTTATTTTTCCCAAAGAATTGCTTATAGCCTAATTGCACGCCCACGCCATTCATCGCCCCGTTATTAATTTGAGAGTTGATTAAACCCACGCTTCTAAAAGGGTTATGGCCAAACTCTTTGGTGGTAGTTTGGAATTCAGAATATTGGGTTTCGTTGAGAGAATAACTATAGCTAGATCGGCTCACCAAACTTTGAAGCCCTTTGGAGCCGGGCGTTTTTTGAAGGGTGTTATAGATGGTTGCTAAATTGTCCCCTTTGAGGTAAGAGATCGTATCGTTAATAACGCTTGATACTTGATTAAGGTTTTTATTGAAATCAGCGTTGGTAAATGCGCTTTGTTGGTTTTGGGGCTGGCTTGGGTCGGTTCTTCGGGCTTCCTTGGCGGCTTCTTTAGCACTACTTATCATGCTATTAATGGCACTAAAGGTGTTGCCAAAAATATTGCATGCGTTCCCGCTTGCATTAATGCCCCATGGTTTGCCATTGCCTCCATCTATTCCTGGACATTGGCTTTGAAGGGTATTAATAATGGTGCTAGCTTGAGTTAAAAGATGGTCGTAGTCATTTTCAATTTTAAGATCATTGTTTTTATTTTCTAGAGTATTTTGGAGCAATTGAGAAATCGTATTGATTTCGTTGTATTTATCAGTGGGTAGCGTGCCATTGGCTAAATTAGAGGCTACCACTTGCCACATGCCCACCGCAGAGCTGAGCGCTGAGGACACGGCTTGATTAGCGCTATTGGGGGTCGTTTTCAATCTACTAGCGCTCTCTTTTAGATTATTAATCGCTTGAGCGGTGCTTGAATTGGTGTTGGAGGCCGTTTGTTTGAGTTCGTTATAGCGGGTTAAAAGATTGTTCAAATTTTCGTAAGCGTTGGAGACTTTTTGGATTTCGCCGGTGTTTTTCACCATTTGCGCGGCTTCGCCGATTTGATAGCCCACGCTCATAAAAACGCCGTCATCTTCAGCAAGGAGCGATGACGCCATAAGAGAAAGTAAAATCGTTTTTTTCATAAAATGTTCCTTAAAGTAATGTTTTATTTGCAAAATCGTATCAAATTGAAACTTTATTTACAATGAGTTTAAATTGTGCCATAAATTTATTGAATTTTTAATAAAATTGAGCAAAAATTAAGAAATTTTGCTTTTTTTGGATTTAAAAAGAGGTTTTTGATGGTGAAAAATGCTTTTTAAAATTTATCGCTCAAAGGAGATTGGGGCTAAAAATTTTCAAAGCGTTTTGCAAATCCTCTTTGGTGTCAATGCCCACGCTTTGGCTTTGAACGATTTTCACTGCAATCTTTTTTTGGTAATACAAAGCCCTTAATTGCTCTAATTTTTCTATTTCCTCTAAAACGCAAGGTTTTAAAGCGCATAATTCTTCTAAGATTTCTTTATTGTGGAAGCCATAAATACCGATATGCCCTAAAAGGGGGGTTTGGCGTTTCGCATCAAAATCTCGTAAAAAGGGGATAAGGGAGCGCGAAAAATACAAGGCGTTATTTTGGCTATCTAAAACCACCTTGACTAAATTAGGGTTTTTGGCTTGCTCTTCATCAATGACTTTAGCGCAAGTCGCCATGAAAGGGGCGTTTTTGGTGGCTTCTAATAAGGCTAAAATGACTTCTTTTTCTAAAAAAGGCTCATCGCCTTGCAAATTTAAAACCCTTTCATCGTTTTTTAACCCTAAAATTCGCGCCGCTTCCAAACAGCGTTCTGTGCCGCTATTATGGTGTTTGGAGGTTAGCACGGCTTTAATGTGGAATTTTTGGCATGTTTGCATGATGCTTTCATCATCGCAAGCGACTACGCATTCATCTACCAGATTCGCATTTTTAGCGCAACGCACTACCATAGGCAGGCCAAAAATGTCTTCTAGCACTTTATTCTCAAAACGACTGGATTTTAATCTAGCAGGAATGATAATCATCTTTAAACCTTTTTAAGCCAAAATAGGGGATTTTATGGTATTATACCCATTAAAAGCTTATTCCTTTTATTGTAGGGGTTTTAGGCTATTGAACTTTAGGAGTTTTAATGATATTAAGAGCGAGTGTGTTGAGCACGTTACTTCTTGTAGGCTTAGGGGCAGCCCCTAAACATTCAGTTTCAGCTAATGACAAACGGATGCAGGATAATTTAGTGAGCGTGATTGAAAAACAAACCAATAAAAAGGTGCGTATTTTAGAAATCAAACCTTTAAAATCCAGCCAGGATTTAAAAATGGTCGTCATTGAAGATCCGGACACTAAATACAATATCCCGCTTGTAGTGAGTAAGGATGGTAATTTAGTCATAGGGCTTAGCAACATATTCTTTAGCAATAAAAGCGATGATGTGAAATTAGTTGCAGAAACCAATCAAAAAATCCAAGCCCTTAACGCCACCCAGCAAAATAGCGCGAAATTGAACGCTCTTTTTGATGAAGTGCCAGCTGATTATGTGATAGAGTTGCCCTCTACTAACGCTGAAAATAAGGATAAAATCCTTTATATTGTCTCTGATCCCATGTGTCCGCATTGCCAAAAAGAGCTCACCAAACTCAGGGATCACTTAAAAGAAAACACCGTGAGAATGGTTGTAGTGGGGTGGCTTGGGGTCAATTCGGCTAAGAAAGCGGCTTTGATCCAAGAAGAAATGGCGAAAGCTAGGGCTAGGGGAGCGAGCGTGGAAGATAAAATCTCTATTCTTGAAAAGATTTATTCCACCCAATACGATATTAACGCTCAAAAAGAGCCTGAAGATTTACGCACTAAAGTGGAAAATACCACTAAAAAGATTTTTGAATCTGGCGTGATTAAGGGCGTGCCTTTCTTATACCATTATAAGGCATGATATAAGGTTACTCTCATGAAAAAACCATACAGAAAGATTTCTGATTATGCGATCGTGGGTGGTTTGAGCGCATTGGTGATGGTGAGCATTGTGGGGTGTAAGAGCAATGCTGATGACAAGCCCAAAGAGCAAAGCTCTTTAAGTCAAAGCGTTCAAAAAGGCGCGTTTGTGATTTTAGAAGAGCAAAAGGATAAATCTTACAAGGTTGTTGAAGAATACCCCAGCTCAAGAACCCACATTATAGTGCGCGATTTGCAAGGCAATGAACGAGTGCTAAGCAATGAAGAGATTCAAAAGCTCATCAAAGAAGAAGAAGCTAAGATTGATAACGGCACGAGCAAGCTTATCCAGCCTAATAATGGGGGTGGGGGGAGTGAAAGCTCAGGCTTTGGCTTGGGGAGCGCGATTTTAGGGAGTGCGGCAGGGGCGATTTTAGGGAGTTATATTGGCAATAAGCTTTTCAATAACCCTAATTACCAGCAAAACGCCCAACGGACTTATAAATCCCCACAAGCTTACCAACGCTCTCAAAATTCCTTTTCTAAAAGCGCGCCTAGCGCTTCAAGCATGGGCGGAGCGAGTAAGGGACAGAGCGGGTTTTTTGGCTCTAGTAGGCCTACTAGCTCGCCGGCAGTAAGCTCTGGGACAAGGGGCTTTAACGCATAAAATCTATTTAAGGTTAAAAAATGCAAGTGATTCCTTTAAAACCTTTAGACAATAAGACCTTAGAAGAAATCGGCTTAGATTGGCACACGAATGACGACATGTCATCTTATATCGCTGATGAAATGGTGGTTGTTTCTCAAAAAGAAGCGGACGCTTATTATGACGCTTGTAATGAGCTTTATGACATGTTTGTAGAGACGGCTGAAGAGGCCATTAAAAACGATCGCTTTTTTGAATTGGATATTCCTAACGCGCTCATTCCTATGATCAAACAGAGTTTTGAAGAAGAAGTGCATTGGCATATTTACGGGCGTTTTGATTTGGCTGGGGGGCTTGATGGCAAGCCGATTAAATTACTGGAATTTAACGCTGATACCCCTACCATGCTTTATGAAACCGCGCTGATTCAATGGGCGTTACTCAAAGCCAATGGCTATGATGAAAACAAGCAATTCAATAACCTTTATGAAGCGCTTGGCGAGAATTTTAAACGCATGGTAACTTTGGGCGAAGACACGAGCCGTTTTGAGGAAATGTATGAGGGGTGGAAAATCCTTTTTTCAAGCGTTAGGGGGAATATTGAAGAAGAGCGCACTATGCGTTTTTTGCAAGACGCTGCTCAGAGCGTGGGGTTTGAAACGGATTTTTCTTACATTGATGAAGTAGAGTTTAATATAGAAGAGGGCGTGTTTAAAAACGGCTTGAATTATGAGTTTTTATTCAAACTGATCCCATGGGAAAATATCGCTATTGATGAGCCAGAATTAGCCCTTTTGATGCAAGGCATGATGGAAAATAAAAACACGATTTTTTTAAACCCCGCTTATACGATCCTTTTCCAATCCAAGCGTTTTTTAAAACTTTTATGGGACAGATACCCCAACCACCCTTTATTGTTAGAAACGAGCTATGAGCCTTTAGCCCATAAAAAGCAAATCAAAAAAGTGGCTTTTGGTAGGGAAGGGGCGAATAGTGAAATCTTTGAAGCTTCCATGCAATCGCTTTTGAAAACGGATGGCGTTTATTCTAACCACAAACCCGTTTATCAAGAGTTTTACGAACTCAATTCGCATAATGGGTTGTATTATCAGCCTAATGTGTTTTTTGCTTATGAATCTTGCGCGCTAGGGTTTAGAAAAGGGGGGTTGATCTTAGATAATTTTTCTAAATTCGTGAGCCACAGGTTGCAATAATGGTTGCAATGATGCGTTATTTTCACATCTATGCGACCACTTTTTTCTTCCCTTTGGCGCTTCTTTTTGCGGTTAGTGGGCTTTCATTGCTCTTTGGGGTGCGCCAAGACACTGGCGCTACTATCAAAGAGTGGGTTTTAGAAAAATCCTTAAAAAAAGAAGAACGATTGGATTTTTTAAAAGACTTTATAAAAGAAAACCATATCGCTATGCCTAAAAAGATAGAGCCTAGAGAGCATAGAGGAGCGTTAATCATTGGCACGCCTTTGTATGAAATCAACCTTGAAACTAAAGGCGCTCAAACAAAAATCAAAACCATTGAAAGGGGCTTTTTAGGCACGCTCATCATGCTGCATAAGGCTAAGGTGGGCATCGTGTTTCAGGCGCTTTTGGGGATTTTTTGCGTGTTTTTATTGTTGTTTTATTTGAGCGCGTTTTTAATGGTGGCTTTTAAGGACACTAAACGCATGTTTATAAGCGTTTTGATAGGGAGTGTGGTGTTCTTTGGAGCGATCTACTGGTCTTTGTAGGGTTTAAAATATCAGCTTTGTTTTGGATATTGGTCATGAAATCTAAAAAATACCTTTTGGGTGTTTTGATAACCAAAATAAAAAAGCTTGCGAAAAGCGAGTGATTTTCTCATAACGCGCTCTTGGGGGGGTTAGGAGAATTTAGTTTTGGGTTTGAAGAGGGCGTTAAAACGCAAAATACCCCCTTATGAGTTTTAAGAATCCCATTTTTTAAAAAATTAAAGAATAACTAAACCAACACAAAAAACCCCTAAAACTCTATCTTTAAACTGAAAGCGTATCTGTCTCATCTAACAACAATTTTTAAAAGAACGCCTGAAATTTAACTATTTTTCATTATTTTTATCAAGTCTTTTTATAGCGCGTGCATACCGCTCTGTTATCGTGTGATTCGTGTTTATAGCGTGCTTATAACAACACGCAAAGCCATAAATTAAAACCATTGAAAAACACAACCAAACGCATATCTATCCCATAGCGCAAAAACACGCTAAAACATTTTTATTTTATAGGAGTTTTAAACCTAAAACCCACTTCAAGCTAACCTAACAAAAATTTATACTATAAAAACACGCTAACAAACACAACCAAACAACCGCAAAAACATTCAAAAAGTTTTCTTTTTGAAAAAATAGACAAAACCCTAAAAACACTAAAGATTAAAAATTAATAGGGGGGATTTCTGCTTTAGCTCTTAAAACAGAGCCAAATCTTTGAAAAGTTTTGAGTTAAATAATAGATGATGATTAGGGGGGGATTGATTAAGATTTTCAATACCCCCTAAGTTTAGTGAGGTTTTCGCATGCTTGTTTCATGCCTAGCTTGCAGCCCTTGTCATAAATCATTATGGCGTTTTCTTTATCTTTCATGTTGTAATACATGCCCGCTAGAGCGAAGCAACCCACTTCATCGCCCATATCGCAACCCCTTTCATAATTATCAAGGGCTTTCCTCAAGTCTTTTGGAACAGCGTCCCCTTGCGAATACATAAAGCCCATCCTAGAGCAACTCACCGCGCTCCCCATATCGCATGCTTGTTTGAAATAATTAAAAGCCTTTTGGGGGTCTTTTTTGACATACCTGCCTAACATATACATAGAGCCTAAACTCGCGCAACCACCAGAATTGTTTAAAGCACAAGCTTTTTGCAAATAATCAAACGCCACTTCAAAATCTTCATCAAGCCCTGCATCGCCATTTTCAAACAAACTCCCTAACGCGCGGCAAGCCTGCCCATCGTCCAATCGGCATGCTTTCAAATAATAGATGACGGCTTTATGGTTGCTTTGTTTGACTTCTAAAAAGCCTTTTTCATAAGTCACGCCCAAAACATAACACCCCTTAGCCATATCAAAATTACAGCTTTTTTGATAGTAGGTAACCGCTTGATCGGCATTGCCTTTGATTTTTCTATCATAAATAATGCCTAAATTGTAGCAACTCTCAGGGTGTTTTAAAACGCACGCCTTAGCATAAGCGTCAATGGCCTCTTGATAATTTTGAGCCGTGCCTAACCCCTCATCATAAAGCCCCCCTAAACCAAAACACCCTTCCCTATCATCAGCCTGGCATGCGGTTTTATAATATTCTAGGGCTTTTTTATAATCTATTCTAGTGCCTTGCCCGTTTTCATAAATGATTCCTAATTGCGTGCAACCTTCACTCACCCCATCGTTGCATGCTTTTTTAAAATAAGATGCCGCTTTAGAATAATTCCCGCTTTTATAGGCTCTTTCAGCAACCCCCAAAAAACTATTGTCTTGTTTCCCCCATAAATGGGCATTCAAAAAAAATAACCCACAAACTAATATTTTTAAAATTTTGACACTCATTTTTACCTTCTTTTAAATTCTGATTTTTAGAACCCTCTTTAATCAAAACAAAAAATGCAACGCTCCATTTTAACATAAATCAAGCGCTTTGATTAAGGCTTGGAAGAATCCTTACGTTCTTCTTTATGCCCTAAAGAGGTGATATAAAGGTAAATCGCTTGGATTTCTTCTAAATTCAGGTTGTATTTAGGCATCATGCCTTTGCCCAAACTCAAGGCGTCTTTAAAGGTTTTAAAATCTAAATGGTTGATTTTAGGGGCGTAGAGGATTTTTTTTTCGCCTTTTTCATAATAAAAGGTGATTTCTTGTTTTTCGCCTTTAATGCCATGGCATTTCGCGCACGCAACACCCCTAGGGTTTTTATAAAGAGCCAGCCCGTATTCTAAATCAGAGATGAAATCCGCTTCTTTAGCGTTCAAACTTAACAAGCTCAAACCTAACGCAATCAATAAACGCATTAAAACAACTGCGCCTTTTCTAAAATCTCTTTCGCCCCGCTTTGTAAAAATTCTTCTAAAAGCTCTTGAACTAAATCAAACGCTTTAGTTTTATCCCCTTGCTTTTCTTTAGTGATGACTTCTTTCCCGTTAGGCAAGCCTAAAACCGCCTGGATTTTAACCTTATCGCCCATTAAACTCGCATGCACGCCAATAGGGATCTGACACCCCCCATTAAGCCCTTTGATAAACTCCCTTTCTAAACGGCAGCAAAACGCACTTTCTTCATCGTTGAGTTTTTGAAGCGTAATAAAATGCTTGTGGTTTTTGAGCATTTCTACCCCTAAAGCCCCCTGACCCATGCTAGGAATCATTTCTTTTACGCTAAAAGCCTTGCGGTATTTCGCCCCTTGAATGTTTAAGCGGCACAATCCGGCTTCAGCTAAAATGATAGCGTCAAATTCACCGCATTCAAGCTTTTTCAAACGGGTTTGGACATTCCCCCTTAAGCTTTCTGTGTCTAGATCCTGGCGTTTCAGTTTGATCTGCATAGAACGCCTTAAAGAAGTCGTGCCAACCTTGGCTCCTTTAGGCAAGCTCATCAAATCAGGGAATTTCACGCTCAAAAAAGTGTCCCTCACATCAGCCCTTTTAGTGATGCAAGCCAAGTCTAACCCCTTTTCAAACACGACCGGCACATCTTTTAAAGAATGCACCGCCAAATCAATTTCGCCTTTTAAAAGCAATTCTTCCAATTCCTTAGTGAATAGCCCCTTACCGCCGATCTTATTTAAAGGGGTGTCTAAGATTTTATCGCCTTTAGTCTTAACGATTTGAATCTCGCTTTCTATCAAGCATTCTTTTTTCAGGCGTTCTTTAATGTGATTCGCTTGCCATAAGGCTAGTTCGCTCCCCCTAGAGCCAATCACTAATTTTCCCACTCAATCCCTCTTATTCGCTCGCTAACATTTCTAAAATTTTTTCTTCTAATTCAATGTCTTTAAGCGTTTGTTTTTCTAAATTAGCGCGTTTGATGCATTCAAATTCTTTATTCTCTAAAGTTTGCTTCCCAATAATGAGCGCCAATCGTTCCCCAATCAATTCAAAATCTCTCATCTTCGCCCCAAAACGCGCGTCTCTGTCATCTAACAGCGCATCAACGCCCTTTTGGAGCAGCCTTTCATACACTTCAAAAGCGAGTTTTTTTTGCGCTTCATCTTTCCAATTAGAAACCACGATCACCACATCAAAAGGAGCGGTATTTTTCGTCCACACGCAGCCTAGATCATCGCTTTTTTGCTCTAAAATCGCACTGAGCAACCGGCTAATGCCTATCCCATAGCACCCCATTTCAAAAAATTGCTCCTTGCCATTCTTATCCAAGAAACTCGCCTTCAAGCTTTTAGCATAGCCTTGCCCGAGTTTGAAAATATGCCCCACTTCCAAACTCTTATGGTATTTCAACGCTCCTTGACAATTAGGGCAACAATCGCTCTCTTTAACCTGGACAATATCTGCATGAACAAGGTTTTCAAACCCTTTTAAATCCACGCCCACCGCATGAAAATCCTTTTCATTAGCCCCAACGATCAAGCAATCGCTCTCTTTTAAATCTTCATCAAAAATGATATAAGAAACATGCTTTTTCAAGCCATAAGGCCCTATAAAGCCCGCTATTAACCCTGCTTTATTTAAATCTTCTTCATTGGCCTCTCTTAATTCTAGAGCGTTCGCCCCTATAATGTTCAAAGCATTTAGAGCTTTAACTTCCTCTAAATTGTCATCACCTCTAACAAAAAAGCACGCTAGGGTTTCTTTATCTTTATGGATCACTTTTTTAACAAGCGCTTTTAAAACAAAATAAGGCTCTGTTTTAAAAAACTCCGCCACGCTTTGTGCACTGGTGGTATTAGGGGTAGGGAATTTCGCTAATTGCGCTTTGGGGACATTTAAAGGCTCAGGCCTTTTAGAGCGTTTAGCGATTTCAATGTTGGCGGCATAATCGCAATTTTGACACACCACGATCGTGTCTTCCCCGCATTCTGTTAAAACGACAAATTCCCTACTTTTACTCCCTCCAATCGCCCCGCTATCCGCTTCCACGATGCGAAAATCCAAACCCAAATCGCTTAAAATTTCTTTATAAGCGCTCTGCGTGTTTAAAAATTCCTTATCCAAGCTTTCAGCGTCTTCATGAAAGCTGTAACCATCTTTCATGATAAATTCCCTCGCTCTCACCAACCCGAATCGTGGGCGGATTTCATCACGGAATTTCGTGTGGATTTGGTAGAGATGGACGGGCAATTGCTTGTAGCTTTTAATGAAATTAGCGGCAATTTCGGTGATATTTTCTTCTAAAGTGGGGCTTAAAACAAAATCATTGTCTTTTCGGTCTTTAAAAACCAGTAATTCCTTGCCGTATTTATCCAAACGGCCTGATTTTTCCCACAAACTCGCCAAAACCACAAAACTCATTAAAATATTTTGCGCCCCATGCTCTTGCATGCGTTTGTGCGTGATGTTTTCTATTTTGTCTAGCACTTTTTTAGCTAAAGGCAAAAAATTATAAATCCCGCTGCCTACTTGATAGATGTATCCTGCTTGAGCTAAGTGCTTATGGCTTTTTAACACGGCATCTTTTGGGGGTTCTTTGAGCGTTGGGGCAAAAAGTTTTGAAAATAGCATGCATTATTCCTCGTAATATTCGCATTTATAGAGATTCAAATTTTGGGCATGACAAGTGGTAGATTTGTCTAAATTAAACAAGTTTTTAATCGCGCCCACAAGCACATCGGATTCTTCTTTTTGGGCGTTCTTTTTTAAAGCGATGGTCGGGTGGTGCAAAAAGGTGTTGAAAGCGTTGTGCAAGATCTTTTCAATATTGCCTTCGTATTCTTTAGGCACGTAGCGTTTTTTGAGCGCCTTTTGCAATTCCTTTTGGGCTGAAATCCTAGCCAATTCCCTTAAATCCTTAATCAAAGGCTCTACTTCTAAACTTTGGATCCATTGGTAAAATTCCATTGTGGCAAGCCCTACAATCTCATAAGCTTTCGTTCTGCTTTCTTGCCTGTTTCCCACATTTTCTTTCACCATAGGCTCTAAATCATCCACGCTGTATAAGAAAATATTATTGCATACCGGCTTTTCAATATTTCGTGGCACGGCTAAATCAAACCAAAAACGCCTGAAAATCGTTTCTTTTAACAGGGAATTTCGCACGATAAAATTCGGCGAAGAAGTGGCGCAAAAAAGCAGTTCGTATTCATTGATATAAGCGCTTAAATTTTCTATATTTTGAAAGCTCACTTTTTTAGGCTCTTCTAATTCCTTGACAAAATCTTCAAATTTAGCCGCATTACGCCCTAAAATAAGCGCTTCAAATTGCTTGTTTAAAAGGTGCTTGATGACTAATTGAGCCATCTCGCCAAGCCCTATCACAAGAGCTTTTTTATCCTTAATCTTTTCTTTTTCAAAAATACTAAGCGCTTCTTTAACGGCTACTGAAGAGATGGAAACCCCTTGCTTGGAAATGCCGGTTAGATTGCGCACTTTAGCGGCGCATTTGAAAGCAAAATGGAGCAATCGGGTTAAATCTTTGGAGCAAAATTTCTCTTCAAAGGCGAATTTATAGGCGTTTTTCATCTGCCCTGTGATTTGAGTTTCCCCAACCACCAGGCTATCCAAACTGCTGCACACGCTAAAGACATGATGGACCGCACTTTCATCAGTATTGATTAAAACGCATTTTTCTAAATCAGACACGCTCATTTTTTTATTTTGAGCCAGGATTTTTAATAACGCGCTTTTTTGCTCATGAGTATTAGTGCCGTGTTTCAGGCTCGCATAGATTTCAAAGCGATTGCATGTGGATAGCACCATGCACTCTTTGATATTGGGGCAATGGTTTTTAATCGTTTGTAAAAATTCTTTAAGCGTTATGGGCGAATTGATAGCGAGTTTTTCGCGCATTTCTAAGCTCATGCTTTTATGCGTAAAGGCTAGGGTGAAATATTTTGACAAATGAGTTTCTAACTCCATTAAAAAGTCCTATAAATGACGTCTTGCGCTAGTTTTTCTAAAATCAAATTGTTTTCCCCTTTAATGGCTTCAAGGGCCTTTTTAGAATAAACTTGAGCGATTTTAAGGGTTTCTTCTATGATACCATGTTGCTTGAATTTTTCCTTAGTCCATTCTATGATTTCATGGCTATCTTGTTTGAAATAGGAAATTAAAAGCCCTTGTTCATGCGGATTCAATTTTTCATATAAAAGCAAGTAGGGTAGAGTGGTCTTGCCTTCTTTAAAATCGCTAAAATTGGGCTTACCTAGAGTGTTGGCGTCTTGAGTGATGTCTAATAAATCATCAATGATTTGGAACGCCATGCCAAAATGCAACCCAAAATCCGCATACATTTTGGCGTCTTTATTTAAAAGAATTGCCATGCTTTTTAAGCTCGCTTCTATGAAATGGGCGGTCTTGTCTTCTAAAATACGCCAGTATTTTTGTTTGTCGCTATTAAAACATTCCCCCACAAACACATCTTCAATCTCGCCCCTAGAGAGCCTTAAAACCGCATTAGAGAGGATTTGAGCGATGGATTTGCCCATTTTAGATAATTCAAAAAAGGCTTTAGAATAAAACACATCCCCAAGCATCACGGCGTTAAAATTCCCAAAAAGAGCGTTAATGCTGGGAAGTTTTCGGCGCATGGTCGCCTTGTCAATCACATCATCATGCAATAAAGAAGCGGTCTGTATCATTTCCACAATCGCGCACAAATTGAAGGCTTTATCTAATAAAATAGCGTCTGTTTTTTCGTCTAACAAAGCGAGCATGAGTTTGGAACGCAGCATCTTTGAAGGGCCAATCTTAGAAAACAATTCATCTATAAAGCCGCTTTCAATTTCCTTGATCCAAGAAGCGATTTTGTTTTGAATGGCTTTAAGTCGTTTTTCTTGCATGCAAATTCCTTAAGGCTCTTTAGGGGAAAAAACAAGGGGCATAAGGGCTAAAAATCTTAAAGTGGCTTTATCTTCTTTAAAATCTTTAAACACAAGCGACAGAACGCTGTTAGAAGAAAATTTTTCTTCAAAAACTTTGAGGTTGTAGGTGCTTCTCGCATGATCGGTGTATAAAATAAACTGGTAAGGGAAATGGTTAAAACGCATGTTGATGACTAAACCTTTATTAGCGTATAAAGTCCAATAGAGCGTGATTTCTTTGGTTTGTTCGTTAGAAGTGTCTTTGATAACGGCTCTAAACGCTTCATCTTTTTTTAATTCTAGCGTTTTATCGATCCCATAATCAAGTCCAAACGCCTTTAAAAAAACGAGGAATATCAAGCCATAGCGGATAAGCTCATTCATTCCCGCTGAGAATATTCGCCATGGATTGGATCACAATGTCTGTTTTTCTGCTCTCTATTTTTTGCTGCAACTCTTCATCCATTCTTAAAGCTTTAGCAAAAGATTCAAACTTTTCTTCCAAGCCTTCTTTTTCTATAAAAGTTTCCAAAAGAGCCAGAAGCTCTAAAAGCCTTTCTAGCTCTTTTTTAGAAAGCTTTTTGCTCGCATGAAAAATAATGTCATTCCACTTGTCTAAGGGGTTTCCCTCAAAAATTTCAAGTTCGCTATAATCTCTCATGCTGGCTTCTTTTTGTTGGCTTAAGCTAAATGGGCTTCTAGCATCCAAATGGATTTTTGCAACTTGGCTAATTGATCGTCCGCATAAGTTACGGTGACTTTATCGCCTTCTTTTTCAGCGGTGTTAGAAAGCTCTTTAAATTCTTTTTCTAGGTGTTTGTAATCACCTAGAATTTCTTTAAAGATGTCTTTAGAGTGGAAGCTCGTTTTAGTTTCTTCTTTAACACGAGTGAGTTTGAGCGCTTCGGATAAAGTGACTAAGGGGTGGTGTCCTAATTGAGCGATCCTTTCAGCGAGATCATCAAACATGTCCGCAAATTCTTCATAAATTTCTTCAGTGGCTTTATGCACATTGAAAAAATCAGTGCCTTTCACATTCCAATGGAAGTTATGCACTTTCATAAACAACACGATCGCATCCGCTTGCAAATGTTTTAAAATTTCAAATGTTTTCATCAAAAGTCCTTTTTTTATAAAATGTTTTAGGCTTTTATTTTCATAAAAACCTTGATCGCTATCCTACACCAAAAGAGTTAATAAAAAATTTTTTTGATCTTATTTTTGTCAAAAACTGATAAACCCTATTCAATTTAATATTCTTTAATCTTTTTAAAATTTTGTTTTATCGTAAAACTCATTTTTTAAGGGGGGATAATTATCCAAATTAAGAAGCGTTAAGAATCCTAATTTCAAAGGTTTTTTCTTGATTTTCTAATAGCGCAATGCTCCCTTCATGGGCCTTAACGACTTGTAAAGACAGGGCTAACCCTAGGCCATTACCCTTTAATTTAGTGGTTTCAAAAGGCTCAAATAAAGCGCTTTTGTTTTCCACTTCCTTGCCATTATCAATAATGGTGAAGACAATAAATTCATTTTGAATGAACGCTTCAATTTTGACTTGACCCTGTTCGCTCTCTTCTAAGGCTTCAATCGCATCAATAGCGTTATACAAGAAATTTTGCAACACAATCCCCATTAAATCAAAGTCAAAAAACCCTTCTTCATCGCTAAAATTAAAAAGAAAATCAATGTCTTTAGAGTAAGTGTAGCAATTTAGGGCTTCTTTGAGATCGCTCTCTAGCGTTTTCAAACTTTGCTTGGTGCGGTTGGCTTGAATGCCTTTAGAAAAAAGCAAGGTGGCTTTAATAATCCTTTCTACGCGCCATAAAGCTTTTTGCAATTCTACAACAATGGGCTTAGTCTTTTCGTTCGCATGCTTTAATAACACCGAAGCTAAAAGAGAGATAGAGCCTACGGGGTTTCTGATCTCATGGGCCAAATGCGCTGAGATTTTCCCCATAGAAGCGAGCCGCTCTTGGCGTTTTTGAGCGCTAATATCGGTTGCGGTGATGATTTGCTTGCCCTGAATGCTGTTTTGCTGGACTAAATAGCTTTTATTTTCATGTTCAATTTCGGTGTTAAAATTTCCTAATTTAGCCTTATTGAACACCTCATGGCTTTGATTGGCTAAAGAATTTTTATAAAAAAAGCTCCCGTTTTCATTCATCACCCAAATCGCTTGCGGTAAAATCTCTATGACCCATTCATAAAGGGCTTTATAATCCTTAAACTCCTTTTCCACCTTGTAGCTTTGTAAAATGAATTGGTTTAAAAGCTCTAATAACTCTTGCATGTCTTTTTTGTTGGAAAAATTTTCTAATAAATCTTCGCTCTCTTTGGGTTTAAAATTTTCTAATGAAATCACATTATTTTCGTTTTCTAACAACCCCTTGAAAGAAGAAGCCTTATCAGAGCGTTTTAAATGGGGGCGTTTCAAAGGGGAGTTTTTCAAGTGCTTGGATTTTTTCATGGTTTTTGTTTTTCTTGCTCTTTTAAGAAATTAAACAGCATTTCGCTATAACCAAAATTCCCGCTCAATTCTTTAGAAAGCGTGTCCTTATACATGGACGCATAAATTTCATCGCCTGGGGCTTTAGGATACAAGGGGTTATCCATTTTCATAGCGCTATCTAGCATGAATTTTAAAAGCAGCGCTTCAAAAGAATCGGTTTGCTCTTTGAGGAGCTTGTCGTTTTTATTTTGAGCCAACGCTTTTAATCTCTCTTCACTCGCTAATTTAGAAACGTTGTATTGCTCTAACATGGCTTTATTGTTGTTTATCATAGTATCTCCATTTCAGCGCTAATCGCACCGCTTTTTTTTAGGGCTTGCAAGATTGAAACCATCCCCTTAGCGCTCACGCCAATTTTTTGTAAGGCTTTTACCACCCCGGCAATGGTGATGCTTTTCCCGTTAGAGCTCAGCGTGTTGTGAGCGGTGTCTAAGGACATGTTATTGTCTAAATCCTGCGTGTTTTTAGAGTCATTTAAAGGCTCTTTAGTGATTTTAAGCGTGATGTCTTGGCTTGTAACCACTATAGGATGCACTATTATATCCACTCCTGAAACGATCGTGCCTGATTTTTCATCTACAATGATCTTATTTTTCGCGCTGTAATTAATAGGGATTTCTTGCACTAAGGCTAAAAACTCTACCATAGAAAGACGCTCTGGGCGGGTGATTTGAATGGTTTTTGGATCTAACGCTATCGCTACTTTATTGCCAAATACCTTATTTAAAGTGTTTTGCACTTGGATAGCGTTTTTAAAATTGGGGTTTTTCAGGCTTAAAACCATAGCGTTTTTATGGAACAAATCATACGAAACTTCCCTTTCAATAGTCGCTCCGTTGATGATATTGGCTGAGAGCAAGTTATTAGAATTACCCGAAACGATAGCCCCTTGAGCGAGGGCGTAAATATTCCCATCTACCGCATTTAAAGGAGTCATCACCAAAGTCCCTCCCTGAATGGATTTCGCATCGCCAATAGAAGAAATGTGAATATCAATTTTATCGCCCTGTCTTGCAAAGGGGGGCAAGGAGGCTGTAATCATCACGGCAGCGACATTTTTAGATTTAATATCATCTGCAGAGATTTTGACATTCACGCTCTCTAGCATGTTAGAAATGGATTGCATGGTGAATTTTGAGCCGGATTTATCCCCTGTGCCATTTAAGCCAATCACAAGCCCATAACCAATCAGTTGGTTATCCCTTACGCCCACCACGCTCGCTATATCGCCTATTTTTTCGGCCAAAAGCTCGTGGAAAGCTAATACAAAAATAAGACACAAAAACACCCGTTTCAATCAAACCCTTTCTTTATTCCCTAAATTCTAATTATTTTAGCATAAGCCTTTTATAAAAACTTTAAACCTAATTGAGCGCATTTTTATGCTATACTCAAAAATCTTATAAACTTTAAATCAAAGATTTTAATTTTAGCCTTTTATCAGCTTAAAGTTTCAAATTAAAATTAAATTGAGGTATGAATCTCCCATGGAATTGAATCAACCACCACTCCCTACAGAAATTGATGATGACGCTTATCATAAGCCGAGTTTTAATGATTTGGGCTTAAAAGAATCGGTTTTAAAATCCGTCTATGAAGCCGGTTTCACTTCCCCAAGCCCCATTCAAGAAAAGGCCATTCCGGCTGTTTTGCAAGGCCGAGATGTCATCGCACAAGCCCAAACAGGCACAGGAAAAACCGCCGCTTTCGCTCTGCCCATTATCAACAACCTTAAAAACAACCACACCATAGAGGCCTTAGTGATCACGCCCACTAGAGAATTAGCCATGCAAATTAGCGATGAGATTTTTAAATTGGGCAAACACACCAGGACTAAAACCGTGTGCGTGTATGGAGGCCAGAGCGTTAAAAAACAATGCGAATTTATTAAGAAAAACCCCCAAGTGATGATCGCTACACCAGGAAGATTGCTCGATCACTTAAAGAACGAGCGCATCCATAAATTTGTGCCTAAAGTGGTCGTTTTAGATGAAAGCGATGAAATGCTAGATATGGGGTTTTTAGATGATATTGAAGAGATTTTTGACTATCTCCCTAGCGAAGCGCAGATTTTGCTTTTTTCAGCCACGATGCCAGAGCCGATTAAAAGGCTAGCAGATAAGATTTTAGAAAACCCTATTAAAATCCATATCGCCCCGTCTAATATCACTAACACCGACATCACCCAACGCTTTTATGTGATCAATGAGCATGAGAGGGCCGAAGCGATCATGCGCCTTTTAGACACCCAAGCGCCCAAAAAAAGCATTGTTTTCACGCGCACCAAAAAAGAGGCCGATGAATTGCACCAATTCCTTGCTTCTAAAAATTACAAAAGCACCGCCTTGCATGGGGATATGGATCAAAGGGATCGGCGCGCTTCTATCATGGCGTTTAAAAAAAATGACGCTGATGTGTTGGTAGCTACAGATGTGGCGAGCCGAGGGCTTGATATTAGCGGTGTAAGTCATGTGTTTAATTACCACTTGCCCCTAAACACTGAGAGCTATATCCATCGCATTGGCAGAACCGGGCGAGCGGGCAAAAAAGGCATGGCGATCACTTTAGTAACCCCCTTAGAATACAAAGAGCTTTTACGCATGCAAAAAGAAATTGATTCAGAGATTGAACTTTTTGAAATCCCCACCATTAACGAAAATCAGATCATCAAAACCTTGCATGACGCTAAAGTGTCTGAAGGGATCATCAGCCTTTATGAACAGCTTACCGAAATTTTTGAGCCGTCTCAATTGGTTTTAAAACTTTTGAGTTTGCAGTTTGAAACCAGCAAAATCGGCTTGAACCAGCAAGAAATTGATGCGATTCAAAACCCTAAAGAGAAAACGCCAAAACTCTCTAACAAAAAAACGCACCCGCATGAGCCAGCGCGTTCTTTCAAAAAGAGCCATTACAGAGAAAAAGGCTCTAAAACGAACCACCATTCTAAAAAACCCAAACGCCGTTAAAATATTTAAAAAGGAAATTCATGCCCATTGATTTGAACGAACATTTAAAAAAGAAAAATCCTCAAAGAGAAACCCCCACGCCTAATACGCCTAATAATGGGGGGCGTTTCATTCCGCCGTCTAATTCTTTTAATTCTAAAAAACTATCGGTTTTAATTGTCATTGTCCTTTTAGGCGTTATCGCTTTTTTAGCCAAGCCTTTTGAAGTGATTAGCTCAGGAGAAATTGGTATTAAAATCACCGCCGGGAAATACGAACCCACCCCCTTACAGCCAGGAATCCACTTTTTTGTGCCTATCATTCAAGACATTCTCATTGTGGATACAAGGATCAGAAATATCAATTTTTCACGCACCGAAGACATGGGCGTGGCGGGTAAAAACCAAGGGATTTTTAGAAACGACGCTATTAATGTGATGGATAGCAGGGGTTTGACCGTTTCTATTGAACTCACCGTGCAATACCGCTTAAACCCCCAAACCACCCCCCAAACGATCGCTACTTATGGCTTGTCTTGGGAGCAAAAAATCATCAACCCTGTGGTGCGCGATGTGGTGCGCTCTGTGGTGGGGCGCTATCCGGCTGAAGATTTACCCATTAAGCGCAATGAAATCGCTGCTCTTATCAATAGCGGTATCAATAAAGAAGTTTCTAAGCTCCCTAACACCCCTGTGGAATTAAGCTCTATCCAATTGAGAGAAATCGTCTTGCCCGCTAAGATCAAAGAGCAAATTGAAAAAGTCCAAATCGCGCGCCAAGAATCAGAAAGGGTGAAATATGAGGTGGAGCGCTCCAAACAAGAAGCTCAAAAACAAGCCGCTTTGGCTAAAGGGGAAGCGGACGCTAACAGGATTAAGGCTCAGGGCGTGGCGGATGCGATAGTGATTGAGGCTAAGGCAAAATCTCAAGCCAATTTAAGCATTTCGCAAAGTTTGAGCGACAAGCTTTTAAGACTGCGCCAAATTGAAGTTCAAGGCCAGTTTAATGAAGCGTTAAAAACGAACAACAACGCTCAAATCATGCTCACTCCAGGTGGGGCTGTGCCTAATATTTGGATTGACACTAAAAGTAAGGTTAAATCTAGTATTGCCGAGACTAAAGAGCCTTAAAAACGCATGGCATCTCTTGCCTTTATCCAAGCTTTTTTGGAGTCTTTTAAGGGATTTTTAAGCCAAGCGACTTTAATCAGCGTTTTAATAGCGAGCGTTTTAATCCTTTTTTGCGCAGTTTTGCTCCTTTTGGCTTTGCTTTTAAGAAACCGCATAGCTAGCTATATGGCAACAACAGCTTTTTTGGGCGCGTTTTTGAGCATGCCTTTTGTTTTGAATATTTTACTCACTCAAGCGATTTACCCCATAGAAACACGCATCTTACACGCTAACCCTTTAAGTTATAGCAACGCCTTTTCTTTGCAAGTGGGAGTCAAAAACCATTCCAAATTCAGTCTAAACAAATGCGTTTTACGCCTAGAAGTGCTTAAAAACCCTCACAATTTTGTAGAAGAGCATGCGTTTAAATGGTTTGTCAAAAAAAGCTATGAAAAAACCTTTAAAGAAAAGATTTTGCCTGAAGAATCCAAGGTCTTTTCATTCTTTATTGACAACTACCCTTATTTAAAAACAGCCCCTTATCAAGTTTCTTTGTTTTGTTTATAAAAAAGATAACATTCATTAAAAAAGCGATTAAAAACGCTTAAAGGCATGAATTTTAAAATAAAGCTTTAAAGCCTGGATTCCAACAAACGCTTGGTATAAGCATGCTTAGGGTTGTCAAACACTTCTTCAATAGTGCCTGTTTCCACGATTTTCCCCTCACTTATCACTAACACCTTATCGCAAAACGCTTTGATCACATCTAAATCATGGCTGATAAACAAATAGCTCAAATCCTGCTTTTCTTGTAAATCCAACAATAATTCCAACACGCTTTTTTGAATGCTTTTATCTAAAGCAGAAGTGGGCTCATCTAAAAGAATGATTTTAGGTTTTAAGGCAATCGCTCTAGCGATCGCCACTCTTTGGCGCTCCCCACCGCTGAGCTCATAAGCGTAAAAGTTAAGCAATTCATGGTTTAAACACACTTCTTCTAAACAAAGTTCAGCTAAATGATGCCATTCTTCTTTGGAAGCTTTAGGGTAAGCAAAGCGCAGAGCTTCTGTTAAAATGCTTTGAATGCTTAAGCGAGGGTTTAATGATGCGTAAGGGTCTTGAAACACCATTTGCAAGATCTTGCGGTAGGGTTTGAACGCCTTAGAATTTAAAGGCCCCACGCTTTGGCCTAAAATCTTTTCTTCTCCGCTATTTAAAGCGAGTTTTAAAAGCCCTAACGCTAAAGAGCTTTTCCCGCTCCCGCTTTCGCCAATGATGCCGATGTTTTCTTTGGCTTTGAGGGAAAAATTGACTGATGCGATAAGGGGTTTTTTTAAAGAAGGCCTAAAGAAGCGTTTTTGCAAGTAATAAACGCTAAAATCTTCCACCTCTAAAAGCGTTTCATCTAGCGCTTTTAAATTTTTAGCGGGCAAGTTTGAAGCTTGAATCAAGAGTTTTGAATATTCGTGATTAGGGTCATTAAAAAGCTCTTTAGTGGAATTGGTTTCTACTATCTCGCCTTTTTTTAACACATAAACCCTATCAGCCAAGCGTTTGACAGCTTTTAAATCATGGCTAATGAATAAAAGGGCGATGTTTTTTTCCACGCTCAATTGCTTGAGCAAGTCTAAAATCTGGTTTTGGATTTGTGCATCTAGCGCGGTGGTAGGCTCATCGCAAATGAGCAGTTTGGGTGCATTAATAATGCCCATAGCGATACACACCCTTTGGCGCTGCCCTCCGCTCAACTCATAAGGGTAACGATCCAAAAATTTTTCGTCTAATTGGACTTGTTTCATGGCGTTTAAAACTTTTTCTTTAAGGAGCGTTTTAGAAGCGTTTTTATGGTGTAAAAAATAGGCTTCACTCATTTGCTTGCCGATTTTATGCAAGGGGTTTAGACTGGATAGGGGGTCTTGAGCGATGTAAGCGATAATATTCCCCCTTAAATGCTGCATAAATTCTTCGCTTTCTTTTAAAAGGTTGGTTGTTTCAAACAACACTTCGCCATTATGGGGTTTGAATCTGGGGTTTAAACGCATGATGAGATTAGCGATAGAGCTTTTCCCGCTCCCGCTTTCGCCCACGATCGCCACCCTTTCGCTAGGATTTAACGAAATATTGATGTTTTGGAGCGAAAAATGCGCGTTTAAAACGCAGTTCAAGTTTTTGATTTCTAGCATGTAACCCCCTTATTTGAGCATGTTAGCGTTGAAAGCATCGCGCACCCCTTCGCCAATGAACACCAAAACAGAAAGCAACAAGCTAATGGCTACAAACGCAACGATGGCTAAATGGGGCGTAGTGAGATTATCCTTGCCTTGATTGACTAATTCGCCCAAACTCGCGCTCCCTATAGGCATGCCAAAACCCAAGAAATCCAAAGACACTAAAGTAGAAATGCTAGCCGCCATTAAAAACGGCACATAAGTGATCGTTGCCACTAAAGCGTTGGGTAAAACATGGTAGAAAATGATTTTTAAATCATTCACCCCAAGCGCTCTAGCGGCTTTGGTGTAGTCCATATTCCTTGCTTTTAAAAACTCCGTACGCACGACTTGAGAAAGCCCCATCCAGCTAAAGAGCAAGACTAAAAACAAGATGATCCAGAAATTAGAATTAAACGCGCTAGAAATCACAATGAGTAAAAAAAGCATGGGGATCGCGCTCCAAATCTCGCTCAACCTTTGCCCCACTAAATCTATTAACCCTCCATAATACCCCTGAAACGCTCCCAAACTCACGCCAATAAGAACGCTAAAAAGGGTGAGTAAAATCCCAAACACTAACGAAACCCGATAGCCATAAACCAGCCTAGCTAACACATCTCTGGCTTGATCGTCTGTGCCTAAAAGGTGTTTGAAGCTTGGGGGGGTGGGGGCAGGCGAGTCTAAATCCATAATGATCGTATCGTAGCTATAAGGGATGAGCGCATGGATAATGAAAGCGTCTTTTAAAAGCGTGTTTTGCACATAAGGATCGTTATAGTCCGTAGGGGTGAAAAAATCGCCTCCAAACTCCACTTCCGCATAATTTTTAAACATGGGGAAATACGCTTTATTGTCTTTATAGATGAATAAGGGGCGATCATTGACCCACAAGGGGGCTAAAAGAGAAAGCGCTAATAAAGCGATAAAAAGATAGAGCGAAAACACCGCCCGCTTATTCTTTTTAAAACTCAGAATACGCATTTTAAACAAACTGCTCACGCTCAAACTCCCTTGATGAAAAACAATTCCTAAGATTATAATTAATTATGGGTAATACTAGCAAGAAAATGGGTTTGATCCATAAAGAAATAAGGATAAGCGTAATGATGGTGGAGTGTAGGGGGTTCGAACCCCTGACCTCAACGCTGCCAGCGTTGCGCTCTCCCAACTGAGCTAACACCCCAAATAAAATTAAGCGAGCATTATAACATTTTGCTTAAAAGATGTCAATTTGATGCTTTTTTGAAACACTTAATAGCAAATTAAGAATGATTATCTTAAAATTAGAGAGTTTCTTTTATGGATTAAGTAAAATCACTTATCAAAGCAAAAAGGATATTTTTGAAAAACCACTCCTTTAAAAAAACGATTGCTCTTTCCTTACTAGCGGGCATGTCTTTGTGTAACGCTGAAGAAGATGGGGCGTTTTTTATCATAGATTATCAAACGAGTTTGGCCAGACAGGAATTGAAAAATCCAGGCTTCACTCAAGCGCAAGAATTAAAGCAGTTAATCAGAGATGGGGCTGTGAGGTTGCAAACTTCTGCCATTCCCTTATCCTACTACTTGGATATTTTAGGGAATAAAACAGCAACTCTTTTGCGTGAAAGCCTGAAAAATAATGCGCAACCATCACAGCCAAACGGACAATCAAACCCAGCCTTAGTCAATTTAGAGCAATCTCTAGGGATTTTAGGAAAACTATTAGATCTGTCCCAACAATACGCTAGTCAGGGTGTCATTAAGCCTTTGGTGGTGGATGTGGGGAACAAACAAATTGGTATCACGGATAGCATGCTCTTAGTGGCTCAAAACATCGTTTTAGCTTTAGGGCAAGTGGATTTGAGTAAAATCCAAAAAAACAATAACGAACAGCTATACGAAAACATCATGAAAGTCATGCTTTTAGGCACGGGCGGGACTAATGGAGCGTATAACGGCGTGAGTGTGGGCGATATCGCCACGGGCATGCAAAATTTTTCTTCGCAAACGGGCTTGATAGGGGCTAATTCTACGGTTAGCGAGATCAACGCTTTGATTAAGAGCGGGATTTCTTTGGATCGTGAGACTTTGAGGTTAGGGAGTTTTATTGAAAAAAATATTTGTAGCAGTGTATCGTCTTGTTTTAGTGGGAATCAGCTTATCTATAAGAAAGGGCTAGATAGAGTCATAAACATTATTAACGCGAGTTTGGGTCAGTTTGAATCTTCGGCTAGTTCTCTTTATAAGATTTCTTATATCCCTAACCTCTTTTCGCTCAAAGATTATCAGTCAGCGAGCATGAACGGCTTTGGGGCTAAGATGGGCTATAAGCAATTTTTCACCCATAAGAAGAATATTGGCTTAAGGTATTACGGGTTTTTGGATTATGGCTATGCGAATTTTGGCGATACGAATTTAAAAGTGGGGGCGAATCTTGTTACTTATGGGGTAGGAACGGATTTTTTATACAACGTGTATGAACGCTCCAGAAGGAGGGAAAGGACTACGATCGGTCTTTTCTTTGGCGCTCAAATTGCAGGGCAAACTTGGAGCACTAATGTAACGAATTTATTGAGCGGGCAAAGGCCTGATGTCAAGTCCAGTTCGTTCCAATTTTTGTTTGATTTGGGCGTGCGCACCAACTTTGCAAAAACCAATTTCAATAAGCACAGGCTAGACCAAGGGATAGAATTTGGGGTGAAAATCCCTGTTATCGCTCATAAATATTTTGCAACCCAAGGCTCAAGTGCGAGCTATATGAGGAATTTTAGCTTCTATGTGGGCTATTCAGTCGGTTTTTAAGGAAGGCTCTTGATGAAAAATACCAATACAAAAGAGATAAAGAATACAAGAATGGAAAAAGGTCAATACCACGCGCTCAAAAAGGGGCTTTTGAAAACCGCTCTGCTTTTTAGCCTTCCTTTAAGCGTGGCGTTAGCTGAAGACGATGGCTTTTATATGGGAGTGGGCTATCAAATCGGTGGCGCGCAACAAAACATCAATAACAAAGGCAGCACCCTAAGGAATAATGTCATTAATGATTTCCGCCAAGTGGGCGTGGGTATGGCAGGGGGTAACGGGCTTTTAGCCTTAGCGACAAACACGACCATGGACGCTCTTTTAGGGATAGGCAATCAAATTATTAACACTAATACAACTGTTGACAACAGCAACGCAGAGTTAACCCAGTTTAAAAAAATACTCCCCCAAATTGAGCAACGCTTTGAGGCGAATAAAAACGCTTATAGCGTTCAAGCCTTGCAAGTGTATTTGAGTAATGTGCTGTATAACTTGGTTAATAATAGTAATAATGGCAGCAATAATGGAGTCGTTCCTGAATATGTGGGGATTATAAAAGTTCTCTATGGTTCTCAAAATGAATTTAGCCTCTTAGCCACGGAGAGTGTGGCGCTTCTAAACGCGCTTACAAGGGTGAATCTGGATAGCAATTCGGTGTTTTTAAAAGGGCTTTTAGCCCAAATGCAGCTTTTTAATGACACTTCTTCAGCAAAGCTAGGCCAGATCGCAGAAAACTTGAAGAATAGTGGTGCAGGATCAATGCTCCAAAAGGATGTGAAAACCATCTCAGATCGAATCGCTACTTATCAAGAGAATCTAAAACAGCTAGGAGGAATGCTAAAGAATTACGATGAGCCTTACTTGCCCCAATTTGGGCCAGGTACAAGCTCTCAGCATGGGGTTATTAATGGCTTTGGCATTCAAGTGGGCTATAAGCAATTTTTTGGGAGCAAGAGGAATATAGGCTTACGGTATTACGCTTTCTTTGATTATGGCTTTACGCAATTGGGCAGTCTTAGCAGCGCTGTTAAGGCGAATATCTTTACTTATGGCGCTGGCACAGACTTTTTATGGAATATCTTTAGAAGGGTTTTTAGCGATCAGTCCTTGAATGTGGGGGTGTTTGGGGGCATTCAAATAGCGGGTAACACTTGGGATAGCTCTTTAAGAGGTCAAATTGAAAACTCGTTTAAAGAATACCCCACTCCCACGAATTTCCAATTTTTATTTAATTTGGGTTTAAGGGCTCATTTTGCCAGCACCATGCACCGCCGGTTTTTGAGCGCGTCTCAAAGCATTCAGCATGGGATGGAATTTGGCGTGAAAATCCCGGCTATCAATCAAAGGTATTTGAAAGCGAATGGGGCTGATGTGGATTACAGGCGTTTGTATGCATTCTATATCAATTACACGATAGGTTTTTAGGCTCTTTTTAGGGCTTATAAAGAGGCTTTTTACTTTTTTTTGGTATTCTAACAAGCTTTTAAACAATCCAATCTACTTTGTTTTAAGGATAATATTTTATGGCAGATGTCGTTGTGGGGATCCAGTGGGGAGATGAGGGGAAGGGAAAAATTGTTGATAGGATCGCTAAAGATTATGACTTTGTAGTACGCTATCAAGGCGGGCATAATGCCGGGCATACCATTGTGCATAAGGGGGTTAAGCATTCTTTGCATTTAATGCCCTCAGGGGTTTTATACCCCAAATGCAAGAATATCATTTCTAGCGCGGTGGTTGTGAGTATTAAGGATTTGTGCGAAGAAATCAGCGCGTTTGAGGATTTAGAAAATCGTTTGTTTGTCAGCGACAGAGCCCATGTGATCTTGCCTTATCATGCCAAAAAAGACGCTTTTAAAGAAAAATCTCAAAACATCGGCACGACTAAAAAAGGCATAGGCCCTTGCTATGAGGATAAAATGGCCAGGAGCGGGATAAGAATGGGGGATTTATTAGACGATACCATATTAGAAGAGAAACTAAAAGCGCATTTCAAAGCCATTGAGCCTTTTAAGGAAGCGTATGATTTAGGTGAGAATTACGAAAAGGATTTGAGGGAGTATTTTAAAACTTACGCTCCAAAAATTTGCCCCTTTATCAAAGACACGACAAGCATGCTGATAGAAGCGAACCAAAAGGGTGAAAAAATCCTATTAGAAGGGGCGCAAGGCACGCTTTTAGACATTGATTTAGGGACTTACCCTTTTGTAACAAGCTCTAACACCACGAGCGCTAGTGCTTGCGTGAGCACCGGCTTAAACCCTAAAGCGATCAATGAAGTGATAGGCATCACGAAAGCGTATTCTACTCGTGTGGGAAATGGGCCTTTCCCTAGCGAAGACACTACACCCATGGGCGATCATTTAAGGACTAAGGGCGCGGAGTTTGGAACGACAACCAAGCGCCCAAGGCGTTGCGGATGGCTGGATTTGGTGGCTTTAAAATACGCTTGCGCTTTGAATGGTTGCACGCAATTAGCTTTAATGAAATTAGATGTTTTGGATGGGATTGATGCGATTAAGGTGTGCGTGGCTTATGAAAGAAAGGGCGAAAGATTAGAGGCTTTCCCTAGCGATTTGAAAGATTGCATGCCTGTTTATCAAACTTTTAAAGGCTGGGAAAAAAGCGTGGGCGTGAGAAAATTAGACGATTTAGAGCCAAACGCTAGAGAGTATATCCGTTTTATTGAAAAAGAAGTGGGGGTAAAAATTGGCCTTATTTCTACAAGCCCTGAAAGAGAAGACACGATTTTTCTATGAAAAAATTCGCTTCTGTGTTGGTGCAATTAAAAACCCTTGCGTTAGAAAAAATAGAGCGAAAGCTTGAAAGCAAGCGTTTAGAATTGCGACAAAATGAGCGAGAAATTTTGGACAAACAAGCCCAATTGAGCGCGTTTAAAAACCCTGAGTTGGGGGGAATGAGCCTTTTTTTACAAACCCAGCAATTAAAAAGCGCTTTAAGATTGGAGATAGAACATTGCCAACAAGAGGGCGAGAATTTAAACAAGGATTTAAAGATTTTAGAAAAAGATTACCTTTTAGCTAACCAAGAGTTAGAAAAAGCTAAAATCATTTTAGAAAACGAAAAGCAAAAAGAAAAGGAATTTTTGGAAAAAAAAGAGCAGGCTCTTTTAGACGAAAACGCCATGATTTTACACTGGCAAAAAGAGGGCTTGCATGCGTAAAATCTTGTTAATGGGCTTGATTTTACAAGCACTCTTTAGCGAAGAAGCCGCGCAAGAATTGTTGCAATGCTCTGCGATTTTTGAATCTAAAAAAGCCGAATTGAAAGACGATTTGCGCCGATTGAGTGAAAAAGAGCAGTCTTTAAGGATCTTGCAAACCGAAAACGCCCGCCTTTTAGATGAAAAAACCGATCTGTTGAACCAAAAAGAAAAAGAAGTGGAAGAAAAACTGAAAAATTTAGCCGCTAAAGAAGAAGCCTTTAAAACCTTACAAACGGAAGAAAAAAAACGCCTTAAAAATTTGATAGAAGAAAATGAAGAAATTTTAAGAGAAATCAAGCAGGCTAAAGACAGTAAGATTGGCGAGACTTATTCTAAAATGAAAGATTCTAAATCGGCTCTGATTTTAGAAAATCTACCCACTCAAAACGCCTTAGAAATTTTAATGGCGCTAAAACCCCAAGAACTCGGTAAAATTTTAGCCAAAATGGATCCTAAAAAAGCGGCGGCTTTGACAGAATTGTGGCAAAAACCCCCAAAAGAAAATAAAGAAAATAAAGAAAGCCAAAAAACCACAGATCCAACGCCCCCCACACCACCCACGCCTCCCAAAGAGCCAACCCTAAAAGATCCTAATGTAAAAGAGCCAACAGGGGTATGATGTTTATTGTAGCAATTTTAATGCTGGCGTTTTTGATCTTTGTCCATGAGTTAGGGCATTTTGTTATTGCTAGGATTTGTGGGGTGAAAGTGGAAGTGTTTAGCATTGGTTTTGGTAAAAAACTCTGGTTTTTCAAGCTTTTTGGCACGCAATTCGCTTTGTCTTTGATCCCGCTTGGGGGCTATGTGAAATTAAAGGGCATGGATAAAGAAGAAAATGAAGAAAATGAAATTAATCAAGCGAATGATAGCTACGCGCAAAAAAGCCCTTTCCAAAAGCTATGGATATTATTTGGGGGGGCGTTTTTTAATTTTCTTTTTGCGGTTTTAGTGTATTTTTTTCTGGCATTGAGCGGGGAAAAAGTCTTACTGCCAATCATTGGCGACTTAGAAAAAAACGCGCTAGAGGCCGGGCTGTTAAAGGGGGATAAAATCCTTTCTATCAACCATCAAAAAATAGCGAGTTTTAGAGAGATTAGAGGCATAGTGGCGCG
Source organism: Helicobacter pylori NQ4053 (assembly GCF_000274605.1). Taxonomy (NCBI): domain Bacteria; kingdom Pseudomonadati; phylum Campylobacterota; class Epsilonproteobacteria; order Campylobacterales; family Helicobacteraceae; genus Helicobacter; species Helicobacter pylori. Next base: position 137,387 of record NZ_AKNV01000002.1, read on the forward strand.
TTCTCAAGGCGAGTTAATTTTAGAAATAGAGCGAAATAATCAGATTTTAGAAAAACGACTGACCCCCAAAATCGTGGCGGTAATAAGCGATTCTAACGATCCTAATGAAATCATCAAATATAAAGTAATAGGCATTAAACCGGACATGCAAAAAATGGGCGTTGTCTCTTATTCCTTAATTCAAGCGTTCAAGCAGGCCTTGAGTCGGTTTAAAGAGGGCGTTGTTTTGATCGTGGATTCTTTAAGGCGTTTGATTATGGGGAGCGCTTCAGTTAAGGAATTGAGCGGGGTAATAGGCATTGTGGGAGCGTTAAGCCATGCCAATAGCGTGAGCATGCTTTTGTTGTTTGGGGCGTTTTTGTCCATCAATTTAGGGATTTTAAATTTATTACCCATCCCCGCCTTAGATGGGGCGCAAATGCTAGGGGTTGTTTTTAAAAATATTTTTCATATCACTTTGCCAACACCCATACAAAATGCGTTGTGGCTAGCGGGGGTGGGGTTTTTGGTTTTTATCATGTTTTTAGGGCTTTTCAATGACATCACTCGTTTGCTATAAAAGGGGGAATTGATGCATGTATTGAGCGTGAGCGAAATCAATGCGCAGATCAAAGCCCTTTTAGAAACGACTTTTTTGCAAGTTAGGGTTCAAGGGGAAGTGAGTAATTTGACTATCCACAAGGTGAGCGGCCATGCGTATTTTTCGCTCAAAGACAGCCAGTCGGTTATTAAATGCGTGCTGTTTAAAGGGAACGCTAACAGGCTTAAATTCGCTTTAAAAGAAGGGCAGGAAGTGGTTGTTTTTGGGGGTGTTAGCGTGTATGTTCCAAGGGGGGATTATCAAATCAATTGCTTTGAAATAGAGCCTAAAGATATAGGTTCATTAACTTTAGCTTTAGAGCAATTGAAAGAAAAATTACGCCTTAAAGGCTATTTTGATGAAGCGAATAAATTACCCAAACCGCATTTTCCTAAACGAGTGGCAGTCATCACTTCTCAAAATTCAGCCGCTTGGGCGGACATGCAAAAGATCGCTTCCAAACGATGGCCGATGTGTGAATTAGTCTGCATCAATACCTTAATGCAAGGGGAAGGGTGCGTTCAAAGCGTGGTGGAGAGCATCGCTTATGCGGATAGTTTTCATGACACAAAAAACGCTTTTGATGCGATTGTAGTGGCTAGGGGTGGGGGGAGCATGGAGGATTTGTATTCTTTCAATGATGAGAAAATCGCTGATGCTTTGTATTTGGCTAAAACTTTCAGCATGTCAGCTATCGGGCATGAGAGCGATTTTTTATTGAGCGACTTAGTGGCGGATTTAAGGGCTTCTACGCCTTCAAACGCGATGGAGATCTTGCTCCCTAATAGCGATGAATGGTTGCAAAGACTTGATGGGTTTAATGTAAAATTGCGCCGCTCTTTTAAAACTTTGCTCCATCAAAAAAAGGCGCATTTAGAGCATTTAGCGGCTTCTTTAAAACGATTGAGTTTTGAAAACAAGCACCATTTAAACGCTTTAAAATTAGAGAAATTAACAATCGCTTTAGACAATAAAACCTTAGAATTTTTACGCCTTAAAAAAACGCTTTTAGAAAAAATCTCTACCCAACTATCCACAAGCCCTTTTTTACAAACCAAAACAGAGCGCTTAAACAGGCTAGAAAACGCCCTCAAACTCGCTTACGCAAATTTGAAACTGCCCCAATTCGGGGCGTTTGTGAGTAAAAATGATCAAGCGATAGAATTAGAGGCATTAAAAAGGGGCGATAAAATTGAATTAAACAATGAAAAAGCCAGAGCGAGCGCTGAAATTTTGGGCGTGGATAGGGTGTAGGGGTTTGAAAAATAAGATTTAAGATACAATAGATTTTGTTTTTAAAATTTCGTATTCACTTCTTTTAATGATCTTTTCTAAACGCAATAGCATGATGTTTGAAATCGTGTTTTGATACCCCTTATTTTTTAAAATGCTAATAGCTTGCGGGTTATTTTTAATTTTTTCTTCTTTTTGGCACAAATAAAAAGACCAGTTCAAATAATGATCCCTATTAGCTTCTATAACCGCTTGCGCTGTTGTCCCGCTGCCTGCAAAAAAATCTAAAATAATAGAATCTTTAGGGGTGGAGCATAACAATAAATATTTAATCAATCCTACAGGTTTTGGTGTCTTAAAAAGCCCCTTTAAGCCTAATTTTTCTAAATCTTTTGTGCCTTGTCGGCTATAAAAATCCAACACGCTCAAACAATTATCTTGCGATTCTTTTAGGTAGTGTTTTTCATAAGGACGATTGTTCTTAAAAATAAGCCTGTTTTGATAATATAACTCCTTAAGCTTTTCATCGCTGCTCCACCCTCTGCTTTTTAGGGGTTCTAAAAAAAGATTGATTTCTTCTATCGCTACACTGCGTGGGTTTGAAGGCGTGGATAAATCTTTAGCGAAATAAATCTCACCTTTTTCATCCACCAAATTATAATTTTTTAAAAAATTAAAATGTTCTTTTTGAGATAATTCTTTGATTTGTTCTTTTAAGACAAGTTGGGCTTGAGCTTGTCCTTTTTGTTTAAAAACATTCTTAATCGTTCGCATTAAATCTTTCAAGGGTTTAGCATAAATGGGCAAAAGCGTTCGTAAGATTTTAAAACCAGGAGCGAGCGCTTTATTTTTAGCATAGCTTAAAACATACTCATGGGTAATGTTGATGTGTTTAGCGTTAGATCTTGTGGCTTGTTTAGTGATAAAAGTGCCTAAAAAATTGCACGTTCCAAAAATTTCATTGGCAATGATTTTAACTTCAGCCATTTTATTATCATCTATGGAAATAAAAATACAACCACTTTGCTTTAACGCAGCCTTTGCTAAAATCAAATGTTCTTTAATCCATTTTTCATAGTCAGCATGATCGTCTTCATATTCAAAGTTAGAACTTTTGGTGTTATAAGGGGGGTCTATATAGATGGTTTGGATGCTTTCTTTTTCTATTCTTTTCAAACACTCCAAAGCTTCCATGATAAAAACTTTATGCAAGATAATTTTCCCAAGAAAAATGACCAAACTTAAGATTAAAAAGATTGATAAGCTCTTGTTCTTTTGAATCAATGGGTTTTATTTTAAAATCAAATTCTTTGATTAATTTACTAATTCCTATCGTTTGAGTTGAACGCCTGCTTTCGTTATGACACTCTTTCACTTTTTGTTCTAAATACAATCCCATTTCAGGGTGCTTTCCATAAACAATGAATAAAAGATTAGAAATATTATTCCAAACACCCACGGCTAAAGTCGTTTTAATATCGCAAAAAACTTTGGCTTTTTCTAAAGTGGTGTCATTAAAAGTCGCACTCCAAGTTTTACTTTGAAAAGATACTTGTTTGATTTCTAAAAATTCATCGCTTGAACTTCTTTTAGCATCAAGGCCATGCTTTTGGGTATTGATGAGATCATAATCTAAATATAAAGCCACCATGCTATCTCTCAATTCATTCAAAAATGAATCGTTGTCATGTTTATTGTATTTATTTTGAATTTCTTCAATTGGCTTTAGTGCTTGATAGCTTTCTGTAATGAAGTTTCTATCAATGGGTTCAAAGTGCCCTTTATTAAAAAATCCCAAAGATTGATTTAAAAATTGCATATCTAGCCCTTTGATTAAATTCTTTCAATATTATTTTAGTGAAAATATATGATTCATTAGCAATACTTTTAAGCAGAATATCTAAAATTTGCACTTCATTATTTATCATAAGTTTGTTTTAAATGCGAGCCATTATAAAAAAGTTTTGTATTATAATTTGATGGATTTCTATTGATTAAGGTGTTTGGATTGAGTTTGGCGGATATTATTTTAGAGTGTTTTAAAGATTTTATGAGAGAGCACCCTGAGCCTTACAAGTTTTTACAGGTTTTTTATGCGCAAGAAAAAGAACGCTTTTTAAACCATAAAATGAACGATTATATCAAGCAAAATAAAAGCAAGGAAGAAGCCAGTATTTTGGCCAGACAAGGCTTTGTCAGCACCATAGGAAGGGTGTTAGAAAAAATCATAGAACTTTTATTAAAAGATTTTTGTATTAAAAACAATGTCAAAATGACGAACGATAAAATCTTAACGGCTAAGCGCATTAATGGCGAGTTGGATAGAGTCAAACGGGCTTTATTGGTGCATTTTGGAGGCTATAGCGTTTTGCCAGATATTATTCTTTATCAAACCAACAAGGATAATGTCAAAATTCTAGCGATTTTATCGGTAAAAAATTCGTTTAGAGAGCGTTTCACAGAAACGCCTTATTGGAAATTAAAACTCTTACAATCGCCTATAACTTCTCACATTAAAGTTTTCATGATAACACCGGATAACGATGATGAAATCAGCTTTAAAGACAAGCCTAAAAAGGCTAGGATCGTCATGGAGCATGAATTAGATGGTCTTTATTTAGCCAAAAGCCATTTTGATCAAAGCCCTAAAATCAAGGGCATAGAAAATTTGTTAGAAGATTTAAAAAGGCTTTTATGAAACCTTATTTCAGTTTGGAGAAATTGGATTTATACCATGGCGATGCGAGCGTTTTAGAGACTTTTGAAAAAGGTTTTTATGATTTGTGCGTTACCTCACCGCCCTATAATTTGAGTATTGAATATCAAGGGAGTAATGATTTTAGGGCTTATGATGATTATTTGAATTGGTGCAAAAATTGGCTTAAAAATTGTTATTTTTGGGGTAAGGAACAGGCGAGATTGTGCTTGAATGTCCCTTTAGACACGAATAAACATGGCAAGCAAAGTTTAGGGGCTGATATTACTATAGTGGCTAAAGAATGCGGTTGGAAATACCAAAATACGATCATTTGGAATGAAAGCAATATTTCAAGACGCACCGCTTGGGGGAGTTGGCTGCAAGCTAGCGCGCCTTATGCTATCGCTCCTGTGGAGTTGATTGTTGTTTTTTATAAAAACGAATACAAACGAAAAAAACAAACTTCTACAATCAGTAAAGAGGAATTTTTACTCTACACGAACGGGCTTTGGAATTTTAGCGGTGAATCCAAAAAACGCCTAAAACACCCAGCCCCATTCCCAAGGGAATTACCCAAGCGTTGCATCCAATTGTTTTCTTTTTTGGAAGACACGATTTTTGATCCTTTTAGCGGCTCTGGCACGACTATTTTAGAGGCCAACGCTTTAGGGCGTTTTAGCGTGGGTTTAGAGATTGAAAAAGAATATTGCGAATTGTCTAAAAAGCGTATTTTGGAGAGTTTGTCGTTAGTGTGAGCGTTTTAAAAACCTTTGAGGGTTAAAATAGTGTAAAATAGTAAAAATTTTAAAACTCAAAAAGGATTGATAATGAATTTATTTGAAAAAATGACTGACCAATTGCATGAGACTTTAGACAGCGCGCTCGCTTTAGCCTTACACCATAAAAACGCTGAAGTAACGCCCTTGCACATGCTTTTTGTCATGCTCAATAACTCCCAAGGCATCCTCATTCAAGCCTTACAAAAAATGCCTGTGGATATTCAAGCTTTAAGGCTTAGCGTTCAAAGCGAGCTGAATAAGTTTGCTAAAGTTTCACAAATCAGCAAGCAAAATATCCAATTAAACCAAACTCTAATCCAAAGTTTAGAAAACGCTCAAGGTTTGATGGCTAAAAGGGGCGATTCTTTCATCGCTACCGATGTGTATCTTTTGGCGAATATGAGCCTTTTTGAAAGCGTTCTAAAGCCTTATTTAGACACTAAGGAATTGCAAAAAACTTTAGAATCTTTAAGAAAAGGCGCGACTATCCAAAATAAAAACGACGATTCCAATTTGGAAAGTTTAGAAAAATTTGGCATTGATTTGACGCAAAAAGCTCTAGAAAATAAGCTGGATCCCGTGATCGGGAGGGATGAAGAAATCATTCGCATGATGCAAATTTTGATTAGAAAAACAAAAAATAACCCTATTTTACTGGGCGAGCCTGGAGTGGGGAAAACGGCTGTTGTGGAAGGGTTAGCCCAACGCATTGTGAATAAGGAAGTGCCTAAAACGCTTTTAAACAAACGGGTCGTCGCTTTAGATTTGAGCTTATTGGTGGCTGGGGCGAAATACAGAGGCGAGTTTGAAGAGCGCCTGAAAAAGGTGATTGAAGAAGTTAAAAAAAGCGCGAATGTGATTTTATTCATTGATGAAATCCACACGATTGTAGGGGCTGGGGCTAGTGAGGGGGGCATGGATGCGGCTAATATTTTAAAACCCGCGCTCGCTAGGGGAGAATTGCACACGATTGGAGCGACCACTCTGAAAGAATACCGCAAGTATTTTGAAAAAGACATGGCGCTACAAAGGCGTTTCCAACCCATTTTACTCAATGAGCCTAGCATCAATGAAGCTTTACAGATTTTAAGGGGGTTGAAAGAAACTTTAGAAACGCACCATAATATCACCATCAATGACTCTGCGCTCATAGCGAGCGCTAAACTCTCCAGCCGTTATATCACCGATAGGTTTTTACCCGATAAAGCGATTGATTTGATTGATGAGGGGGCGGCTCAATTAAAAATGCAAATGGAATCAGAACCGGCAAAACTTTCTAGCGTTAAACGCTCCATTCAAAGACTAGAAATGGAAAAACAAGCCCTTGAAATGGAAAACAAAGAGAGCAACCACAAACGCATGCAAGAAATCCTTAAAGAATTGAGCGATTTGAAAGAAGAAAAAATCCAATTAGAAGCACAATTTGAAAACGAAAAAGAAGTGTTTAAAGAAATTTCACGCTTGAAAATGGAAATGGAGGGCTTGAAAAAAGAGGCTGAAAGGTTTAAACGCAATGGGGATTACCAGCAAGCGGCTGAAATTGAATACTCTAAAATCCCTGAAAAGGAAAAGAAAGAAAAAGAATTGCAGCATAAATGGGAAGCGATGCAACAAAACGGGGCGTTGTTGCAAAACGCTTTAACCGAAAACAACATCGCTGAGATCGTGAGCCAATGGACGCACATCCCGGTCCAAAAAATGCTCCAAAGCGAAAAAAATAGGGTTTTAAACATTGAAAGCGAATTGCAAAAAAGAGTGGTGGGGCAAGAAAAAGCGCTCAAAGCGATCGCTAAAGCGATTAAAAGGAATAAGGCCGGCCTTAGCGATAGCAACAAGCCCATAGGGAGTTTCCTCTTTTTAGGGCCAACAGGCGTGGGTAAAACCGAGAGCGCTAAAGCCTTGGCGCAATTCTTGTTTGATAGCGATAAAAATCTTATACGAATTGACATGAGCGAATACCTAGAAAAGCACTCTATAAGCCGTCTTATTGGGGCCGCTCCTGGGTATGTGGGCTATGAAGAAGGCGGGCAATTGACCGAAGCGGTGCGCAGAAAACCTTATAGCGTGGTGTTATTAGATGAAGTGGAAAAAGCCCATCCGGATGTGTTTAACCTCTTGTTGCAGGTTTTAGATGAGGGGCATTTAACTGATAGTAAGGGCGTGAGGGTGGATTTCAAAAACACGATTTTGATTTTAACCAGCAATGTGGCTAGCGGTGCGCTTTTAGAAGAGGATTTGAGTGAGGCCGATAAACAAAAAGCGATTAAAGAGAGCCTGAGACAATTCTTCAAGCCGGAATTTTTAAACCGCTTAGATGAAATCATCTCCTTTAACGCTCTAGATAGTCATGCTATCATTAATATCGTGGGGATACTCTTTGAAAACGTTCAAAAAAAAGCGCTTGAAAGGGGCATTAATATAACCCTAGACGAAAAAGCAAAAGCATTGATCGCCGAAGCAGGGTTTGACAGATTCTATGGTGCTAGACCCCTAAAACGCGCGCTCTATGAAATGGTAGAAGACAAGCTCGCTGAACTCATTTTAGAGGATAAAATTAAAGAGAATGACAGCGTGGCGTTTGTGGTAGAAAATAACGAGATTGTGCCTAAGATTAAGTGAGATTTGGTTATCCTAAAAAAATAAGAAATGGTTATTTTGAAAAAAGGATTGGATGATGTTTGATAACACGCTTGTCAATCTCTTTGAGACAGCGCCTCTTTTAACTTCGCTTTTAGCCGGGATTTTAACTTTCTTAAGCCCTTGCGTGTTGCCTTTGATCCCGGCGTATATGTCTTATATTTCTCAAATTTCTTTAGAGGATATTAAAGATGGTAAGGCTAAAAGGGTTTCGGTTTTTTTAAAATCTTTGATGTTTGTGGTAGGGTTTTCGCTCGTGTTTTTGGGCGTGGGCATGTCTATGGCCAAGCTTATCCATAGCTTTTCGTTTGCCTGGGTGAATTATATCGCTGGGGGGATTGTGATCCTTTTTGGTTTGCATTTTTTGGGCGTGTTCCGTTTTTCATTTTTGTATAAAACTCAAAGCGTTCGTTTAGCGAGCAAATCTAATAGCATGCAACGCTTTTACCCCTTTCTTTTGGGCATGAGTTTCGCTTTGGGCTGGACGCCATGCATCGGACCGATATTCACTTCCATAGTGATCATGAGCGCGAGTAAGGATACTTATGGCTTAATCCTTATGGTGGTGTTTGTAATGGGCTTGGCGATCCCTTTTTTATTGGTGGCTTTAATGCTAGAAAGAGCGCTTTTGTTTTTAAAATCCTTAAAGAAATACAACCGCGCGATTGAAATTGTTTCAGGGTTGGTGCTTATTTTAATGGGAATATTGATCATGACAAATTCTTTAGAAAGCCTGACTAACTTTTTACAAAATTAGGAGGGTTTGATGCTGTTAAAAAACGCTTCGTTTTATGATGATGAGGTTTTAAAAAGAGCGGATATTCGCTTAAAAGATTCTCTCATTATAGAGATTGAAGAAAACTTAAGCCCTACTAATAATGAAGAAGTGGTTGAGTGTGGGAATTTGTTCGTGCTGCCAAGCTTCATTGATTTGAGCGTTACTGATTTAGAGGGTTATGAAAATTTAAAACAAAAGGCTTTTAAAGGGGGGGTGGGGTTACTCAACGTTTTCAATGGCGATCAAAGCGGCATTAAAAATATCATGGCAATCAAAAACAACCAACTAGCCGACATCGCTACGCTTAAAAATAAAGGGGGGGAAATTTTAATCGCGTCATCTGACGCTTTTTTAGAACTCATCAGCCACTACGCCAAATCCTACAACTTGCCCCTTTTAATTTCTTTGGAAAATTCTTTTGAAGCCCTAAATAGCGGGGCATTAGCCTATGAATTGGGGCAGAATTTTGTAGACAATGCGTTTGAAAACACGCGCTTGGTGCGTTTCATGGAAGTTTCTAGAGCGTTACAAATCCCCATGCTTTTAGATAAAGTGAATAGCATTGCCACGCTCAAACTCATCAAAGCCTTTAACGATTTAGGAGCGAAATTACAAGCCCAAACGCCCTTAAGCCATTTGATCTTAGATGAGAGCGTGTATGAAGATTATGAACCCCGATTTAAAATCGCCCCTCCTTTAAGGGATAAGGAAGGTCAAAACGCCCTAAAAGAAGCCCTAAAAAATAACGAAATCGCCATGCTCACAAGCCTCCATGCTTTTAAAAATTCTAACGCAGAGCTTTTTGAAGAAAGCGCGTTTGGGTGCGAGAGCATAGAGGACGCTTTTAGCGTGGCTTATACTTTTTTAGTCCAAAAAAAGGTTATCAGTTTCCAACAGCTCATTAAAGTCATGGCGATTAACCAAGCGAAGTTTTTAAAACTCAATGCAGGCGAGGTTAAAGAAAACCAATTAGCCAATTTGATGATCGTGGATTTAAACGCTCAAACAAGAGTGAGTAATCAAAATTCGCCCTTTTATGGTTTGGAATTGTATGGTGAAGTGCAAAGAATGATCTTAAAAGGGCAAACCACATTTATTAAGGAGAATGCATGCAAATCATAGGAGCGTCTTTAGTTTTTTTGTGTAATGAAAAATGCGAAGTGTTAGAAGATTATGGCGTGGTCTTTGATGAAAAGATTGTTGAAATAGGCGATTATCAAAGTTTAACGCTTAAATACCCTCACTTAAAGACGCAGTTTTTTGAAAATTCCGTTCTGTTGCCCGCTTTTATCAACGCGCACACCCATTTTGAATTTTCCAACAACAAGGCGAGTTTTGATTACGGGAGTTTTTCTGGCTGGTTAGGGAGCGTGTTGAACAATGGGGGGGCGATTTTACAAAATTGCCAAGGGGCTATTCAAAACGCCATCAGCACGCAATTAAAAAGCGGGGTGGGGAGCGTGGGGGCGATTTCTAACCACCTGATAGAAGTTAATTTATTGAAAGAAAGCCCCTTGAATGCTGTCGTGTTTTTAGAGTTTTTAGGGAGCAGCTATTCTTTAGAAAAATTAAAAGCGTTTGAGGCCAAATTTAAAGAGTTAAAAGATTTGGAAGATGCAAAGCTTAAAGCGGCTCTGGCTGTGCATGCCCCTTATTCGGTCCAAAAAGACATGGCTTTGAGCGTCATCCAATTAGCTAAAGATTCACAAAGCCTGCTTTCTACGCATTTTTTAGAATCGCTTGAAGAACTAGAATGGGTAGAAAATTCTAAAGGGTGGTTTGAAAATTTTTATCAGCGTTTTTTAAAAGAGTCTAATTTCAAATCGCTCTATAAGGGCGCGAACGATTACATTGACATGTTTAAAGACACGCACACTTTATTCGTGCATAACCAGTTCGCTTCTTTGGAAGCGTTAAAAAGGATTAAATCTCAAGTCAAAAACGCTTTTTTAATCACATGCCCCTTTTCTAACCGCTTGTTGAGCGGGAAAGCGTTGGATTTAGAGAGAGTTAGAGAAGCCGGTTTGAGCGTGAGCGTCGCCACTGATGGCTTGAGTTCTAACATTTCGCTGAGCCTTTTAGACGAATTAAGGGCGTTCTTGCTCACCCATAACATGCCGTTATTGGAATTAGCTAAGATCGCTCTTTTAGGAGCGACTAGGCATGGGGCTAAAGCTTTAGCTTTGAATAATGGCGAGATAGAAGCCAACAAGAGGGCGGATTTGAGCGTGTTTGGTTTTAATGAAAAATTCACTAAAGAGCAGGCGGTTTTGCAATTTTTATTGCATGCTAAAGAAGTGGAACGCTTGTTTTTAGGGGGGAAAAGGGTGATCTAATTTGTTTTAAAGACAGAATGCGTTAAAATGGGAAATCCAAATCAATTAAGGAAAGAGTCAATGAAATTAGTTTTAGCCAAGAATACAAGAAAATCAGACGCCAAGAGCGTGGAATTAGAGGATTTGTATCGCAAATTCAGTGAAGACAAGCGTTCTATTTTCTATTTTGCCCCCACAAACGCCCATAAAGACATGCTCAAGGCGGTGGATTTTTTCAAAGAAAAAGGCCATACGGCTTATTTAGATGAGGTGAGGGTCAGCACTGATGAAAAAGATTTTCTTTATGAATTGCACATTATTTAAAGGCTTGTATTGAAAGTTTATATTGAAACCATGGGTTGTGCCATGAATTCTAGGGATAGCGAGCATCTACTAAGCGAACTATCCAAACTAGACTATAAAGAGACCAATGACCCTAAAATAGCGGATTTGATTTTAATCAACACTTGCAGCGTGCGCGAAAAACCTGAAAGGAAATTGTTTTCAGAAATCGGTCAATTCGCTAAAATCAAAAAACCCAACGCCAAAATTGGGGTTTGCGGGTGCACTGCAAGCCACATGGGAGCGGATATTTTGAAAAAAGCCCCGAGCGTGAGCTTTGTGTTAGGGGCTAGGAATGTGTCTAAAATCTCTCAAGTGATCCATAGAGAAAAAGCGGTTGAAGTGGCGATTGATTATGATGAAAGCGCGTATGCGTTTGAATTTTTTGAAAAAAAGGCTCAAATCCGATCGCTATTAAACATCTCTATAGGTTGCGATAAGAAATGCGCTTATTGCATTGTCCCGCACACTAGGGGGAAAGAAATTTCTATCCCTATGGATTTGATTTTAAAAGAAGCTGAGAAATTGGCGAATAACGGCACTAAAGAGCTCATGCTTTTAGGGCAGAATGTGAATAATTATGGCGTGCGTTTTAGCAGCGAGCATGCGAAAGTTAATTTTAGCGATTTGTTGGATAAATTGAGCGAAATTCCAGGCATTGAAAGGATACGATTCACTTCGCCTCACCCCTTGCACATGAATGATGTATTTTTAGAACGCTTTGCCAAAAACCCTAAAGTGTGTAAGAGTATCCACATGCCCTTACAGAGTGGATCTAGTGCGGTGTTAAAGATGATGCGAAGAGGTTATAGTAAAGAGTGGTTTTTAAATCGGGTGGAGAGGTTAAAAGCTTTAGTGCCTGAAGTGGGCATTAGCACGGATATTATCGTGGGCTTTCCTAATGAGAGCGATAAGGATTTTGAAGACACGATGGAGGTGCTAGAAAAAGTGCGCTTTGACACGCTCTATAGTTTCATTTATTCCCCACGCCCTTTCACTGAAGCGGGAGCTTGGAAAGAAAGAGTGCCATTAGAGGTTTCATCTTCAAGGTTAGAGAGGTTGCAAAACAGGCACAAAGAAATTTTAGAGGAAAAAGCCAAGCTAGAAGTGGGTAAAACGCATGTGGTGTTGGTGGAAAATAGGCGTGAAATGGATAATCAAATCGTGGGTTTTGAAGGGCGCAGCGATACGGGGAAATTCATTGAAGTAACTTGTAAGGAAAAAAGAAATCCGGGCGAGCTTGTAAAAGTGGAGATTGTTTCTCATTCCAAAGGGCGCTTGATAGCGGCCATTAAAGGCGACTAATCAAAATAACCAATGAAAAAGCGGGTTTAAAGGCGAGAATTGAGCTTAAAATTTTTCAGGAAAAATATCGTTTTAAAGGTTGTCCCACGCTTGGCGTTTGGAGTCCTTTGGTTGTTGCATAAAACTTGTAAAAACCGCTATTTTTTAGCTCAAAATTTAAAAGAAAAACCCTTTATTGTAAGCTGTTGGCATGGGGAGCTTGGCATGATCGGGTTTGCGTATTTAAGGCTTGAAAAACCTTCTGTTTATGTGATCGCAAGCCAGCATTTTGACGGCTCTATTGCGGCGGGTTTGTTTGAAAGCTTTGGTTTTAAAAACATTAGAGGCTCTAGCAAAAAAGGGGGGGTTAAGGTTTTGATAGAGGGGCTTAAACGATTGAAAGAAGGTTGCGATGTCGCTATCACTCCTGATGGCCCTAAAGGCCCACGACACAGCATAGCGGATGGGGTGATCGCTTTAGCTCAAAAATCAGGCGTGGGGATTAGCGCTTGTCGGGTGGTTTGTAAAAACGCATGGCGGTTGAACACTTGGGATCAATTTGAAATCCCTAAGCCTTTTAGCGAAGTGCATTATTACATGCTAGAATCGGTAATTATCCCTAAAGAATGGGAGCTTTCAAAGGCTAAAGAATATTTAAAGACGCGCATGGATTCTGTTGGATTTGAAGAATCTCAAAGGGGTTTAGGTGCTTAAAGGGTTAAAAAAAGCGTTCAAAGAGAGGTTTTGCTCTCAAGTGTATATCTCTTTTAATGTGGATCACAATCTTTTATCCGCTCAAATTTTAAGGGTTAAAAACCACCGCATTAAAGAGAAATTTTTTAAAACTTTTGAGACTAAAGTGGAGACTAAAAATGGTGAAGTCCCTATTCAAGCCTTAAAAATCGCCAGAACTTATAGCCAAAAATACCCCTACACTTATTTTAGCGCGATGAGTAAGGCTAAAGAGGTTTTATGCGAAAAGCAGGCGTTTGAACAAATCAAACAAGAAAATCAAGATTATCAGGCTTGTGCAATCAATCAAAAGTATTGCGTTTATGTGGAATCTAAGGATTTTTTAAAGGATTTCAAGCGTTTTAAAATCCAGGATGTGGATTTTTTGTTTTCGCCTTTTAGCCTTATTTATGATTTTGTGCGCGATAGCTTAGAAGAAAAGCCGTTGTTGTATTTGCTTTTGGAGCGTTCAAGATTTTATTTTTTGATTGCGGATAAAAAAGAGATTTTTTTAGCCAAATCCGTGTTTTTAGAAGAGCAACCTGAAGAGTTTATAGAGAGCAAAGAAGAAGATTCTATGGGAATGAGTAATGAAGCTGTGAATTTGTTTTTGAGTGAAATCCAAGAAGATATTGACAGCCTTGAAGAAGCGATAGGCCTAGACAGCAGTAAGGATAATAGCGAAAAAATAACAGAGGACGCTTATAGTTTGATTGAAGGCATGACGAATATCCCCTTAATTGCAGATGTTTTGCAAGAGGGATTGCGCAGCGTCTATCATTCTAGAGAGATAGACTTTGTAGAAAAGGTGGTTGTTTTAGACAGTTGTCAAATCCACCACAAAGCGTTAATGCATTTGCAAGAAACTTTGATGATAGAAGTGGATAGGCTTGATTTTTCTTTAGTGGAGCGCTTGAATATTTTAGCGCGCATGGAGAATGAAAAGCATGCGTTTTAGCTATATTGAGCCAAGAGCGAAATACCTTATCAGCAAGCTTTCTAAAATTTGGGTTTTTTACATTTTTTTATCTTTTGTGGTGATAGGGGGGTTAGTGGGGTTTATGCACAACGCTATTAAAAGCACTCAAGACAACGCATCCAGTTTGACGATCCAAGAAAAGCTTTACCGCCATGAAATCAGCCGCTTGCAGGTTAAGACTGATGAAACCTTAAAACTCATTAAAGAAGCCAAAAAGCGTTTGAATTATAACGATGATATACGAGATGTTTTGCAAGGGCTTTTAAATATTGTGCCGGATTCCATCACTATTAATAGCATTGAAATAGACCAGCAAAGCGTGGTGGTTAGTGGTAAAACCCCTTCTAAAGAAGCCTTTTATTTTTTGTTTCAAAACAAACTAAACCCCATGTTTGATTATTCTAGGGCGGAATTTTTCCCCTTAAGCGATGGGTGGTTTAATTTTGTCTCCACCAACTTTTCTAATTCCTTACTGATAAAAAATCCGGAGTCTATTAAATGAAGCCATTGCATTTTTCACACCTGGACAGAGAACAATCAGGCGATGTAGGGTTTATCATCAAAAACCTTATTTTTTAGGGGTTTTTCCTTATTGGGTTGGTTGAATACCGAGTATTTTCTATGGCCTAGCATGCTGGAATTAAAAAAAATCCTTTTAGAAGAAAATCGTAAAAAAAGCGTTTTAGAATACGCGCAAAGGCATTTTGAAACAGCTTTAACAAACTATCGTAATCAAAAAGAAACCAGCGAATCCTTATTAAAGATTTTTAATGATGAAGAGTCCAGACGGATCTTAGAAAAGATTTTAAAAAAATGTTTTGATGCCTATAAAATCAAACCCTTGCTCTCTCAAAACCCCCTTCAAAAAACCCAATTTTTTATCATGGCCAGAGCGAGCGAATTAGAAAAAACCTATCTTTTTTTCACCCTAATCAACAAATATTTACCGAGCGCTCAAAGCCAATTGCCCTTAAAAATTTCTAAAGATGATGAAGGGCTGTTGGTGCAATTTAGCGTGAGTATTGATCTCCAATAGGATAGAGGTAGTTTAATGCAAGATTTTGATTTCAGTTTTAATCCTAAGGCATGCGAGGGTTGTGGGGCAAAGTGTTGCGTGGGGGAAAGCGGGTATATTTTTTTAAATATCCAAGAAATGCAAAAAATTAGCGCTTTTTTAAAATTAGAACTAGAAGAATTCAGTCAAAAATATGTTAAAAAGGTGGGGTATAAGTTTTCTTTATTAGAAAAAGACGCTAAAGAGTTGGGTTTGGCGTGCGTGTTTTTGGATTTGGAGACGAAAAAATGCCAGATTTATAGCGTGCGCCCTAAACAATGCCAAACTTTTCCTTTTTGGGAGAGCGTGAAAACTTTCTCTAAAGAGCAAAAAAAGGCTTTTTGCCAAAGCTGTCCGGGCATTACACAAAAAACCAAAGAAACTAAAGTGCGCTAAAATTCACTATAGTGATACAAAAAAGGAAATAAAATAATGAATATTCAAACAAAGAAAAGATTTTTAGCAAATATATTGCTTTTTAGTCTGTTTTCTTGCCTTAAGGCTGAAACCCTTTCAGAAGATCATCAAATCTTATTGAGTTCAGACGCTTTCCATAGAGGGGATTTTGCTGCTGCTCAAAAAGGCTATATGAATCTTTACAAGCAAACTAATAAAGTGGTGTATGCTAAAGAAGCGGCCATTTCAGCGGCGAGCTTAGGGGATATTAAAACCGCTATGCATTTAGCCATGCTCTATCAAAAAATCACCAATAATCGTAACGATGTTTCTATCAATAAGATTTTAGTGGATGGCTATGCGCAAATGGGGCAGATTGATAAGGCGATTGAACTATTACACAAAATCCGCAAAGAAGAAAAGACCATAGCCACAGACAATGTGTTAGGGACTTTGTATTTGACTCAAAAGCGTTTGGATAAGGCTTTCCCGTTGTTGAATAAGTTTTATAACCAAGTGCATGATGAAGACAGCCTAGAAAAACTCATTACGATTTATTTTTTGCAAAACCGCAAAAAAGAAGGCTTAGACTTGTTGCAATCCCATATAGACAGGTATGGTTGCTCAGAGCAATTGTGTCAAAAAGCGCTCAACACCTTCACGCAATTTAACGAGCTTGATTTGGCTAAAACGACTTTCGCTCGTTTGTATGAAAAAAACCCTATTGTTCAAAACGCCCAATTTTACATAGGGGTATTAATCTTGTTAAAAGAGTTTGATAAGGCTCAGCAAATCGCAGAATTATTCCCCTTTGACAGGCGTTTGTTGCTAGACTTATACACCGCGCAAAAAAAATTTGATCAAGCTTCCAAACAGGCTTCTTTAATCTATCAAGAAAGAAAAGACCCTAAATTCTTAGGCTTAGAGGCGATTTATCATTATGAAAGCTTGAGCGCAAACAAAAAAAAGCTCACCAAAGAAGAGATGTTGCCTATCATTCAAAAATTAGAGCAAGCCACCAAAGAGCGCCAAGCATGGCTTGCTAAAACTAAAGATAAAGAAGATGTGCAAGACGCTTTCTTTTATAATTTCTTAGGGTATTCCTTAATAGATTATGACATGGATATTAAAAGGGGCATGGATTTTGTGAGGAAAGCCTTAGCGTTGGATTCTGGATCAGTGCTTTATTTGGATTCTTTAGCATGGGGTTATTACAAATTAGGGAATTGTTTGGAGGCTAAAAAAATTTTTTCTAGCATCGCTAAAGAGTCTATCCAAGCCGAACCCGAATTAAAAGAGCACAATAAGATCATTCAAGAATGCAAGAAATAGGGATTTTAGAAAATTTACAAAAAAGCTTAGCCTTAAAAGAGGGCATGCTTTCTTATGAAATGTTAGGTAAAAGCCTGTCGTATAACCCTTACTTGCCTAGAGTCATTTCTCAAACTAAAGATTGTGTTTTTGTAACCCCTGATGAGGTTTTAGAAAAGCTTTTGAAAGAAAACACCCACACCGATTGCGTCATTGTCAATTTCAAAGGATTATACGAAATAGGCGCGCCAAGCGTGTTTGATTTAGAAGTTTTAGGGTTGTTGCGCCGTCATGCGAGTTCTTTGATTGTCCATCAGGATCTTTTTATCAGCCACTACCAGCTTTTAGAATCGCTTGTTCAAGGCTCTGATGGGGTCATTTTAGATGAAGAGCTTTTAAAAGAGGATTTAAAGGGCATGGTAGAATTTTCTTGGCGTTTGGGCTTGAGCGTGTTTGTAGAAACCCACAAGCCAGACTACACCCATTTAAAAGATTTAGGGGTTTTAGGCGTGCTAGAAAATAGCCCCCATTCTTATAATCAAAAAAAAATAGTCTTTTTAGATTGAATTTTAAGCTAATTTAGAGTAAAAATCGTATTCAAACTTTTTAAAAGGAGTTAGTCATGTCATTATTAGTGAATGATGAATGCATTGCATGCGATGCTTGCAGAGAAGAATGCCCTAGTGAGGCGATTGAAGAGGGCGATCCCATTTATAATATTGATCCAGATCGATGCACAGAGTGTTATGGGTATGATGATGATGAGCCTCGTTGCGTGAGCGTATGCCCTGTAGATGCGATTTTACCGGATCCTAACAATGCAGAGAGCAAAGAGGAATTGAAATACAAATACGAAATCTTAAAAGAGCAAGACTAAAGGCTAGCAATGGCTAAAATCACAACCGTGATTGACATAGGCTCTAATTCAGTGCGTTTGGCTGTCTTTAAAAAGACGAGCCAGTTTGGGTTTTACTTGCTTTTTGAGACCAAGTCTAAGGTTAGGATTTCAGAGGGCTGTTATGCGTTTAATGGAATCTTACAAGAAATCCCCATGCAAAGAGCCGTTAAAGCCTTGAGCGAATTTAAAGAAATCGCTCTCAAATACAAAAGCAAAAAAATCTTGTGCGTAGCGACCTCAGCGGTGCGCGATGCCCCTAATCGGTTAGAGTTTGTAGCGAGGGTGAAAAAGGCTTGCGGTTTGCAAATCAAAATCATTGACGGGCAAAAAGAAGCGTTCTATGGCGGGATCGCATGCGCGAATTTGTTGCATAAAAATTCAGGGATCACGATAGACATTGGAGGGGGTAGCACCGAGTGCGCGTTGATTGAAAAAGGCAAGATTAAGGACTTAATCTCGCTTGATGTTGGGACGATTCGCATTAAAGAAATGTTTTTGGACAAAGACTTAGATGTCAAATTGGCTAAAGCCTTTATCCAAAAAGAGGTTTCTAAACTGCCCTTTAAGCACAAAAACGCCTTTGGGGTGGGGGGGACAATCAGAGCCTTGAGTAAGGTGCTGATGAAACGCTTTTGTTACCCTATTGATTCTTTGCATGGCTATGAAATAGATGCACATAAAAATTTAGCGTTCATTGAAAAAATCGTCATGCTTAAAGAAGATCAATTACGGCTTTTAGGGGTGAATGAAGAGCGTTTGGATAGCATTAGGAGTGGGGCATTGATTTTATCAGTCGTGTTAGAGCATTTAAAAACTTCCTTGATGATTACTAGCGGGGTAGGGGTGAGAGAGGGCGTGTTTTTGAGCGATTTATTGCGCCACCATTACCATAAATTCCCCCCCAATATCAACCCCTCTCTCATCTCTCTAAAAGATCGCTTTTTACCCCATGAAAAGCACAGCCAAAAGGTCAAAAAAGAATGCGTGAAATTGTTTGAAGTTTTATCGCCTTTGCATAAAATAGATGAAAAATACCTTTTCCATTTAAAGATTGCGGGGGAATTGGCGAGCATGGGTAAGATTTTAAGCGTCTATTTAGCCCACAAGCACAGCGCGTATTTCATTTTAAACGCTTTGAGTTATGGCTTTAGCCACCAAGATAGGGCGATCATTTGCTTATTAGCGCAATTCAGCCATAAAAAAATCCCTAAAGACAACGCTATCGCCCACATGAGCGCGATGATGCCAAGCCTTTTGACCTTGCAATGGCTGAGTTTTATCCTTTCTTTAGCCGAAAATTTGTGCCTAACAGACAGCCACCATTTAAAATACACGCTAGAAAAAAACAAGCTTGTGATCCATTCTAATGATGTGCTTTATTTGGCTAAAGAAATGCTCCCAAAACTCATTAAGCCCATTCCTTTGACGATAGAGTTTGCTTGAAAATAGCGATTGTCAGGCTTTCAGCGCTTGGGGATATTATCGTGAGCGCGGTGTTTTTAGCGGCTATCAAAGAGCGTCTTCCTGATGCCCAAATAGAATGGTTCGTGGATGAAAGATTCAGCGCGATTTTAGAGCATTCCCCCTATATTGATAAATTACACCCCATCGCTTTAAAAAGCACGCTTACAACCTTTAACCCTTTGAAGATTTTCAAACTTTTTAAATCTTTAAGGGCTTATGAATACGATATAATCATTGACATGCAAGGCCTAGTCAAATCCGCTCTCATCACTCAAATGTTAAAAGCCCCTAAAAAAGTCGGCTTTGATTACGCTTCGGCTAGGGAGGGTTTAAGCGCGTTTTTTTACTCGCAAAAAGTTTCCATCGCTTATGATGAGCCTATTTTAAAGCGCAATTTCACGCTCCTATCCCATGCCCTAAACTTGCCCCAAAAAGAAATTTTAAAAGAAATTTCAGAGAGTTTAAGCTCTAGATTTAAAGTGTTTTCTTACCAAGATTCTCCAAAAATCAATGCGTTAAATTGGAATCAAAATAAACCAAAAATCCTTTTTGTTTTAGAAACTTCTAAAATCAATAAAACTTACCCCACAGAGCGTTTTAAAGAGCTGGCGTTAGCGTTAGAAAATTTTCAAATTTGCTTGTTATGGCATGCTGATGAAAAGAAGGCCACTACGCTTTATCATTCTTTAAAAAACCAGTGCGATACATTATTGCTCCCTAAACTCACTTTAAACGAAGTTAAGGCGTTGCTCTTTAAAATGGATGTGATTATTGGGGGCGATACGGGTATCACGCATTTAGCATGGGCGTTGCAAAAACCCAGCATCACCCTTTATGGCAACACGCCTATGGAGCGTTTTAAATTAGAAAGCCCGATCAATGTTTCGCTCACCGGTAATTCAAACGCCAACTACCATAAAAAGGATTTTTCTATCCAAAACATAGATCCTAAAAAAATTAAAGAATGCGTTTTAAACATTTTAAAGGAAAAAGAATGACTTATAAAGAACGACTCATACACGAAAAAATATTAAACAAAGACGACAAGGGTTTTAAAACAGAACTGCGCATTTTGAGCATTTTTATCGTGGAATCTTTAGTGAATATTTTGGGGTTTATTTTGGCTAAAATGCCCCATTTTTGGTTTTTAAGGTGCATTAAAGCTGTGGCGTGGCTGATGAGAACCTTTGATAAACGCCGTTATTTTGACGCTAAAGCCAATTTGGATTTTGTGTTTGGGGATTCTAAAAGCGAAGAAGAGAAAAAAAGGATCATTAAAAAGGGTTATGAAAATTTTGCTTTCATTATTTTAGAAACCATTAGAGTGATCTTTATCCCTAAAGATGAATACGACGCTCGTTTCACGCTCATCAATGAAGAAAATGTGTGGAAGTCTTTAAACAAGGAAGGCCAAGCGATCACTTTATGCATGCATTTTGGCTATTGGGAAGCGGTAGGCACGACTTTAGCACAATATTATAAGGATTATGGTAGGGGGTGCTTGGGGCGTTTGACTAAATTCGCTCCCATCAATCACATGATCATGAGTAGGCGAGAAGCGTTTGGGGTGCGTTTTGTCAATAAAGTGGGAGCGATGAAAGAACTCATTAAAATGTATAATCAAGGCAATGGCCTTGTGGGGATTTTAGTGGATCAAAATGTCGTGCCTAAAGATGGGGTGGTGGTGAAATTCTTTAATAAAGACGCTACGCACACCACGATCGCCTCTATTTTATCGCGCCGCTACAATATAGACATCCAGCCGGTATTCATTGATTTTAATGACGATTATTCGCATTACACAGCGACTTATTACGAAAGTATCCGCTCTAAAATCACTGACAACGCGCAAAACGATATTTTAGAATGCACGCAAGCCCAAGCGAGTTTGTGCGAAGAGGTGATTAGAAACCACCCGGAAAGTTATTTTTGGTTCCACAGGCGTTTTAAAAGCACCCACCCTGAAATTTATCAAAGATAGGGTTTTGAGTGGAATGATAAAAATTAAAAAATGCTAAAATGCATTTTTTAAAAATAAATAGTAAAGAGCTTGATTTTAATCAAACGATAATTTCTTAAGGCGGTATTCTTGGGTTAGGGGGATTTTAAGGGGGAGAATTATTTCAAAATACCCCCCTATCCCCTTAAGAAAATGAGTTTTACTATAAAAATAAAGTTAAAAATCCCATTTTTTAAAAAGTTAAAAAGTTTTAGTTATACCACTCAATGCGAACAAGAGTGGTATTTTTCTAAAAATTCTTTTTTAAAATTCAAAAACCGCTTTTCTAAAATGGCATTTCTGGCGTTTTTAACCAGCTCTAAATAAAAATGCAAATTGTGCAAGCTGGCTAAACGAGCGTAGATGAGTTCTTTAGCCCTAAAGAGATGGTGCAAATAGGCTTTAGAATAACGCTTGCAAGCATAACATGCACAATTTTCTTCAATAGGGGTATTATCCAATTTATAGGGCGCGTTTTTGATAGAAATTTTGCCAGAATGCGTGAAAAGGGTGGCGTTTCTGGCGTTTCTGGTGGGCATCACGCAATCAAACATATCCACCCCCAAACTGATAGCGTCTAGGATATTTTCAGGCGTGCCTACGCCCATTAAGTAGCGAGGCTTGTCTTTGGGGAGCAAGGGGGCGGTGTGCGCGATCGTTTCTAGCATTTCATCTGTGCTTTCCCCCACCGCTAAACCGCCTATAGCATAACCATCAAAACCCCCATGCGTCAATTCCACGCTAAGACTGCGCATTTTCAAATGCGTGCCGCCCTGGATAATGGCAAAAAGGTTGTTGTTGGGGCGGTTATTTTCTTTGTGGTATTCTAGGCTGAGATTCGCCCATTTAGCGCTTCTTTTGATGGATTCTTCAAGGCGCTTTAGTGGAGCGGGCAAGCCCACCAAATCGTCTAAAACCATCATAATATCGCTATTCAAAGAATATTGAATGTCTAAAACTTTAGCGGGCGTGAATAAATGCTTGCTCCCATCAATGTGGGATTTAAAAATAATCCCGTCTTCTTGCAATTTGACGTTATCGCTCAAACTAAAGGCTTGAAACCCTCCGCTATCGGTTAAAAAACTCCCATGAAATTGAGCGAAACGATGCAAGCCTCCTAATTGTTCAACCACTTTCTCGCCCGGTCGTAAATACATGTGATAAGTGTTGGCTAAAATGAGTTTAGCGCCTAAAATTTCTTGCATATCCATAGCGTCTAAAGATTTGATGCAGCCTTGCGTGCCTACGGGCATGAAAATGGGTGTCTCTACTTGAGAATGGGCTAAATTTAAAAGACCAGCTCGCGCGTGTTTGTCAGTCGCTTGGAGTTGAAAATCCATCGTTTAAACCTTAATCTTGGATATAATGGCGTAATCATTTTTTAGGAAGTTTGGAATTGAAAAAAATCGCCCTTATTTTAGATGGCATTGTAGCAAAAAATTTTTTAGACTTGGTGCTAAGGCATTATTCTAATCATAATTTTTATATAGTGGTTGTCAAAGATGAGAGCCTTATCCCTAAAAACTACCCGAGCACTTTCGCTTTTCATTGTTTTGATGCGACTTCCAGTTTTAGGCTTTTGCAGGTGTTAAACGATGAGGTGAGCGATGCGTTTTTAATCATACAAGATTTTAAAGAACAGCACATCATTCATAAAATCATTCAAACCCATTTCAAACGCATGCGCGTGGTTTTGAGCGTGAAAAAAGATGGTGAAAAAACTTTAGAAAATAATGAAGAAAATAAAGATGAAAAGCTTATTTTGATTGATGAATTTGAAGTTTTAGCCAATAAATTCATTTCTCGTTTGCCTAATATCCCTAGCACCCCTAGAGAATTTGGGTTAGGCAAGGGCGAGATCATGGAGATTGATGTGCCTTTTGGGAGTATTTTTGCTTACAGACATATTGGCTCTATCAGGCAAAAAGAATACAGGATTGTAGGGCTTTATCGCAACGATGTTTTGTTGCTCTCCACTAAATCTTTGGTTATCCAGCCACGAGACATTCTTTTAGTGGCGGGTAATCCGGAAATTTTAAACGCGGTGTATCATCAAGTCAAAAGCAACGTGGGGCAGTTCCCAGCCCCCTTTGGTAAGAGCATTTATTTATACATTGATATGCGCTTACAAAGCCGAAAAGCGATGATGCGCGATGTGTATCAGGCCTTGTTTTTGCACAAACATTTAAAGAGCTACAAGCTCTATATCCAGGTTTTACACCCCACTAGCCCTAAGTTTTACCATAAATTTTTAGCGCTAGAAACCGAAAGCATTGAAGTGAATTTTGATTTTTACGGGAAAAGTTTTATCCAAAAACTCCATGAAGACCACCAGAAAAAAATGGGCCTAATCGTGGTAGGCAGAGAGCTTTTTTTCTTCAAAAAACACCGAAAAGCCTTGTATAAAACAGCCACCCCGGTTTATAAAACCAACACTTCCGGCTTGTTTAAAACCTCTCAAAGCGTGGTGGTATTGAATGAAAGCTTGGATATTAATGAGGACATGTCTTCAGTGATTTTTGATGTGTCTATGCAAATGGATTTGGGCTTGTTGCTCTATGATTTTGACCCTAACAAGCGCTATAAAAACGAGATTGTCAATCATTATGAAAATTTAGCCAACACGCTCAACCGCAAGATTGAGATTTTCCAAACCGATATTAGAAATCCTATCATGTATCTCAATTCTTTAAGAAATCCCATTTTGCATTTCATGCCTTTTGAAGAGTGCATCACGCACACGCGCTTTTGGTGGTTTTTATCCACTAAAGTGGAAAAATTAGCGTTTTTAAACGATGACAACCCTCAAATTTTTATCCCTGTAGCGGAGTGAAAGAATGCAAGAAATTGTAATCCCTTTAAAAGAAAAAAGCTATAAAGTGTTTTTGGGGGAATTGCCTGAAATAAAATTGAAACAAAAAGCCCTCATCATTAGCGATAGCATCGTATCTGGGTTGCATTTATCGTATTTATTGGAGCGCTTGAAAGCCTTAGAAGTCAGAGTGTGCGTGATAGAGTCCGGAGAAAAATACAAGAATTTTCATTCATTAGAGCGCATTTTAAACAACGCCTTTGAAATGCAATTAAACCGCCATTCTTTAATGATAGCCCTTGGTGGGGGAGTGATAAGCGATATGGTGGGGTTTGCGAGCAGTATTTATTTTAGGGGGATTGATTTTATTAATATCCCTACGACTTTACTTTCTCAAGTGGATGCGAGCGTGGGAGGGAAAACAGGGATTAACACGCCTTATGGCAAGAACTTAATCGGATCGTTCCACCAGCCTAGAGCGGTTTATATTGATTTAGCTTTTTTAAAAACCCTTGAAAAAAGGGAATTTCAAGCAGGGGTGGCTGAAATCATTAAAATGGCGGTGTGTTTTGATAAAAGCTTGGTAGAAAGATTGGAAACAAAGGATTTAAAAGATTGTTTAGAAGAAGTAATCTTTCAAAGCGTCAGTATCAAAGCTCAAGTCGTTGTTCAAGATGAAAAAGAGCGAAATATTAGGGCTGGGTTGAACTATGGGCATACCTTTGGGCATGCGATAGAAAACGAGACTGATTATGAGCGATTTTTGCATGGCGAAGCGATCGCTATTGGCATGTGCATGGCGAATGATTTAGCCCTTTCTTTAGGCATGCTCACTTTAAAAGAATACGAACGCATAGAAAATTTATTGAAAAAATTTGATTTGATATTCAATTACAAAATTATTGATCTTCAAAAATTTTACGAACGCTTGTTTTTAGACAAAAAAAGCGAGAATAAGACAATCAAATTCATTCTGCCCAAAGGCATTGGAGCGTTTGAGATTGCCTCTCATATCCCTAAAGGAACGATTTTAAAGGTGTTAGAAAAATGGCATTAAGGGTATTATTATTCTTTTGTTTTTTGTTTTTGCAAGCAGAAGATAAGAGCCAAGAATTATCCTCTATACAAAAACAAATGGCTTTGGTGGATAAAAAACTCGCCAAAGACGATAACGTGTGGTTGAAAAAATTTGAAAACTACAAGATTTACAACCAAATTTATACCGAAAAAGAGAGCGTGAGGCAGGAATTAAGGCGTTTAAAAAATAAAAAAAGCAAGGATTTATTAAAGATTAGCACATTAGAGCATACCTTAAAGGCTTTAGAGTCTCAACAAAAAATGTTTGAAAGCTATGGGGTCAATCCTTTTAAGGACTTGATAGAGCGCCCCAATATCCCCAATATCCCTAATATCGCTAACCCTATTGCAATCATTGATGGCATCTCTTTCATTAAAAGCATGCGTTTAAAGCATGAAAGTCTTAAAAATAACCAAACTGCTTTAGAAGAAGTTTTAAAGCTTCTAGATCAAAAACACCAGCTTTTAAATCAGTGGCATGCTTTGGATAAAAGCGCGAAATTGAGCGATGAGATTTATCAAACTCAAGCCAAACGCTTAGAATTGCAAGGGGCTCAAAACATTCTAAAAACCACGATCGGGATTTTCCAAAAAGACAGCGATGAAGCTATAAGCATTGTCAAATCTCAAGTTAAAAACCAGCTTTTTAAATTGGTTTATGTGTTTTTAGCGGCCCTTTTGAGCGTGGTGTTTGCGTGGATTTTAAAAATCATTTCCAGTAAATACATTGAAAATAATGAGCGCGTCTATACCGTGAATAAAGCCATTAACTTCGTGAATGTGAGCGTGATCATTTTAATCTTTCTTTTTTCTTATTTAGAAAACGTTACTTACTTGGTAACGGTTTTAGGCTTTGCGAGCGCGGGCTTAGCGATTGCGATGAAAGATTTGTTCATGAGCTTGCTCGGGTGGTTTATCATTTTGATTGGGGGGAGCGTGCATGTGGGCGATAGGGTGCGTATCGCTAAGGGGACGGATATTTTTATTGGCGATGTGTTGGATATTTCTATGTTGCACATTACGATTTTAGAAGATGTAACCTTTACCACCTACACGAACAACAGGAGAGCGGGCCGAATTATCTTTGTGCCTAATAATTATATTTTCACCACCATGTTCGCTAATTACAGCCATTTTGGGATGAAAACGGTTTGGGATGGGGTGGATTTTTGCGTTACATTTGATTCTGATTTTAAAAAAGCTTCTAAAATTGCGCTCAACATCGCTACAGAATTGTCTAAAGAATACACGGATATTACCTATAAACAGCTCAATAAAATGCGCGACCGGTATTCTTTAAGGAGTTTGAGCGTCAAGCCTCGATGCTTTTTGATGCCTGAAAGTAACGGGATAAAAATCTCGGTGTGGTATCAAACCAATTCGTATGCCACCATGTCTTTGAGGAGCAAGATTGTGGCTGAAATTGTTGAAGCTTTTTTGAAAGAAGAAAATATTCATATCGCTTATACGACCAGCAAGCTGCTTAAAGTGGATGCTGATGCTCTAGGCGATGGTTTTGGGAATAAAAGGGAACAAAAATGAAAAAAGTCTATTTCAAAACTTTTGGGTGCAGGACGAATCTTTTTGACACGCAAGTGATGGGCGAGAATTTGAAAGACTTTAGCGCGACTTTAGAAGAACAAGAAGCCGATATTATTGTGATCAATTCTTGCACCGTGACTAATGGGGCCGATAGCGCAGTAAGGAGTTACGCTAAAAAAATGGCACGATTGGATAAGGAAGTGTTATTTACTGGTTGTGGGGTGAAAACCCAAGGCAAAGAGCTTTTTGAAAAAGGGTTTTTAAAGGGCGTTTTTGGGCATGACAATAAAGAAAAGATTAATGCGCTTTTACAAGAAAAAAAGCGTTTTTTTATAGATGATAATTTAGAAAACAAGCACTTAGACACCACGATGGTGAGCGAGTTTGTGGGAAAAACTAGGGCGTTTATCAAGATCCAAGAAGGCTGTGATTTTGATTGCAATTATTGCATTATCCCAAGCGTGAGAGGGAGGGCTAGGAGTTTTGAAGAAAGGAAAATTTTAGAGCAAGTGGGTCTTTTATGCTCTAAAGGCGTTCAAGAAGTGGTTTTAACCGGCACCAATGTGGGGAGCTATGGGAAAGATAAAGAAAGCAATATCGCAAGGTTGATTAAAAAATTAAGCCAGATTGCTGGATTAAAACGCATAAGGATTGGGAGTTTAGAGCCTAATCAAATCAACGATGAATTTTTAGAGCTTTTAGAAGAGGATTTTTTAGAAAAACATTTGCATATCGCTTTACAGCACAGCCATGATTTCATGCTAGAGAGGATGAATAGAAGAAACCGCACTAAAAGCGATAGGGAATTATTAGAGGTAATCGCTTCTAAAAATTTTGCTATTGGCACGGATTTTATTGTAGGGCATCCGGGCGAGAGCGGAAGCGTTTTTGAAAAAGCGTTTAAAAATTTAGAAAGCTTGCCTTTAACGCACATCCACCCTTTTATTTACAGCAAACGAAAAGACACCCCCTCTAGCTTGATGCATGATAGCGTGAGCTTGGAAGATTCTAAAAAGCGTTTGAATGCGATTAAAGATTTGATTTTGCATAAAAATAAGGCGTTTAGGCAATTGCAACTCAAGCTCAACACGCCCCTAAAAGCCTTAGTGGAAGCGCAAAAAGACGGCGAATTTAAAGCCTTAGATCAATTCTTTAACCCCATTAAAATCAAAAGCGATAAGCCTTTAAGGGCTAGTTTTTTAGAAATCAAAGAGTATGAAATTAAGGAGAGGGAAAATCATGCCGTTTTCTAAATTTTTAGAAAATCTCACCGCTCCCTTTAAACGCATTAAAAACCGCTCGCTTGTTTTGGCGTTAGGGTTTTTGATCCTTACTTTTTGTTTGCTCCTTTTTTTAGTTTTGAGCGATGTTTCTAGGCTCATATCGGGTAAGGACTTTTTTTATGTGATCCAATCCCACCCTAAGCAAACTCTAATTGAAGATGAAAATTATTTTTATGCCAATAAAGGACTTTATAAAACCAACAAAGAAGCCTTTTTAAGAGCCTATAAAATCCCAGAAAGCATGCCCATAGAAAGACGAGAAAATTTAAGCAAGGGTTCTAAAATGAATTTAGCGTTGCTTTTTTTCATTTCTAGCATGCTTTTTGGGATCTTTTGGCGCTTGCCCAAACGATTGGACACTAAAATGAGTTTAGAAAGTGCACACAAAAACGAATTAGAAAATGCATTCCAGCGATACGACGCGCTAGGGGTGCGTTTTGAAGACATTGCAGGGGTGGATGAAGTTAAAGAAGAATTATTAGAAGTGATAGACTATTTAAAAAACCCTAAAAAATACCAGGATTTAGGGATTTTTCTCCCTAAAGGCGTGCTTTTAATCGGGCCTCCTGGAGTGGGCAAAACCATGATCGCTAAAGCCTTAGCGAGTGAAGCTAAAGTGCCGTTTTTTTATGAAAGCGGGAGCGCGTTTTCTCAAATTTATGTGGGGGCTGGGGCTAAAAAAGTGCATGAACTTTTCATGCATGCTAAAAGGCATGCCCCCTCTATTATTTTCATTGATGAAATTGATGCTTTGGGTAAGGCTAGGGGAGGGCATAGGAGCGATGAGAGAGAGGCCACGCTCAATCAGCTTTTAACCGAAATGGATGGGTTTTTACAAAACGATGAGGTGGTGGTGATAGGAGCGACTAACCAAATGGAAGTGATGGATGAAGCGCTATTAAGGAGCAAACGATTTGATCGGCGTATTTTCATTTCTTTACCGGATTTACTAGAAAGACAAAGCATTTTAGAAAAGCTTTTAGAAAACAAAAAACACGCGCTAGATTATCTTAAGATCGCTAAAATTTGCGTGGGTTTTAGCGGGGCGATGTTGGCAACTTTAATCAATGAAAGCGCTTTAAACGCCCTCAAACATCAACGAACCGAAATCGCTGAGAGCGACATTTTAGAAGTGAAAGACAAGATCGCTTACGGCAAGAAAAAACCCCAAACCTTAGACGAAAACCAAAAAGAATTAGTCGCTTTGTATCAAAGCGCGAAAGCCTTGAGTGCGTATTGGCTAGAAATTGAATTTGATAAAGTGCCTTTATTGGGGGAATTTATCGCTTTTAATGAAAATAAAATCCATAGCGAGAGCGAGATTAAAAATTACATTAAAGTGTATTTGAGTGGGACGATTATTTTAGAGTTGCTCTATAAAGAGCGTTATAGTCTGTCTAAACAGGACTTGCAAAAAGCGAAATTTTTGAATGAATTTATGGCTAGCGAGCTTCTTTTAACCCCTACAAAAGAGTCTTTAAGCGTTCTTTATGAAGAGCAACTGGAGTTTTTAAAGCCGCAAATTGCAGCTTGCAAGCGATTAAGCGCTCTACTATTAGAGCAAGAATATTTAGAACATTCTAATTTGTATGATTTGTTGAACGGATGAAAATGCGTTTTTTTAGTGGTTTTGGGTTCATTAATGAAAGCGTTTTGTTTGAAGAGTGGCTTTTAAAAGGGGCTTATGATGTGTCAGGCTTTTCTATGGGGGCGATTAAGGCGATAGAATACGCCTATGATGAAGTCTTACAACAGCGGCGCATCCATTCCTTGTTATTGTTTTCGCCGTGCATGCTAGCGCATAAGAGTTTGGCGTTCAAACGCTTGCAACTTTCTTCGTTTCAAAAAGATCCGCAAAGCTACATGGATAACTTTTATCAAGCCGTGGGCTTGAACGCCCAATTGGAGCGTTTTAAAAAAATGGGTTCTTTAGAAGAATTGGAATCTTTATTGGATTACAAGTATAGTGATTCTATAATTAGATTTTTATTGGAAAAGGGCGTGAAGATTGAAGTGTTTATCGGTTTAAAAGATAGAATCACTGACATTCAAGCCCTTTTAGAATTTTTTATGCCCTTAGTTCAAGTGTGGCAGTTTAAGGATTGTAACCATTTGTTGCAAAAATCTTAAAAAAGGTGGAAGATGAAAAAATTTGGTTTAGGGGTGTATTTGCTTCTTTTAGGCATTTTGGGCGGCTCTTTGATCACTTTAGGGATGATGGTCGCACCCATTGTTTTCAAAGCCCCAAGCATTTTGCCTGAATTTAATTTGACTTTGTTTGAGAGCGGGAAACTCATGTCGCAAATCATTGTGCGTTTCAATTTCCTTTTAGGCGCGATCGGTTTTGTGGTGTTACTTTATGAAATCATTTCGTTTATCTACTCTAAAAGATCGTTAGTGTATTTGATTCTTGGCGTGGCGATAGGGGCGTTGTGTTTGCTCTTTGTTTTTTATTACACGCCTTATATTTTAAACGCTCAAAAAGTGGGCGAAGCCGCAATTCAAAGCGCTGAATTTGCCCGCTCGCACGCTCAAAGCGAATGGCTGTTTAAGGAATTGCTTGTGCTGGTGTGCGCTTTGTTTTTCTTGCGTTTGTTTGGGAAAAATGCACTTTAGTCCCTTTGATTTAATCAAATGAGAGAGTTTTTGGCTACCATCTAGAAAATGAGAAGGTAGCGTTTAAATGAAACAATTTAAAAAGAAACCAAAAAAGATAAAACGATCGCATCAAAATCAAAAAACAATCTTAAAGCGTCCTTTATGGCTCGCACCTTTACTGATCAGCGGGTTTGCTAGTGGGGCGTATGCGAATAATCTGTGGGATTTGTTAAACCCAAAAGTGGGGGGTGAGTATGTGCATTGGGTTAAGGGCAGTCAGTATTGCGCATGGTGGGAATTTGCAGGGTGTTTAAAGAATGTATGGGGGGCAAATCATAAAGGCTATGATGCTGGAAATGCCGCTAATTATTTGTCTTCTCAAAACTATCAAGCCATTTCTGTGGGTAGTGGGAATGAAACGGGGACTTATAGTTTAAGCGGTTTTACCAATTATGTTGGGGGCAATCTCACGATCAATCTAGGCAATAGCGTTGTTTTAGATTTAAGCGGTTCTAATAGTTTCACTTCGTATCAAGGTTATAATCAAGGTAAAGATGATGTAACATTTACGGTTGGCACAATCAATTTAAACGGCGCTTTAGAAGTGGGCAATCGTGTGGGATCGGGAGCTGGCACGCACACCGGCACAGCCACTTTAAACTTGAACGCTAATAAGGTTACTATCAATTCTAATATCAGTGCGTATAAAACTTCGCAAGTGAATATAGGCAACGCTAACAGCGCCATTACCATTGGTTCGGTTTCTTTAAGTGGGGATACTTGCAGTTCTTTAGCTAAAATTGGCAGTGGGGCTAATTGCTCCACTTCAGGGCCTAGCTATTCTTTTAAAGGCACGACTAACGCTACTAATACGACCTTTAGCAACGCAAGCGGCAGTTTCACTTTTGAAGAGAACGCCACTTTTAGCGGGGCGAAATGGAATGGGGGGGCATTCACTTTCAATAAGGGATTTAGTGCTACCAATAATACCGCTTTTAATAGCGGTAGTTTCACTTTCAAAGATACAAGTTCTTTTAATGGTGCAACTTTTAGTAACGCCACATACACTTTTAACAATCAAGCCACTTTTCAAAACAGCTTCTTTAATGGGGGGGCTTTTACTTTTAACAACCAAAGTAATCCAGCTAACAGCGCTCAGCACCCCCAAATTCAAAACAGCTCTTTTAGTGGTAACGCTACCACTCTTAAGGGCTTTGTGAATTTCCAGCAAGCCTTTAACAATTCAAACCACCAACTAACGATCCAAAACGCTTCCTTTAATAACGCTACTTTCAACAATACCGGTAAAATCACTATAGAAAAAGATGCGAGTTTTAACAACACAACATTCAGTACTTCTGTTGATGCAAACAACATGACTATTACCGGTAGCGTTACTTTAAGCGGTAAGAATGATTTGGAAAATGGCTCAACCCTTGATTTTGGGAGTTCTAAAATCACTCTCGCTCAAGGGACGACTTTTAACCTTACAAGTTTAGGCAGTGAGAAGAGCGTAACGATTTTAAATTCTAGCGGTGGGATCACTTATAATCATCTTTTAAACCATGCACTCAATAGCCTGACAAACGCTTTAAAAACGAACGAAAGCCCTTCAAAGCCGCAAAGTTTCGCTCAAGGTTTGTGGGATATGATCACTTACAATGGGGTTACCGGACAGCTTTTGAATGAAAACGCTGCAACACCTAAACTCGCTAATGCTTCGCCCTCTGCACCCACTAAAGACTCCCCACAAGTCTATCAAGTGGGCTATAAAATAGGGGATACTATCTACAAACTGCAAGAAACTTTCAGCCATAATTCCATCATTATCCAGGCTTTAGAGAGCGGGACTTACACGCCACCCCCTACAATCAGCGGATCACAATTTGACTTATCCGCTTCAAATTATATCAATTCTGACATGCCTTGGTATGATCATAAATATTACATCCCCAAATCTCAAAATTTTACAGAGAACGGGACTTATTACTTGCCGAGCGTTCAAATATGGGGGAGCTACACTAACTCGTTTAAACAGACCTTTAGCGCGAGTAATAGCAATCTGGTGATTGGGTATAACTCAACATGGACTGGAAATAGCGTTTCTTCTAGCGACACGGTGTCTTTTGGGGACACTTCAGGGAGCGTTCTTAATGGGCATTGTGGGCCTTGGCCCTATTACCAATGCACAGGCACGACTAACGGCACTTATAGCGCTTATCATGTCTATATCACAGCGAATCTGCGTTCTGGCAATCGTGTAGGCACGGGTGGGGCAGCCAATCTGGTTTTTAATGGGGTAGATAGTATCAATATCGCTAACGCTACTATCACGCAGCATAACGCCGGGGCTTATTCAAGCTCCATGACTTTTTCCACGCAAAACATGGATAGTTCGCAGAATTTGAATGGTCTAAACGCTAACGGCAAACTTTCAGTGTATGGCACAACTTTCACTAACCAAGCCAAAGACGGGAAATTCACTTTCAATGCAGGGCAAGCGACTTTTGAAAACACCAACTTTAATGGAGGGAGTTACCAATTCAGCGGCGATAGCTTGAATTTTTCAAATAACAACCAGTTCAACAGCGGTTCGTTTGAGATTAGCGCAAAAAACGCTTCGTTCAATAACGCTAACTTTAACAATAGTGCTTCTTTTAATTTCAATAATTCTAGCGCGACCACTTCGTTTATAGGGGATTTCACTAACGCTAATTCAAATTTGCAAATCGCCGGGAACGCTGTTTTTGGGAACTCTACTAATGACTCTCAAAATACCGCTAATTTTAATAATACCGGCTCTGTTAATATTGCAGGGAATGCAACTTTTGATAACGTGGCTTTTAATGGCCCAACAAACACGAGCGTGAAAGGGCAAGTTACTTTAAATAACATCACTTTAAAAAACTTGAACGCCCCTTTGTCTTTTGGCGATGGGACGATTACTTTTAACGCTCATTCGGTGATTAATATTGGTGAAGCTATCACTAATGGCAACCCTATCACCCTTGTAAGCTCTTCTAAAGAAATTGATTACAACAACGCTTTCAGTAAAAATCTATGGCAGCTCATCAACTACCAAGGGCATGGGGCTAGCAGTGAAAAGCTCGTTTCTAGCGCGGGTAATGGCGTCTATGATGTGGTGTATTCTTTCAATAACCAAACCTACAATTTCCAAGAGGTTTTTTCACAAAACAGCATTTCTATCCGGCGCTTGGGCGTTGGCATGGTGTTTGATTATGTGGATATGGAAAAATCGGATCATTTGTATTATCAAAACGCTCTCGGTTTTATGACCTACATGCCTAATAGCTATAACAATAATTTAGGGAATGCAAACAACACCATTTATTATTACGACAACAGCATTGATTTTTATGCGAGCGGGAAAACTCTATTCACTAAGGCGGAATTTTCTCAAACATTCACCGGGCAAAACAGCGCGATCGTTTTTGGGGCTAAAAATATATGGACGAGCTTAAGCGATGCGCCGCAGTCTAATGTAATCATTCGCTTTGGGGACAATAAGGGAGCAGGGAGTAATGATGCGAGCGGGCATTGTTGGAATTTGCAATGCATAGGCTTTATTACAGGGCATTATGAAGCGCAAAAGATTTACATTACCGGCAGCATTGAAAGCGGGAATCGCATTTCTAGCGGTGGGGGCGCAAGCCTTAATTTTAATGGGCTTCAAGGCATTCTTTTAACGAACGCGACTTTGTATAACCGCGCCGCTGGGACGCAAAGCTCTTCTATGAATTTTGTCTCTAACAGCGCGAACATTCAGGCTCAAAACTCCTATTTTATAGACGATACCGCACAAAATGGCGGTAACCCTAATTTTAGTTTCAACGCTTTGAATCTGGATTTTTCTAACAGCTCTTTTAGGGGCTATGTGGGGCAAACGCAATCTGTTTTTAAATTCAACGCCAAGAATGCGATCAGTTTCACCAACAGCACGAATTTAAGCTCTGGTTTGTATCAAATTTCAGCTAATAGCGTGTCGTTTGACAATTCCAATTTAAGCGTTTCAGTGGGGACAAGCAGTATTAAAGCCAATGCGATCAATCTTTCTCAAAACGCCTCTATCAATGCGAGCAACCATTCAACCTTGGAGCTTCAAGGCGGTTTGAATTTAAACGACACCAGCTCGCTCAACCTCAACCAAAGTACCATTAATGTTTCCAATAACGCCACGATCAACGATTATGCGAGCTTGATTGCAAGTAATGGCTCTCACCTTAATTTTAACGGGGCGGTTAATTTCAATTCAGCGAATATTACTACGAGTTTGAATAATTCCTCTATCGTGTTTAAGGGAGCGAGCTCTTTAGGAGGGCAGTTTAATTTAAGCAATAACTCTTCTTTAGATTTTCAAGGCTCTAGCACTATCACCTCTAACACGGCGTTTAATTTCTATGATAACGCTTTTTCTCAAAGCCCCATCACTTTCCATCAAACTCTTGACATTAAAGCGCCCTTGAGTTTGGGAGGCAACCTCTTAAACCCTAACAGCAGTAGCGTGTTGAATTTGAAAAACAGCCAGCTTGTTTTTAGCGATCAAGGGAGTTTGAATATCGCTAACATTGATTTACTAAGCGATCTAAACGATAATAAAAATCGTGTGTATAACATCATTCAAGCGGACATGAATAGTAATTGGTATGAGCGTATCAGCTTCTTTGGCATGCGCATCAATGACGGGATTTATGATGCTACTAACCAAACTTATAGTTTCACTAACCCCCTTAATAACGCCCTAAAAATCACCGAGAGCTTTAAAGACAACCAATTAAGCGTTACGCTCTCTCAAATCCCGGGTATTAAAAACACGCTCTATAACATTGGCTCTGAAATCTTTAACTACCAAAAAGTTTATAACAACGCTAATGGCGTGTATTCTTATAGCGATGATGCACAAGGCGTGTTTTACCTCACGAGCAGCGTGAAAGGCTATTACAACCCCAACCAATCCTATCAAGCTAACGGCAGCAATAACACCACGAAAAATAACAATCTAACCTCTGAATCTTCTGTCATCTCGCAAACCTATAACGCGCAAGGCAACCCTATTAGCGCGTTGCACATCTATAACAAGGGCTATAATTTCAGTAATATCAAAGCGTTAGGGCAAATGGTGCTCAAACTCTACCCTGAAATCAAAAAGATATTAGGGAATGATTTTTCGCTTTCAAGTTTGAGCGATTTAAAAGGCGATGCGCTAAACCAGCTTACCAAACTCATCACGCCTAGCGATTGGAAAAACATTAACGAGTTGATTGATAACGCAAACAATTCAGTCGTGCAAAATTTCAATAACGGCGCTTTGATTATAGGAGCGACTAAAATAGGGCAAACAGACACCAATAGCGCGGTGGTTTTTGGGGGCTTGGGCTATCAAACACCTTGCGATTATACTGATATTGTGTGCCAAAAATTTAGAGGCACTTATTTAGGGCAGCTTTTGGAGTCTAGCTCGGCTGATTTGGGCTATATTGACACGACTTTTAACGCTAAAGAAATTTATCTTACCGGCACTTTAGGGAGTGGGAACGCATGGGGGACTGGGGGGAGCGCTAGCGTAACTTTTAACAGCCAAACTTCGCTCATTCTCAACCAATCGAATATCGTAAGCTCGCAAACCGATGGGATTTTTAGCATGCTAGGCCAAGAGGGCATCAATAAGGTTTTCAATCAAGCCGGGCTCGCTAATATTTTGGGCGAAGTGGCGGTGCAATCCATTAATAAAGCCGGGGGATTAGGGAATTTGATAGTAAATACGCTAGGGAGTGGTAGCGTGATTGGGGGGTATTTAACGCCTGAACAAAAAAATCAAACCCTAAGCCAGCTTTTAGGACAGAATAATTTTGATAATCTCATGAACGATAGCGGTTTGAACACGGCGATTAAGGATTTGATCAGACAAAAATTAGGCTTTTGGACCGGGCTAGTGGGGGGATTAGCCGGGTTGGGGGGCATTGATTTGCAAAACCCTGAAAAGCTTATAGGCAGCATGTCCATCAATGATTTATTGAGTAAAAAAGGGCTGCTCAATCAGATCACCGGCTTTATTTCCGCTAACGATATAGGGCAAGTGATAAGCGTGATGTTGCAAGATATTGTCAAACCGAGCAACGCTTTAAAAAACGATGTAATGGCTTTAGGCAAGCAAATGATTGGCGAATTTTTAGGCCAAGATGCGCTCAATTCTTTAGAAAGCCTGTTGCAAAACCAACAGATTAAAAGCGTTTTAGACAAAGTCCTAGCGGCTAAAGGTTTAGGGCCTGTTTATGAACAAGGTTTGGGGGATTTGATCCCTAATCTTGGTAAAAAGGGGCTTTTCGCTCCCTATGGCTTGAGTCAAGTGTGGCAAAAAGGGGATTTTAGTTTCAACGCGCAAGGCAATGTTTTTGTGCAAAATTCCACTTTCTCTAACGCCAATGGAGGCACGCTTAGTTTTAACGCAGGAAATTCGCTCATTTTTGCCGGAAACAATCATATCGCTTTCACTAACCATTTTGGAACGCTTCAATTATTGTCCGATCAAGTTTCTAACATTAACATCACCACGCTTAACGCTAGCAACGGCCTTAAGATTAACGCCACTAATAACAATGTTTCTGTGTCTCAAGGCAATCTGTTTATCAACGCCAGTTGCACACAACAAAGCGATCCAACTGCAGCTAACGCTGCAAACCCTTGTGCGCTTAGCGCCCAAAGCACGAATGGCACTTCTTCTAGTAATGCGTCAAATAACGCGCCAATCGCCTTGAACAATAACGATGAAAGCTTGATGGTTATGGCGAATGATTTCAATTTTTCAGGCAATATTTACGCTAACGGGGTGGTTGATTTTTCAAAGATTAAAGGCTCTGCAAACGTTAAAAACCTGTATCTTTACAATAACGCTCAATTCCAAGCCAACAACCTCACGATTTCCAACCAAGCGGTGTTAGAAAAAAACGCCAGCTTTGTAACGAATAATTTAAACATTCAAGGGGCGTTTAACAACAACGCCACGCAAAAAATAGAGGTGCTTCAAAATTTAGTGATCGCTTCAAACGCTTCTTTAAGCACCGGGATTTATGGGTTAGAAGTAGGGGGGGCTTTGAATAATTTGGGAACGATCCATTTTAACTTAGAAAATATCCAAACGCCAACGCCACTCATTCAAGCAGAGGGGATCATCAATCTCAACACCACCCAAACGCCTTTTATCAATGTCAATAACAGCATGGCCAATAACACGACTTACACCTTATTGAAAAGCAGCCGTTACATTGATTACAATATCAACCCCAATAGCTTGCAATCGTATTTGAAGCTCTATACCTTAATCAATATCAACGGAAACCACATAGAGGAAAAAAACGGCGTATTGACTTATTTGGGCCAACGGGTTTTATTACAAGATAAGGGGTTATTATTAAGCGTAGCGTTGCCTAACTCAAACAACGCCCATCAAAACAACATTTTAAGCCTTTCTGTCCTCTACAACCAAGTTAAAATGTCTTACGGCAATAAAGCGATGGATTTTACCCCCCCTACCTTACAAGATTACATTGCGGGCATTCAAGGGCAAAGCGCGCTCAATCAAATTGAAGCGATAGGGGGGAATAACGCTATCAAGTGGCTTTCAACATTGATGATAGAAACGAAAGAAAACCCGCTTTTTGCGCCGATTTATTTAGAAAGCCACTCTTTGAATGAAATCTTAGACGTAACAAAAGATCTTCAAAACACCGCAAGTTTGATTTCTAACCCTAATTTTAGGGATAACGCTACCAACCTTTTAGAATTGGCGAGTTACACCCAACAAACCAGCCGTTTGACAAAACTCTCTGATTTTAGGACTAGAGAGGGAGAGTCTGATTTTTCTTTGTTAGAGCTTAAAAACAAGCGTTTTAGCGATCCTAACCCTGGAGAGGTTTTTGTCAAATATTCACAACTTAGCAAACACCCCAATAACCTTTGGGTTCAAGGGATTGGGGGAGCGAGCTTTATTTCTGGGGGCAATGGCACGCTTTATGGCTTGAATGTGGGCTATGATCGGTTGGTTAAAAATGTGATCCTCGGAGGTTATGTGGCTTATGGGTATAGCGGTTTTAACGGGAACATCATGCGTTCTTTGGCCAATAATGTGGATGTGGGGATGTATGCGAGGGCTTTTTTAAAAAGAAACGAATTCACTTTGAGCGCGAATGAAACTTATGGAGGCAATGCAAATAATATCAATTCTTCTAATTCTTTGCTCTCTGTGTTGAACCAACGCTACAACTACAACACCTGGACAACGAGCGTGAATGGGAATTACGGCTATGATTTCATGTTCAAACAAAAAAGCGTGGTGCTAAAACCTCAAGTGGGCGTGAGCTATTATTTCATAGGCTTGAGCGGGATGGAAGGCAAAATAAATGATGCCGCTTACAAACAATTTCTCATGCATTCAAACCCCTCTAACGAATCGGTTCTAACGCTCAACATGGGGCTAGAGAGCCGTAAATATTTTGGTCAAAATTCCTATTATTTTGTAACGGCGAGACTGGGTAGGGATCTTTTGATCAAATCTAAAGGCGACAATACGGTGCGTTTTGTGGGTGAAAACACTTTATTGTATCGCAAGGGGGAAGTTTTCAACACTTTTGCGAGCGTGATCACAGGAGGCGAAATGCATTTGTGGCGTTTGGTGTATGTGAATGCGGGGGTGGGGCTTAAGATGGGCTTGCAATACCAAGATCTTAATATCACTGGGAATGTGGGCATGCGAGTGGCGTTTTAGCTTTTTTGCTATAATGCTTCGTTCAAATTTTATGGTTAGGTTTTTCTATGTTTAATTATGAAGAGCTGTTTCAAACTCACAAAACCCCTTTTTACCTCTATGATTTTGACAAAATCAAACAGGCTTTTTTGAATTATAAAGAAGCGTTTAAGGGGCGTAAATCTTTGATTTGCTACGCTTTAAAGGCGAATTCCAATTTGAGTATTCTCTCTTTATTGGCGCATTTAGGGAGTGGGGCGGATTGCGTTTCCATAGGCGAGATATATAGGGCTTTAAAAGCTGGGATCAAGCCTTATAGGATCGTGTTTAGCGGGGTGGGTAAGAGCGCGTTTGAAATAGAACAAGCCCTAAAACTCAACATTTTATTTTTAAATGTAGAAAGTTTTATGGAATTAAAAACGATTGAAACAATCGCTCAATCTTTAGGGATAAAGGCTAGGATTTCCATTCGAATCAACCCCAACATTGACGCTAAAACGCACCCCTATATTTCTACCGGTTTGAAAGAAAATAAGTTTGGCGTGGGAGAAAAAGAAGCTTTAGAAATGTTTCTTTGGGCTAAAAAAAGCGCGTTTTTAGAGCCTGTTAGCGTGCATTTTCATATCGGCTCACAGCTCTTAGATTTAGAGCCGATTATAGAAGCGAGCCAAAAGGTGGCCAAAATCGCTAAATCTTTGATCGCGCTAGGGATAGATTTGCGTTTTTTTGATGTGGGCGGAGGCATTGGCGTGAGCTATGAAAATGAAGAAACGATTAAGCTTTATGATTACGCGCAAGGGATTTTAAACACGCTTCAAGGCTTGGATTTGACGATTATTTGTGAGCCGGGCCGATCCATCGTGGCTGAGAGTGGGGAATTGATCACGCAGGTTTTGTATGAAAAAAAGGCTCAAAACAAGCGCTTTGTGATTGTAGATGCGGGCATGAATGATTTTTTACGCCCGAGTTTGTATCATGCTAAGCATGCCATAAGGGTTATAACGCCCTCTAAGGGGCGTGAGATTTCGCCTTGCGATGTGGTAGGGCCTGTGTGTGAGAGCAGCGACACTTTTTTAAAAGACGCCCATTTGCCAGAATTAGAGCCAGGCGATAAATTAGTCATAGAAAAGGTTGGGGCTTATGGCTCTAGCATGGCCAGTCAATACAATTCGCGCCCCAAACTCTTAGAATTAGCCCTAGAAGATCATAAAATCAGAGTGATAAGAAAAAGAGAGGCTTTAGAAGATTTATGGCGGTTAGAAGAAGAAAGCTTAAAAGGGGTTTGATCAGATGCAAAAGAATTTGGATAGTCTTTTAGAAAATTTAAGGGCTGAAATTGATGCGTTGGATAATGAATTGAGCGATCTTTTAGACAAACGCTTAGAAATCGCTTTAAAAATCGCTCTCATCAAACAAGAAAGCCCCATTTATTGCCCTAAAAGAGAGCGAGAAATTTTAAAACGACTCAGCCAAAGGGATTTCAAGCATTTGAATGAAGAAATTCTTACGGGTTTTTATGCAGAGGTTTTTAAGATTTCTAGAAAATTTCAAGAAAACGCCCTAAAAGAGTTAAAAAAATAAAAGAGAGTTGTTATGTTTGAAGAAATTACCCTAGCGCATAAGGACTTGTTTTCAAGGTTTTTACAAACTCAAAAAATCGTTTTATCGGATGTGAGTTTTACCAATTGTTTCTTATGGCAGCACGCAAGGCTCATTCAAGTGGCGGTGATTAGGGATTGCTTGGTGATTCAAACCACTTATGAAAATCAAAAACCCTTTTATTTCTATCCTATCGGTAAGAGGCCGCATGAATGCGTAAAAGAGCTTTTGAAATTAGAAAAAAATTTAAGATTCCACTCTTTGACTTTAGAGCAAAGAGACGATTTAAAAGACAATTTTGTAGGGGTGTTTGATTTCACTTACAACCGAGACAGGAGCGATTATGTTTATTCTATTGAAGAATTGATCGCTTTAAAAGGGAAAAAATACCATAAGAAAAAAAACCACCTAAACCAGTTTTTAACCAATTGCGCGAATTTTGTTTATGAAAAAATTTCTCCTCAAAATAAAAAGGAAGTTTTAGAAGCCTCCAAAGAGTGGTTTTTAGAAAGCCAGACTGATGATATAGGGCTAATCAATGAAAATAAGGGCATTCAAAGCGTTTTGGAAAATTATGAAAGCTTGGATGTGAAAGGGGGGCTTATTAGGGTTAATGGGGAAATAGCCTCGTTTAGTTTTGGGGAAGTTTTAAACGAAGAGACCGCGCTCATTCACATTGAAAAAGCCCGCGCAGATATTGCAGGCGCGTATCAAATCATCAACCAGCAATTGCTTTTGAATGAATTTAGCCATCTAACTTACGCTAACAGAGAAGAAGATCTGGGATTAGAGGGCTTAAGAAGGTCTAAAATGAGCTATAACCCGGTGTTTTTGATAGACAAATACGAAGCGATTGCTAGAAATTAAATGATTTTTGGGGATTTTAAATATCAAAAAAGCGTTAAAAAACTCACCGCTACTAATCTTAATGAGCTTAAAAACGCCCTGGATTTCATCTCTCAAAATAGGGGTAATGGGTATTTTGTGGGGTATCTTTTATACGAAGCGCGTTTAGCGTTTTTAGATGAAACTTTTCAAAGCCAAACCCCTTTTTTGTATTTTGAACAATTCTTAGAAAGAAAAAAATACTCTTTAGAGCCTTTAAAAGAGCATGCGTTTTACCCTAAAATCCACAGCTCTTTAGATCAAGAAACTTATTTCAAGCAGTTTAAAGCCGTTAAAGAACATCTCAAAAACGGCGATACCTATCAGGTGAATTTGACAATGGATTTATTGTTAAACACCAAAGCCAAACCAAAGTGCGTTTTTAAGGAAGTGGTACACAACCAAAACACGCCTTTTAAGGCTTTGATAGAAAATGAGTTTGGGAGCGTTTTAAGCTTTTCGCCGGAATTGTTTTTTGAATTAGAGTTTTTGGACACAGCGATTAAGATTATCACAAAACCCATGAAAGGCACGATCGCTCGCTCAAATAACCCCTTGATAGATGAAAAAAACCGATTGTTTTTGCAAAATGATGACAAAAACAGAAGTGAAAATGTGATGATTGTGGATTTACTGCGTAACGATTTGAGCCGCTTGGCCTTAAAAAATAGCGTGAAAGTCAATCAATTGTTTGAAATCATCAGTTTGCCGAGCGTGTATCAAATGATAAGCGAGATTGAAGCTCAATTGCCCCTAAAAACCAGCTTGTTTGAGATTTTTAAGGCGTTGTTCCCTTGCGGCTCTGTGACCGGGTGCCCTAAAATAAAAACCATGCAAATCATTGAATATTTAGAAAAACGCCCTAGGGGGGTGTATTGCGGGGCGATAGGCATGGTTGAAGAAAAAAAAGCCCTTTTTAGCGTGCCTATCCGCACTTTAGAAAAAAGAACGCGCGAAGATTTTTTGCATTTGGGGGTAGGGAGTGGGGTAACTTATAAAAGTAAAGCTTCAAAGGAATATGAAGAGAGCTTTTTAAAATCCTTTTTTGTGATGCCTAAAATAGAATTTGAGATTATAGAGACGATGAAAGTTATCAAAAGGGATCAAAAATTAGAGATTAACAATAAAAACGCCCATAAAGAACGCTTAATGAATAGCGCTCAATACTTTAATTTCAAATACGATGAAAATCTTTTGGACTTTGAATTGGAAAAAGAAGGGGTTTTAAGGGTTTTACTCAATAAAAAGGGCAAGCTCATTAAAGAATACAAAACTTTAGAGCCTTTAAAAAGCCTAGAAATCCGTTTGAGTGAAGCCCCCATTGACAAACACAATGATTTTTTATACCATAAGACCACTTACGCCCCTTTTTATCAAAAGGCTCGAGCGCTCATTAAAAAAGGCGTTATTTTTGATGAAATCTTTTATAACCAGGATTTGGAACTCACTGAGGGCGCTAGGAGTAATCTTATTTTAGAAATCCACAACAGGCTTTTAACCCCTTATTTCAGCACGGGCGCGTTAAACGGGACGGGTGTTGTGGGGTTGTTAAAAAAGGGTCTTGTTGAGCATGCCCCTTTAAAATTGCAAGACTTGCAAAGAGCGGCTAAAATCTATTGCATTAATGCGCTATATGGCTTAGTGGAAGTGGGAATAATAGGTTACCCAATGGAGCAAAAAAGTTAAAACTCGCTCACAATAATCATAATGATTAAAGTTTTTATATTTATTATAGATCCATTTACACAATTATTTTATAAATCCAAATAGAGGGTTTGTAGGAACTCTCATCAAAAAATAAGGAACATAACATGAGACATGGAGATATTAGTAGC
The DNA here is from genome assembly GCF_000274605.1 of Helicobacter pylori NQ4053. NCBI lineage: Bacteria > Pseudomonadati > Campylobacterota > Epsilonproteobacteria > Campylobacterales > Helicobacteraceae > Helicobacter > Helicobacter pylori. The sequence continues at coordinate 181,255 of NZ_AKNV01000002.1, forward strand.
AGCCCAGATACTGTGGGTGTAGCGGTAGTTAATTATAAGATGCCTAGACTCCACACTAAAGAACAGGTGTTGGAAAATTGTCGCAATATCGCTAAGGTGATTGGTGGGGTCAAACAAGGTCTGCCCGGATTGGATCTGATTATTTTCCCCGAATACAGCACGCATGGGATCATGTATGATAGACAAGAAATGTTTGACACCGCTGCGAGTATTCCTGGGGAAGAAACCGCAATCCTTGCTGAGGCTTGTAAGAAAAACAAGGTTTGGGGAGTGTTCTCTTTAACTGGGGAAAAACACGAGCAAGCTAAAAAGAATCCCTATAACACTTTGATTCTTGTCAATGATAAGGGTGAGATCGTGCAAAAATACCGCAAAATCTTGCCTTGGTGCCCTATTGAATGTTGGTATCCTGGGGATAAAACCTATGTGGTTGATGGACCTAAGGGCTTGAAAGTTTCTTTGATCATTTGCGATGATGGGAACTACCCTGAAATTTGGCGCGATTGCGCGATGCGTGGGGCAGAACTCATTGTACGCTGTCAAGGTTACATGTATCCGGCTAAGGAGCAACAAATTGCGATAGTGAAAGCTATGGCGTGGGCTAATCAATGTTATGTAGCGGTAGCGAATGCGACCGGCTTTGATGGGGTGTATTCCTATTTTGGGCATTCTAGCATTATTGGTTTTGATGGGCATACTTTGGGCGAATGCGGGGAAGAAGAAAATGGCCTTCAATACGCTCAACTTTCTGTGCAACAAATCCGTGATGCGAGGAAATACGACCAAAGCCAAAACCAACTCTTCAAACTCTTGCACAGAGGTTATAGTGGGGTTTTTGCTAGTGGCGATGGGGATAAGGGTGTGGCGGAATGCCCTTTTGAGTTCTATAAAACTTGGGTTAATGACCCCAAAAAAGCTCAAGAAAATGTAGAAAAAATCACTCGCCCAAGCGTGGGTGTGGCCGCTTGTCCTGTGGGCGATTTGCCCACGAAATAAGGGGCGAAAGGAGGGGGGCTTCATAGAAGCTTAAAGCATTTTAATATCTCTTTTTAGAACGCTTAAAAACCACCAAAAGACTACAAATATTTCGTTAAAGACAAATTATTGATTTTGTTCGTGGAAGCCAGAACGGCGTTATAGTTGTTAGTGAGATTGGAAAATTTATTGTAAGTTTCTGCCATATCCGTGCCGGTCGTTTCCCCACGAATGCTTTGAACTTGCGTTTTTAAAACTTCATTACGCCTGATAATGTTCTCAAACGCCTTACCATGAGAGCCGTTTTTAGCGATCATTTTTTCTATGTGATCGCTCAAGTGATCTATAAGGGTGATGCCGTTTTGAATGCCTAAATTACGCATGTCGCTAGAATAAGTATCCCCTAAAGCGTCCGGGCGATAAATCCCTTTTCTCACAGAAGTGATGGTACTTTCTAATTGATCAAAAAAATTCACGCTGGGCTTGTCAATAATCAGAGCGTTATTAGCGTTTAATTTAAGGCTTGGTTTGTCGCTGTGCAAGGCGTTTTGAGAAAAATCATTCGCGTCTTTATCAAAAAGCATGAACTGCATTTTGGTGTTTGAATGCATGTTGTCTTGGATAATGACTTTTCCCTCTTCATTCAAATTAACAGAAAGGTTGTCTTTAGCTTGTTTTAACAATCCAATAAATCGCTCCTTGCTTTCTTTTGAAGTGGGGTTATCGCTGATTTGTTGGTAGATTGCAGGGTCAGTATTGCTGTAATTGAGCGCGATACTCATCGCATCCATGAGCTGCCTGTAAGTGACTTCATTGGGTTTAGACGCTTGAATGTTAGCGGTTGTGGGGTCATAAAGCGGGATTTTAACGCCATTAGGCAAACTCAAAAAAGCCCCATTATTATCCAAATTTATTTGCGCTTCCAAAAATAAGCCATTCACATCGTTTAATTTCATGTTAAAAACGCTATTTTCCAAACTCCCCTTAGAGACTTCACTCAGTTTAGTAGAGCCATTAGCTGCGCCATTTTGAGCGATTTGAGCGACATTGCTTTCTAATTTCGCCCCTTCTTTATTGAAATAGGTTTTTTGGTATTCGCTCGCATTATTAGTAGGGATACCGGCCACTTCTAGCCCTTTTTGATCCAGGGTGCTTAAAGCCAAAGAAATAGGCGATTCTTTAGAAGAATTGTCAATAATCCTCAAACGCCCGTTCGTTTCAATTTCCACATCCACTTCATTATTGAAGCGTTCTTTAATCGCGTCTTTCAAATCTTTAATCGTAGAGTTTTTCACATCTAAAAGAATGGGAATATCCAAATCAATAGGGAGGTTTGGGATTTGAAGAGCGCTTTCATCGCCCAAACGGCTGGCGTTGATTTTTAAAGTTTCCACCTTATCGCCAAAAATCTCGCTCAATTTGGTGTTTTTGTTGGCTAAAACATTATCTTTAGTGACAAACACGCTAGGGATTTCAAGCACCTTGGGATTATACATGTTAGGCACCGCTTTAACTTGGCTCAAACTCCTATCCGTTACAAACGCGCTTTTGACGTATTCAGTAACCCTTTTGCCGCTCGAACGCAAGGCGTCTAAATCATCAAAATCCCCATCGCTAGAAATCAAATGAAAATCCAAATTTTCACTGCCGGGGGTTAGGTTTTTGATCTCAATTTGCCCCCAATTGTTCAAACTCACATCCACGACTTTATTTTGTGAAGTGTTCCCGTAAGCATGACCGATTTTATCCAACAAATCGCTCACTTTAGAGGCACTCTCTTTGTTTTGGTAGGCTTTAGAGAGCGCGAATTTTTCTTTAAAACTAGAGCCATCAGGCCTAACGCCTTGCAAATAAAAAAACTCTTTAGGGTCATTAGTGGGGTCTTTGTCGTTATCGCCGATGAGTTCTCGCAAGGTATCGCTAGGTTTAATAAAAACTTCCTCAGGCAATGAAGAATGCTCTAAAGCGTCCATCACATCAGGGTGGAGCTTGTTTTGATTGAATAATTTAATGTTGGTGGTAATGAGTTTGTGTTTGTCTTTATCGGTGCCCAAAAACAAATCTTGCCCGCTGATATTATAAGGCACAAGGTTATCAGAGCTAATAAGCGCGTTTAAATCTTCGCCATTGCCATGGTATTTCCCCTCGCTATCAATGGGAGGTCTATCCACCTTACTGCCCCCAAATAAAAATTCCCCCCCTATAGAAGTGTTAGCAACATTTATCATATGCTCCCTCAAGCGTTCTAAATCGTTAGCGATAGCGGCGCAAGAAGTTTCTGAATGCACATCGTTAGCGGATTGGATGAGTTTGGTTTTAAACGCCTCCATCGTTTTAGAAAATTCTTGCAAGGCTTTGTCGGTATTGAGCGTTGAAGTGTAAGCGTTTTGAGCCACATCAATGCCTTGATCCAAGGTGTTTTCTTCGTATTGGAATTTTAAATTCTGGTTGTTAATGTCGCTGTTTTGATAACCATAACGGATTTTTAGCCCTGAAGCGATCTGCGTGTTAGCGTCGTTGATTTTATTTTGTAAAGCGTTTTGATAGTTATTCATTTGGTTGTATTTTGAGCCAAAGGTAACGCGCATGATCAAATCCTTATTGGTTTTTTAACAAACAAGCTAAAAGTATTCCAAAACAAGTTAATAACAATTGTGAGTGGGGCAATGCGGGGTAATAATGGCGGGTTAAATGGGGTGTTTTTGAGTAAAAAAATTCTTTTAATGTGAATTTAATCTAAATTTAAAGTTAAATTTTAGCAAATACTCACTATAATAAGCGTTTATTTTAAAAAGAGCGTTCAATTTTTAAGGAATAGAAATGTCATACGCAATATTCAAGCATGGCGGTAAGCAATATAAAGTCGTTGAAGGCGATATTGTTTTACTAGATAAAATAAATAAAGAGCCTAAGGCTTTAGTGGAATTAGTGGAAGTGTTAGCCGTATCCAAAGAGGGCAAACTCTCTTGCGGGAAACCCTTTGTGAATGGGGCTAAAATTGAAGCGGAAGTGATCAATGAAGGGCGCGGCAAAAAAGTCATCACTTTCAAAAAACGCCGCCGAAAAGACAGCAAAACCAAGCGTGGTTTTAGAAGAGATTTCACTCGTGTGAGAATCACTAAAATTGTAGCATAAGGAGTATTAAACAATGGCACACAAGAAAGGTCAAGGGAGCACGCAGAATAACAGAGATTCTGCAGGAAGACGCTTAGGCGTGAAAAAATTTGGCTCAGAATTTGTGAGAGCAGGGAATATTATCGTGCGCCAAAGAGGCACTAAAATGCACCCCGGTAATAATGTAGGCATGGGGAAAGACCATACCTTATACGCGCTCATAGATGGCGTTGTGAAGTTTGAGCATAAAGACAGAAACCGCAAAAAAGTTTCTGTGGTTAGTCAAAATTTTGGGGAGTAGGGTAACCTTTAAAGGTCAATTAAACCTTTAGGTGTTCGTTAAACGCCTATAAACGCAATAAAATATTTATAATTTAGATCTCTATCCTTTATAGAATTTGTTGTGGAGATTGGCTTATGAATAATGTTTTTGTTAAGGGTTTGTTTTTTTTTCTTTTATTGTTTGGGTCTTTTTTGAAAGCTTCAGAAAGCCCAAACGCTACTCTTAATCCATCTAAAGAAAATATTTCTGTTGAAGAGCAAAAGCGTTTTGGAGGCGTTTTGGTTTTTGCAAGAGGTGCTGATGGCTCGAGCATGGATCCGGCCTTAGTGACTGATGGCGAAAGCTATGTGGCAACAGGCAATATTTATGACACACTCGTGCAATTCAAATACGGCACCACAGAAATTGAACCCGCCTTAGCGACAAGCTGGGACATATCCCCAGATGGTCTTGTATATACCTTTCATTTACGCAAAGGGGTTTATTTCCACCAGACGAAGTATTGGAATAAAAAAGTGGAGTTTAGCGCTAAAGACGTGCTGTTTTCGTTTGAGCGCCAAATGGATAAGGCTAAACGATACTATAGCCCGGGGGCTAAAAGCTATAAGTATTGGGAAGGCATGGGCATGTCTCATATTATCAAGAGCATTGAAGCTTTAGATGATTACACGATTAAATTCACGCTTAATGGGCCAGAAGCCCCTTTCTTAGCGAATTTAGGCATGGACTTTTTGAGCATTTTGAGTAAGGATTATGCTGATTATTTAGAACAAAATAATAAAAAAGACGAGTTGGCTAAAAAACCTGTTGGGACAGGGCCTTTCAAATTCTTTTTATGGAATAAAGATGAGAAAATCATTCTTTTAAAAAATCAGGATTATTGGGGGCCTAAAGCTTATTTGGATAAGGTGGTGGTGCGCACCATTCCTAATTCTTCCACTCGTGCTTTAGCGTTAAGAACCGGTGAAATCATGCTAATGACCGGGCCTAATCTCAATGAAGTGGAGCAGTTAGAAAAACTTCCTAATGTCGTGGTGGATAAAAGCCCTGGGTTGATCGCTAATTGGCTTTCATTGAACACGCAAAAAAAGTATTTTAACAACCCTTTGGTGCGTTTGGCTATCAATCATGCGATTAATGTGGATGATTACATTAAGGTGATTTATGAAGGCTTTGCCCAAAAAATGGTCAATCCTTTCCCGCCCACCATATGGGGTTATAACTACAACATCAAACCCTATGAATACGATTTGAAAAAGGCTAAGGAGTTGTTGAAACAAGCGGGGTATCCTAACGGCTTTAAAACCACCATTTTTACCACTGCCACTCGTAACCCAAAAGGAGCGGTGTTCATACAAGCAAGCCTGGCTAAAATTGGAATTGATGTGAAAATTGAAGTGTATGAGTGGGGGGCTTATTTGAAAAGAACGGGATTAGGCGAACATGAAATGGCGTTTGCAGGCTGGATGGCAGACATTGCGGATCCGGATAATTTCTTATACACCTTATGGAGCAAGCAAGCCGCCTCAGCCATACCCACTCAAAATGGTTCTTTTTATAAGAGCGACGCCTTTTCCGATCTGCTCATAAAGGCTAAACGGGTTTCGGATCAAAAGGAGAGAGAAGCCCTTTATTTAAAGGCTCAAGAAATTATCCATAAAGATGCGCCCTATGTGCCTTTAGCCTATCCTTATTCAGTGGTGCCGCACTTGTCTAAAGTCAAAGGCTATAAGACGACCGGAGTGAGCGTGAATCGCTTCTTTAAGGTGTATTTAGAAAAATGAAAGGGGTTGCATGCTGAGTTTTATCATTAAGCGTATTTTGTGGGCGATCCCCACGCTGTTTGGAGTGAGCATTATCGTGTTTATGATGGTGCATTTAATGCCAGGAGATCCGGCGTTAGTGATTTTAGGCGAAAAGGCCAATCAAGCCGCTATTGACGCTTTAAGGGAACAATTTGGTTTGAATAAGCCTTTGATAGAGCAGTATTTTTTCTTTATCAATAATGTGTTGCATGGCAATTTTGGCACTTCTATCATGACTGGTGAGCCTGTGATGCATGAGTTTTGGCAACGCTTCCCGGCTACGGTGGAATTGGCTTTGATCGCTCTGTTTATGGCTCTTGTTTTGGGTATTAGCGTTGGCGTGTTAGCTGCAATCAAACGCTATAGCGTGTTTGATTATTCTAGCATGACTTTCGCTTTAGCCGGGATTTCTATGCCCGTGTTTTGGCTAGGGCTTATGCTGATTTATATTTTTAGCGTGCAATTGGGGTGGTTGCCTGTTTTTGGGCGTTTGAGCGATGTGTATTATTTAGATGGCCCCACAGGTCTTTATTTGATAGACAGCCTGATCGCAAGGGATTATGGGGCGTTTGTGGATACGATCAAGCACTTGATTTTGCCTAGCATTGTGTTAGCCACGGTTTCTACCGCTGTTATTGCCAGGATGACTCGCGCGAGCATGGCAGAAGTGTCTAAAGAAGATTATGTGCGCACCGCTAAAGCTAAGGGGTGCAGCTCCTTTAGGGTGATTTTTGTGCACACTTTGCGTAACGCTTTAATCCCTGTAACGACTATCGCAGGCTTGATGCTGGCTGGGCTTTTAGGGGGAAGCATGATAACTGAAACGGTTTTCTCATGGCCTGGGATTGGTAAGTGGATCGTTAATGCGCTCAACCAGCGCGATTTCCCGATTATCCAGTCCATGTCTTTGATTATTGCCATGATGTATATTGGGGCTAATCTCTTAGTGGATATTTTATACGCTTTTATTGATCCTAGAATAAGGTTGTCATAATGGAGTCTTTTAGAGAATTTATCCAACAATTCAAAAAAAATAAGGCGGCGGTCGTTGGGGCATGGATTGTGCTTTTATTGGTAATTTGCGCGATTTTTGCACCCCTTTTAGCCCCGCATGATCCTTATGTCCAAAACGCGCAAGATCGCCTTTTAAAGCCTATATGGGAGCATGGGGGGAATGCTAAATACCTTTTAGGCACCGATGATTTGGGGCGCGATATTTTGAGCCGCTTGATCTATGGGGCTAGGATTTCTTTAACCATAGGGATTGTTTCTATGGGGATTGCGGTCTTTTTTGGCACGATACTAGGGCTGATAGCGGGGTATTTTGGGGGGAAAACAGATGCAATTATCATGCGTATCATGGACATCATGTTCGCTTTGCCCTCTATTTTATTGATCGTGATTGTGGTCGCTGTGTTAGGGCCTTCACTCACTAACGCCATGCTTGCTATTGGGTTTGTGGGGATTCCTGGGTTTGCAAGATTGGTGCGCAGTTCTGTGCTAGGCGAAAAAGAAAAAGAATACGTGATCGCTTCTAAAATCAATGGCTCTTCGCATCTTCGTTTAATGTGTAAGGTGATCTTCCCTAATTGCATTATCCCTTTGATCGTGCAAACGACAATGGGTTTTGCTTCCACGGTTTTAGAAGCGGCCGCGCTGAGCTTCTTAGGTCTTGGGGCCCAACCTCCCAAACCTGAATGGGGAGCGATGCTGATGAACTCCATGCAATACATCGCTACCGCTCCTTGGATGCTTGTTTTCCCTGGGGTGATGATTTTTTTAACGGTTATGAGTTTTAATCTGGTAGGCGATGGCATCATGGACGCTTTAGATCCTAAACGCGCCTCTTAAAAGGAGCTTGCATGATTTTAGAAGTTAAAGATTTAAAAACTTATTTTTTCACCGATAAGGGCGTGAATAAAGCGGTGGATGGCGTGAGTTTTGGCCTGAAAAAGTCTCAAACGCTCTGTATTGTAGGGGAGAGCGGGAGCGGGAAAAGCATCACTTCGCTTTCTATTTTGGGGTTGATTGAAAAGCCCGGGAAAATTGTAGGGGGAAGCATTCAATTTTTAGGGCAGGATTTGTTGCAGCTCAAAGAAAAGCAAATACAAAAAGAAATCAGAGGTAAAAAAATTGGCATGATCTTTCAAGAGCCTATGACAAGCCTAAACCCTTCCTACACGGTGGGGTTTCAAATCAATGAAGTGTTGAAAATCCACCACCCAAGCCTTAATAAAAAAGAACGCTTAGAAAGGGTGGTCTATGAGTTAGAGCGCGTAGGCATTCCCCATGCTGGGGATAAATACCACGAATACCCTTTCAATCTCAGCGGGGGGCAGCGCCAAAGGGTGATGATCGCTATGGCTATGGTGTGTGAGCCTGAAATCTTGATCGCTGATGAGCCGACGACAGCGTTAGATGTAACCATTCAAGCGCAGATTTTAGAATTGATGAAGGAATTGCAACAAAAAAAAGGCACTTCTATTTTGTTTATCACCCACGATTTAGGCGTGGTGGCGCAAATCGCTGATGAAGTGGTGGTGATGTATAAAGGGCATGTGGTGGAGCAAGCGAGCGCGAAAGAGCTTTTCGCTGATCCAAGACACCCTTATACCAAAGCTCTTTTGAGCGCGATTCCTAAACCGGGCAAAGAATACCGCAAAAAACGCTTAGAAACCGTGGATGAAAATATAGATTATTTGAGTTTTCCAAAGGAGTTACGATGAAGCTCTTAGAAATTAAAGAATTGAAAAAATCCTATGCGATAGACAGGGGGTTATTCAAGCCTAAAAGAGTGATTCATGCACTCAACGGGATCAGTTTTGAAGTGGAACAAAATGAAGTTTTAAGCATTGTGGGGGAGAGCGGTTGCGGGAAAAGCACGACAGCCAAAATTTTAGCCGGGATTGAAAGGCAAGATAGCGGGGCGATTTATTTCAATGGTAAGCGCCATTTGCATTTTAGCAAACAGGATTGGTTTGATTACCGCAAAAAGGTGCAAATGATTTTTCAAGACCCTTATTCTAGCCTGAATCCAAGGTGGAAAGTGGGCGAGATTATCGCTGAACCCTTGCTGTTAAATTCTCATTTTTCAAAAAAAGAAATCAAAGCCAAAGTGCTAGAGATCATGCAAAAAGTGGGCTTGAAATTAGAATGGATCGATCGTTACCCCCACCAATTTTCAGGCGGTCAAAGGCAGCGAATCGGCATTGCTAGGGCGCTCATTTTGCATCCTAGCGTGGTGATTTGCGATGAGCCTGTGTCTGCGCTAGACGTGTCCATTCAAGCGCAAGTGTTGAATTTGCTCTTGGATTTGCAAAAAGAAATGGGGCTGACTTATATTTTTATCAGCCATGATTTAGGGGTGGTGGAGCATATTAGCGATAAAATCATCGTGATGAATCAGGGGCAAATCGTAGAAACGGGGGATGTGGATAGCGTGATAAGCGCTCCAAAGCACCCTTATACGCAGAAATTACTCAATGCGGTGCCGCATTTGGAAAAATCCATGCAAAGATTTGCTGAATAAAAGAAAGGGTATTAAGCTGTGTTTGTAGATAGCGTGGAAATTATCATCGCTTCGGGTAAGGGGGGGCCTGGAATGGTGAGTTTTAGGCGAGAAAAATTTGTTATCAAGGGAGGCCCTGATGGAGGCGATGGAGGCGATGGAGGCGATGTGTATTTTGAAGTGGATAACAATACCGATACTTTAGCGGGTTTTAGAGGCACCAAACACCATAAGGCTAAAAACGGGGCTCCAGGAGGCACACGGAATTGTGCAGGCAAAAAGGGCGAAGACAAAATTATTGTCGTGCCGCCAGGAACGCAGGTTTTTGCAGATGACAAGTTGTGGCTTGATTTGATCACGCCTAAAGAAAGGGTGTTAGCCTTAAAAGGAGGCAAGGGGGGGTTAGGGAATGCACATTTTAAAAGCGCGACTAAACAACAACCCACTTATGCGCAAAAAGGCTTAGAGGGGGTTGAAAAATGCGTGCGTTTGGAATTAAAGCTCATCGCTGATATAGGGTTGGTGGGCTTCCCTAATGCGGGTAAATCCACGCTCATTTCCACCATCTCTAACGCTAAGCCTAAAATCGCTAATTATGAATTTACGACTCTAGTGCCTAATTTAGGGGTTGTGAGCGTAGATGAGAAAAGCGGATTTCTAATGGCTGATATTCCTGGCATTATTGAAGGGGCTAGTCAGGGAAAAGGCTTAGGGATTAGCTTTTTAAAGCATATTGAACGCACCAAAGTTCTAGCCTTTGTTTTAGACGCTTCCAGGCTGGATTTGGGTATTAAAGAGCAATACCAACGCTTGAGGTTGGAGTTGGAAAAATTTTCACCCGCTTTGGCTAATAAGCCTTTTGGGGTGTTGCTCAATAAATGCGATGTTGTAGAAAACATTGATAAGATGGCTAAGGATTTTTGCGCCTTTTTAAACTTAGAAGCGCAAAAATTAGAGGCGTTTGATTTAGAGCCGTATTTAGGGTTTTTGCACCCCAATTTAACCAGCGATTTTGAAAATAACCCTAATGAAAAATCAGCGCTCTTTGTCTTGCCCCTTTCAGCAATTAGTGCTCTTAATACGCATGCGCTTAAATTTGTGTTGTTAAAAGCGTTACCCTAAAACGCTATTTTTAAACCATTAAAATAAAGGCGTGGAATGAAAAGATTTGTTTTGTTTTTATCACTCATGGGTGTTTGTGTTTGCGTTCAAGCTTACGCCGATCAAGATTACTTTTTTAGGGATTTTAAATCTAGAGATTTGCCCCAAAAACTCCATCTTGATAAAAAGCTCTCCCAAACAATACAGCCATGCGCGCAACTTAACGCATCAAAACACTACACTTCTACCGGGGTTAGAGAGCCTGATTCTTGCACAAAGAGTTTTAAAAAATCCGCTCTCATGTCTTATGACTTAGCGCTAGGCTATTTAGTGAGCCAAAACAAACCATACGGCTTAAAAGCTATAGAAATTTTAAACGCTTGGGCTAAAGAGCTTCAAAGCGTGGATACTTATCAAAGCGAGGACAATATCAATTTTTACATGCCTTATATGAACATGGCTTATTGGTTTGTCAAAAAGGCGTTTCCTAGCCCAGAATACGAAGACTTCGTTAAGCGGATGCGTCAGTATTCTCAATCGGCTCTTAACACTAACCATGGGGCGTGGGGCATTCTTTTTGATGTGAGCTCTGCGCTAGCGTTAGACGATCATACCCTTTTGCAAAATAGCGCTAATCGGTGGCAGGAGTGGGTGTTTAAAGCCATAGATGAGAATGGGGTTATTGCTAGCGCGATCACTAGGAGCGATACGAGCGATTATCATGGCGGCCCTACAAAGGGCATTAAGGGGATAGCTTATACCAATTTCGCGCTTCTTGCGCTAACCATATCAGGCGAATTGCTTTTTGAGAACGGGTATGATTTGTGGGGTAGTGGAGCCGGGCAAAGGCTCTCTGTGGCGTATAACAAAGCCGCAACATGGATTCTAAACCCTGAAACTTTCCCCTATTTCCAGCCTAATCTCATTGGGGTGCATAATAACGCCTATTTCATTATTTTAGCCAAACATTATTCCAGCCCTAGCGCGGATGAGCTTTTAGAGCAAGGCGATTTGCATGAAGATGGCTTCAGGCTGAAACTCCGATCGCCATGAATTGTTTTGTATTCAAGATGATAGCGATAGCCATGCGCTTTAATCTTTTTTATGAATGGTTCAGAAAGTTTGTTTCAGTCAGCATTATTTACAAAAAGAGTTTAAAATAAACGCAATTGTATCTTTAAGTCGTATTTAGAGTGCAAATGATTATCAAAATGAATCGTTTTAGTTGTAAGCGTGCTTGTTTACACTAAAATAATAGGCGTTATTGATAAGACCACATTAAAGGATAATGAATGAAAAAAATGGTTTTGGTATCGGTTTTACTAGCAGGGTTTTTGCAAGCGGTGAATTTGGATTTATCTTCGGCTAAGCTAACATGGACAGCCTTTAAATCTAAGGCTAAAACACCAGTAAATGGGAGTTTTGAAAGCATCACCTATAAATTGGGTAAATCTCAAGATAGTTTAAAAACCCTTTTAGAGGGAGCGAGTGCGAGCATGGATAGCTTGAAAGTCAATTTAGGCGATGAATTGAAAAATAAAAATGTCAAAGAAGCTTTTTTCGCTCTTTTTAAAAACACTAACATCAAAGTAACTTTTAGAAATGTGATAGAAGGCGATCATGCAGGTTCTCTTACGGCTTATGTGAGGATGAATGAAAAGCTGGTGAAAGTGCCTATGCAATACACGATTGCTGATGATAAGCTCGTGGTTAAAGGGGTTTTGGATTTATTGAATTTTGGCTTGAAAAACGAATTAGCGAGCTTGGCTAAACGATGCGAAAGTTTTCATGAGGGCTTGACTTGGTCGCAAGTGGAAATCCAATTTGAAAGCATGATTAAGGGATAATGTAAAATCATGGAGTTGTTGCACAGCATTAATGATTTTAATGAAGCCAAGCAGGTGATCGCTGGGGGGGTCAATTCACCTGTGAGGGCGTTTAAGAGCGTTAAAGGCACTCCCCCCTTTATTTTAAAGGGTAAGGGGGCGTATCTTTATGATGTGGATAACAACCATTATATAGATTTTGTGCAAAGTTGGGGGCCTTTGATTTTTGGGCATGCTGATGAAGAGATTGAAAAAAATATTATTAATGCATTAAAAAAAGGCACTTCTTTTGGCGCTCCCACAGAATTAGAAACCACTTTAGCTAAGGAAATCATTTCTTGTTATGAAGGCTTAGATAAGGTGCGTTTAGTGAATAGCGGCACAGAAGCGACCATGAGCGCGATACGACTCGCTAGAGCTTATAGCCAAAAAGACGATTTGATCAAGTTTGAAGGGTGTTATCATGGGCATAGCGACTCCTTATTGGTGAAAGCGGGTAGCGGGTGCGCTACTTTTGGATCTCCTTCTTCTTTAGGCGTGCCGAACGATTTTAGCAAACACACTCTAGTGGCCCGTTATAACGATTTAAACTCCACAGAAGAATGTTTTAAAAAAGGCGATGTGGGTTGCGTCATCATTGAACCCATTGCCGGGAATATGGGGTTAGTGCCGGCTCAAAAAGAGTTTTTATTGGGCTTAAAGGCTTTGTGTGAAAAATACCAAGCGGTGCTGATTTTAGATGAAGTGATGAGCGGGTTTAGAGCGAGTTTGAGCGGTTCGCAAGAATTTTATGGCGTTGTGCCGGATTTGGTAACCTTTGGTAAGGTGATAGGTGCGGGGCTTCCTTTGGCGTGTTTTGGAGGGCGTGCAGAAATTATGGACTTGCTTTCGCCCATTGGAAGCGTGTATCAAGCAGGCACTTTGAGCGGTAACCCCCTAGCGGTGTGCGCAGGGTTGAGTGCGCTTTATAAAATCAAAAGAGACAAAACCCTTTATACCCGCTTGAACGCTTTAGCCGTTCGTTTGACTCAAGGTTTAAAAAAGAGCGCTCAAAGCTATAATATCGCTTTAGAGACGCTCAACAGAGGGAGCATGTTTGGCTTTTTCTTTAACGAAAATGCGGTGCGTGATTTTGATGACGCTTTAAAAAGCGATATAGAAATGTTTGCAAAATTCCATCAAAAAATGCTTTTTAAGGGCGTGTATTTGGCATGTTCAAGCTTTGAAACCGGCTTTATTTGTGAGCCTATGACTGAAGAGATGATTGATTTTACGATCGCAAAAGCCGATGAAAGTTTTGATGAAATCATAAAGGGCGTGTGAATTTTTGAAAAAGCCAAAGTATTATAAATTCATAGAGGGGGCGAATTATTTGAGCTTAGGGCTGTCTATGGTGGTAGCGATCCTTATGGGCGTGGCTATAGGCTATGGGCTTAAAAAGCTCACTCACATTTCGTGGCTTTTTTGGCTTGGGGTTATTTGGGGCGTGTTAGCGAGCTTTCTCAATGTCTATAAGGCTTATAAAAACATGCAAAAAGACTATGAAGAACTAGCCAAAGATCCCAAATACACACAAAATAAAACAAAATAAATCCAATCAAATCCCATGTGCCAAATCCAATGCTTGCTTATTTTACTTTTTATCAATATAGTTAGCGCGATTATCGTTTATTTTTTCCAAGCGTTTCAAGGGGTTTTGAATTTTGAAGGGGGGTTTTTAGGGTTTTTTATCGTGGCGTTGTCTTCGTATCATGGCGTTAAAAAGCGTTTGGATTTAAGGAAACAAAATGGAGAAAAAGAAGAAAAGCAAAAATTCCAAAAATTTGCTCTGGGTTTGGAAATGTCTTTCAATGTGTGGCGTTTAGGGGGGTATGGGGTTTTATTAGGCATTTTAGGAGTGCTTTTATTCTTGCATCTTTTTAACGGGTTAATCTTTCTTATTGGCGTGTTTGTGAGCTCGCTCTCTAGCGCGTTATTACGATTTTTGAATAATAATGGTAAGTTTTGACACAAACTCACATGGATTTTAACCCATTTAATCCTCTTTTAATTTTTAATCCTATACAATAAAAACAAAAATGGGAGTGGATCTTGAAAACAAAAAATCCCGCCAAAAGAATCCTAAAAACCGCTGTGATTCAAATGCAATCCAAACCCTACGCCTTAAATGAAAACCTGCAATTAGCGCTCAACCTAGCCAAAGAAGCCCACAATAAAGGTGCGAATCTCATTGTTTTACCGGAATTGTTTGATAGCGGTTATTGCGTGAATGATAAGGATGCGGATTTTGGGATAAATCTTAAAGCGATAGAGCATGGCGAGCTAAAAAGCGAGACTTTGAGAGCGTTAAGCGATTTTGCAAAGTCTAATAAAGTGTATCTAGTAGCGTGTAGCATTGAAAAAACAAATAAAAAACTTTACGACAGCGCTTATATCATTCCACCAAAAGGCGGGATCGTTGGCAAGCATCGTAAAATCTATTTGTGGGGCGATGAAAAATCGCGCTTCAAAAGGGGTAAAAAATACGAGGTTTTTACGCTGGATTTTGGGGATTTTAGCGCGAAAGTGGGTTTGCAAATTTGCTATGAAATCGGCTTTGGCGTGGGCGCGAATCTGTTAGCGTTACAAGGGGCAGAGGTTTTAATCTATCCTAGCGCGTTTGGTAAAGCTAGGGCTTATAATTGGGATTTATTGAGCAAAGCTAGAGCGTTAGAAAATGGCTGTTTTGTGTGCGCGTGCAATCATAGTGGGGAAGAAACTAACGCCCAATTAAAACAAACGCTAGAATTTGCCGGTGATTCAAGAATCATTGCGCCCAATGGGAAAATCATCGCGCAAGCCACCAAGCTTAATGAAGTCATTATCGCTGAAATGGATTTGAACGAAGTGGCACTGCAACGCCAAAAAATCCCCTATTTACAAGATTTTGACACCAAACTCACCAAAAAGGGGTTTGGAAAACTCACTTAAAAAGGAGCGATTATGGCAAAAGAAATTTTAGTGGCTTATGGCGTGGATATTGATGCGGTGGCTGGTTGGCTGGGGAGCTATGGTGGGGAGGATTCGCCTGATGATATTTCGCGCGGGCTTTTTGCTGGGGAAGTGGGGATCCCACGGCTTTTGAAATTGTTTAAAAAATACCATCTCCCGGCGACTTGGTTTGCGCCGGGGCATTCTATTGAAACTTTTCCAGAGCAAATGAAAATGATCGTGGATGCAGGGCATGAAGTGGGTGCACATGGGTATTCGCATGAAAACCCTATCGCTATGACGGCCAAGCAAGAAGAAGATGTTTTGTTAAAAAGCGTTGAGTTGATTAAAGATCTCACCGGCAAAGCCCCCACAGGCTATGTGGCACCGTGGTGGGAGTTTTCTAATATCACTAATGAATTGCTTTTAAAACACGGCTTCAAATACGACCACTCGCTCATGCACAATGATTTCACGCCCTATTATGTGCGCGTGGGGGATAGTTGGAGCAAGATTGATTATAGTTTGGAAGCCAAGGATTGGATGAAGCCTTTAATCCGTGGGGTGGAAACCGATCTGGTGGAAATCCCTGCGAACTGGTATTTGGACGATTTACCGCCGATGATGTTTATCAAAAAATCCCCCAATAGTTTTGGTTTTGTAAGCCCACGCGATATAGGGCAAATGTGGATCGATCAATTTGATTGGGTTTATCGTGAGATGGATTATGCGGTGTTTAGCATGACAATCCACCCTGATGTGAGCGCCCGCCCGCAAGTGTTGCTCATGCATGAAAAAATCATTGAGCATATCAACAAGCACGAGGGCGTGCGTTGGGTAACATTCAATGAAATCGCTGACGATTTCTTAAAACGAAACCCCAGAAAAAAATAGCGGTTGAGATCGCATCTAAGTTGGTGTGGATTTAGTGGGATTCACACTAACTGCTACAAATAAACTTTCAATTCATTCTCCATTAGTTTGATTGTTTTATTGAGAATTTGTTCATCTAAAGGTTTGAAATTTTTGTGTATGGGTTGGTTTATGTCTCTTTCGCCTTTGAGTAAGGTTACTATATTTAGATTCACGCTTTCAAAGTAGCTCATTATAGAATGCGTGGGTTTTGATCCCAATAGGGTTTCTGGCAAAGCTGAATAATCCCCTCCTAATTGACTTTCTAGCTGAAATAAATAACAAGATATATTTGGATATAAAGTTTTAAGGAGATGAAAATCTACTAGTATTCGCTTTAGCATAGCATTTTCCGTATAGGCTTTACACTCTATCCCCATAACCAATTGATTGTCCACAAATATATGTTTATCAACGCTCAATCCGTAATAATAATCTTTCTTACGCTCTAATATATATGCCCTTACTTGTTTGTTAACTATACTTTCTATATAGCTATCTTTGATAGGAATTTTTATTTTATTAGAATTTATTTCAAGCCTATTAGCTTTAGCGCCAATATTTTGCCATGCTATTTTTACAATCTCTTCGCTGATATTTTCTAGTAATTTGCCTTTAGCGCTTCTTATAACTCCGCCATATGCCCTGTCATCTTGATTTGAAGCATCTTCATCAATCACTTTAACCACGCTATTATAAGCTTGTATAATATCTTTTATAGAACCCACATTAAACCCCTGCGTTAAAGAGATTTGTTGTCTCTTTTAATCTCTCTTTTGCCACTTCACAATACTTTTCGCTAATGTCTATGCCTATGAATCTGCGTCCTAGTTGTTTGGCGACTTTTGTCGTTGTCCCTGCACCATTAAATGGGTCTAACACAATATCATTTTGATAGGAAAATAGCTTTAAACACCGCTTTACTAATTCTTCTGGGAACATTGCATCATGCCCGTATTGTTTCATGTTGCGTTCTGGAGCAAAGTTCCACTTTCCATAAACCCACTTTTTAAACTCATCATCGGTTATGTCAATGCTGTTTTTATCGCCCTCTTTTTTAAGGTTATTTTTGCAAAAAATTTCAATAAACTCCCACGAATATTTTAAATAGGGTGCAGCAGGGCTTTTCCAGCTTCCCCAAGTGCAGTATTTGCAGTTGTAGTTATTCTTTTCCCATAAAATCTCGCCTTTCCAAATAAGCCCTTCATCAATGAAAAATTTGCTGATAAAATGGTGTGTAGGGATATAATCGCTAAACATAGGTTGGATATTGACAATGATTCGTCCTCCGCTTTTTAATACACGAATACACTCTTTAAAAATGGCAAAAAGCGTGTTGAAATACTCTTGCCAAAGATTTGTATCCTGCGTTGCGTTGTAATTGATGCCAAAGTTGTAAGGTGGCGAAGTTAGCACTATATCTATGCAATTATTTGGGAGCTTTTTTAAAAACTCCAAGCTATCTTCGCAGTAAATTTGATTAAGACAGCTTTGAATCTCATTTGTCTCCTTGCTAAACTCTTTTTTGTAAGATTCGTAAGCCAATCTTGTCTTTGCGTTTTGCTTTTTGTTGGCGACTTTTTTGGCTTTGTTGAAGCTCTTAAACACGATTTTGCCATTTTGACTAGAAAATGAGCGAATTTTATACAACTCCTCTAATGTCTTTTGAACCAGCGTATTTTGTGTAGTAGATTCAAGCGTTTTTAAATCCACAATGTCAAAATTAAGCGTGATATTTGAAGGATTAACAATTGATTCAATACCGCAAGATTGTAACAATGAAAGCGCATCTGTTATCTCATCTGATGCATAAATATTTTCTAGCGTAAGAGTTCTATAATCCTGCATTAAATTTCCTACAATAAACAATTAAATAGCACTAGATTTATTCTTGTTTTTTTCAGTAAAATTGTAGCATGATTTAGGTTTAAAAGGTTGAAAGATGTGCGTTTTATGCGGGGAGCTTATCAGTTCTTTTCACTGGAGTGATGAAAATTATGGGACCAATGGGAGCGATAGTTATGAGATTGATGAAAATTTGAGAAAGCCAAATGCACTTATTAGCACCAATGAAAACGCCAGAGAACGCAAAAGAGCACGGCTCAAACGAGTAAGATTACTCAATCAAATCCTGGCGTTTTATGGGCTAAAAATTGATGATTGGCAAGGCGCGAAATTTGTGTTGCACGATAAAAAAGGGCAGAGCGTGATCGTGAATAATTTAGGCGATTTGTGGGATAAGGCGCAAAACTTAGCCAAAAAAGAGATGGACGCGCTAGATTCTCATCTGTTAGCGTTTTTAAATCAAAATGCAAACGCCATTCACTGATGCCCAAAATCCCTATCACGCTCATCACCGGTTTTTTAGGCAGCGGTAAAACGAGTTTTTTAAGCGAATATTTAAATCAAATAGATCACCAAGGCGTCGCTCTTATCATCAATGAAATCGGTCAAGCCGCTTTGGATCAGCGTATCTTAAGCGTTCAATATTGCGGTGAAAAAATGCTCTATCTTAACGCAGGGTGCGTGTGTTGCAACAAACGCTTAGATTTAGTGGAGTCTCTAAAAGCCACGCTCAACAACTATGAATGGCGCAGCGAAATTCTAAAGCGCATCATCATTGAAACCACCGGTTTAGCCAACCCGGCTCCGATTTTATGGACGATTTTGAGCGATGTTTTTTTAGGGGCGCATTTTGAAATTCAAAGCGTGGTGGCTTGCGTGGATGTTTTGAACGCTAAAACGCATTTAACAAACAACGAAGCTAAAGAGCAAATCGTTTTTGCTGATAGCGTTTTATTGACCAAAACGGATTTGCAAAACGACAGCACGGCTTTAACAAAACTAAAAGAGCGAATACAATCCCTTAACCCTAGCGCAGAAATTTTTGACAAGAAAAATATAGATTACGAAAGCTTTTTTTTACGCAACAATAGGGCGCGAAATTTTATGCCAAGAATACCAAAAGATTCGCACTCGCAAGGCTTTGAGACTTTAAGCGTTAGTTTTGAAGGGGCGATGGAGTGGAGCGCGTTTGGGATTTGGCTGAGTTTGTTGTTGCATCAATACGGCACACAGATTTTACGCATCAAGGGGATTATTGACATTGGAAGCGATCTTTTGGTGAGTATTAACGGCGTGATGCATGTCATTTACCCGCCTAAACATATTTTAAAGGATCAAAACGGCTCTAACCTTGTTTTTATCATGCGCCATTTAGAGCGTGAAAAAATCTTAAATTCCTTAAAGGGTTTTAAGGATTTTCTCGGCATCAAGGGTTTTGAAACCCCATAATTTTTCTATTTATTGGTAGCCGTTTGCATTTTGATAGGGAAAAGAACGATAAAGCTTAAAACCAAACACACCCCACAAATGACAAAAATCAAAACATAGCCCAAATCCCCTAAAAAGATCGTAAAAAGATACGAGAAAAGTGCTTGGAAAATGCCAAAAGAAAACACCACCCACGAAGACGCTTTAGCGAAATGCTTTGCGCCTGCAATTTTTAAAGCCATCATGCTGAATAAATTGATATTGGCGGTTGTGGCCGCTCCCATTATAAAGATGCTCAAATTGAGTAAAGAGATTTGGTGGAAAAAAATGGGCAAAAAGCATGCGATAGATTTTAAAATGAGGATAAAGATATTGGCGTTTTTAGCCCCTAGCTTTTGAGCCATGGGGCCACTGATCAAAGAGCCAAGCGTAGCACCAAAACCAAAAAACGCCCATGAAGTTCCAGCGATAGTGGGGGAGATATTTAAATGACGGATCAAATAATCCACCCAAAAAAGCGTGTGCGGTAAAAAACCAATCGCATTGAGCGCGCAAGAAATGAGCAATAACCACAAATGAAAGGGGATTTTAAACGCACTTTCTTCTTTTTTAACGGATCTTTTCCTTAAAGAACGGGTTTTTAACCCCACTAAGGAAAGGATAAAGGCTATCAAACAACTACCCCCTAAAAAAATCCATGCCCATTTGATATTATAAGAGCTGATCCAAGGCAGAACAAACCCGCTAAAGACAGATCCAATGCCTACAGCGCTAAAAATAAGCCCTCCCACTAAGGCTTTTTTATGTTCTTTGACATAGGGCAAAGAGAGAGGAGCGACTAAAATCATTAACGCGCTACTAGCCACACCGGCGATAAAACGCCAGATCCAAAGCCAAAAGAAAGGGATACTATCAAAATAACAGACTAAAAAACTCAAAGCGATCAAGAAAAAACTGATTTTAGCGATGCTTTCTAATGACATTAACGGGCTTAAAAATTGGATTAAAAAACTCCCAAAAACATAGCCCATCAACACCGCAATACCCAGTTGGAAGCTTTGGTGTGGGGTTAAACTCCCTGATAAAATGAGTAGGGGGATTAAAACCACATAGCCAAAACGAGCCAAGCCGTTAGACACAAAAACCCCTAAAAAGCAAACAAACACGCGCATTTTAATCCTTAACAAACGACAAATTATAAAAAAACAAGATCTTATATTATATTGAAACTTGTTAATTGATAGTGCATAATGGGATCGAGATGGGAATAAATTTTTAAGGAGCGTCCTTTTTATCAATACCCGTATTATTAAAGAGACCCCACGATTGAATGAAAAAGAGTTGGTTATTAGCGTTATAGAGCTTGTTTCAAAAGCACTTCATAAAAATAAGGCTTCTACTAGAATAAGGCTTCTTTGCGGTGGTTTTCATTGCTGAAACAGAGATTAATAACTATGGGCTAGGCTTGAGAAGGGCATCACTGAGAAAAAGTAGAGTTGAACGCTTAAGTTATTTTTTATAGCGGTTTAGAGTTAGCATGCGATTGTTGCGTTCTTTTTAAGCGTTATGGGTAGTTTATAAAACAGCTCGTTATGACTGCCTAACCTTTTAAAGCGTGATCTTTAAATGGTGGGGGTAGCGGTTCTTTTTTTCTTAAGGTTAGAATGACTTTGTTCAAAACGCTATCATCAAACCCATTCAAAAGTAATTTATCAAAATCTTTTTGAAAAGATTTTTTAAGATTAAGCTTCAACACCTAAAGCCCTTTTTCTTTCATCGCTGTAACTAGAAAAATCCTCAACAATCAAATCTGTCTCTTTGTTATATACATCTCTCATGGCTTGTTGCGTTTGAATGTTTGGGATCTTGCGCCCCAAACAACAATCTCTTTTATCATCAAAAGCTTGGCTGATTTTTTGCAAGAGTTCATTTAATGCGTCTATTTTATCCTTAAAGTTTTGATCCCTTTTTTCCAATTCTTTAGCCATTTTTCTTTAAAAGAAACTCTATCATTTTGCATCTTTTTGATTTTTGCTCTAATTGATGGATTAAATTAAAAAGCTGTTTTTCGCTGTATTGGGTGTAATCTTTGTTGGTGGTGTTTGGCATATTTATTCCTTTTAAAATATAAGATCAGTTCATTATAGCACAAGCGATAGAGTGGGATAAACTAGAAATCAAAACTTAAAGATTGAAAAGCGGATTGGGAAGTTAATGAAAAAATTAAAGATCAAAAGATTAAAAAGAAGCGGATTGAAAAATCAGTGAAAAGATTAAAAGATCTTTTAGTAAAAATTTTAAAAAGTTTAAAAGAATAAAAGTTCTGTGAGTGAAAAATAATCGTTTTAGATTTGATTTTATAATAAACTCATTTTATTGAGTTTTATTTTATTAAAGAGATAGGAAGCATTTGAAATCATTCTCCCCCTTTTAACCCTACTAAATCCCCCTAAAGAACGCTTTTTTAAAAACCTTAACTTAGCGTCAAGTTTTCTACTAAATAATCACTAAAAACGCTAAAAAGGATTTTTCATCAAAATCCCCAAAAAAACTCAAAGATTAAAAAGCGAAAGCAGTGGGGATCAGCAAAAAGAAAAAGATACAAACCCCCCCAAAAAAAAGAAAGTTTAAAAAAAGAAATCCCTTAAAAAAGAGAATTTAAAAAAGAAACCCATTAAAAAGAGAATTCAAAAACAAAGGCTTCAAAAAAATTAAACCCCTCCAAAACAAAGGGTTTAAAAAAGAAACCCCTTAAAAAAGGGAGTTTCACAAAGGGGTTTAATGCGAGCTTTTAGTAAGCGAACACGTAATTCAAATACACGCTATAGAGTCTGCGGTATTTGAGTTCGGCCCCCATGAAGGAATAGTAGTTCGTGTTAATGGTGGGGATTTTAAGCCCTAACTCAATCCCATGCTGAGCCACATGATCGCTGCCTTTTTTCTTAGATCTGGCTAAATTCATCCTCACTCCCATGTTGAATAAGATTTGGAAATTCGCCACATTCAGTTTAGCGTTATAGACATTATTCACGGTGGCTAAATTCACATACTCAGAATTAAGCCATGAAGTGCCGGCTAACGCAATGCCTCCAAAAAGCCCCACAGAAAGCTTGTTGTTTTTGCCTAAGAAATTGGTGGCTTTATCGTTGATGAAGTTATAGAGGGCGTCCGCTCCAAAGCCATAAGTCCACACATCAGAAGCTGAGTTGAAAAGCTGGATTTAATAAACGCATGGTTGTAATCAAAAAGCCGTAGTATCTTGCGCCCCACTTTCTTTTTTGGCCAAAAAATTGTTTGTAGCCCACTTGAATACCGATCCCATTCATCGCGCCGTTGTTGGTTTGAGAGCTGACGATGCCCACTTTCCTAAAGGGGTTACGCCCTAACTCTTGGTTGATGGTTTGGATTTGGTTGTAAGAATTTTGATTCAAGTAGTAGTTGGTTTCTATGCCTTGCGGGCTATAGGGGTTATTCTTTTTGCTCACCGCATTTTGCAAGCTTTGCGCGTTAGGGATGCTAGAGAGCGCAGTAGTGATGCTGTTATAGGTGTTGCCCAATTCGCTGTATCTGGATTTGAAATTCACCAAAGTGTCAGCGATGTTTTCGGCTTGCTGTATCTGCTGTTCTTGAGTGCCAAAATGAGCGATGCTGTTGGTTAAATTCGTTATGGTTTGTTCCACATAGGCGCAACCGGAAGCGAAAGTTTGAGTGGTAACTGTGCCAGGAGCTGAACCTTGTGTGCCACTAGTGCCAGCTGTTGAGGGGTTGTTGCATGTGGCTAAAAAGCCTGTAACAAAATTTTTAAAATTCCCGCTAAGATTTTCTGGGTTAATGGCTTGCCCCACTTGATGGGATAAATCAAGCATTTTGGCTTGCGCGCTAGCGTTAGCGAGCATGCCTTGCGCAAAGCTAGCGTCTGTGAAAGGGTTGAAAGGCTTGCCATTATTACCACCCACTTGAGCGGATTGTTCATTGCTGTTAATAACGCTCGTTTGATTGACAAGCTCTTGCGCGTCCGTGATCATCTTTTGGATCGCGCTGATCTCTTGTGAAAAAGCACCGCATATTTTCCCAGTAGTAGTAGAGAATTTTGGGGCATTAGCCTCATTACTATTATTAGCATGGAAATACGGGCATGCTTCGTTGATGGTGTTGATGAGCGTGCTCGCTTGCGCTAAGAGCGCTTGAGCGCTATCAGGCACACCCTCTAATTTGTTAGTGATTTCGGTGTAGGAGACATGTGATGTGTTACCACTCGCTGTGCTATCAACCACTTTTGAACTGATCGTGGTGGTTACGCTTTTGCCGTCTATGGTTTGGGTTTTAGTCGCGGTTCTGTTATTTTGTTGGTTCGCTCCTGTTGCTTCGGGACTGCAGTTGTTATTCCCCTCCCCTGAGCATGTGTAAGTATAGGTTACATCAACCTTTCCGTTGTTTCTTTGAGCGCTGGCAAGCCTTTTTTTAAAGCCGTTTGGAGGATTTGGTAGGCTTCGTTAAGTTTTTTGAAATTCTCAATGCTCATAGGACCGTAGTATCCAGGCGTATACCCGTTCAAAGAACAGGTGATGGAAGTGGATCGATACCCTGGCTCGTTGTTGAAGATGGTGGTTGAAGAGGTGCTTTTTGACCATTGGCGTTACCCCCGCATTGCGTCACATAGCCTAAGACATTCCAAAACCCTACCGCCGCATTGATCGCTAAAAGCACGGCTTGATACGCCGGGGAGTTGGTTTTATCGCCGATCAAATTCTTCGCGCTCGCGCCCAGATTTTCACGCGCCGCATTGATCGCGCTCGGATCAGAGGCCAATTGGATGAAGGTGTTTAATTTGCTGTATCTGGTTAAAAGCTTGCTCAAGTTTTCATAGTTGTCTGAAAGCTGTTGGATGCCTTTGGTGTTTGACACCATTTGAGCGGCTTCACCGATTTGATAGCCTGCGCTCATGTAAAAGCCGTCGTCTTCAGCGTGGAGCAAAAACGAGAGAGAGAGAGAGAAAA
>NZ_AKNV01000003.1 GCF_000274605.1 Helicobacter pylori NQ4053
TTTTTATATTTAAAAATGTATAATCACAAAATTATAAAAGGAAAGATATGAAATTAGCACAAATAATTCATAAAATTCATAAGCTTATAGAAGCAAAAGAGATAAAAAATATAACTAAAAGAGAAATGGCGAGCAGACTAGGAATTTCAGAGCGAACATATATGGAGTGGCTAAGAGAAACAAACGAGCCTATTGCTATGAAAGCAGTGCTTGATATATTATCATAACCAAAAGATGATGATATAATTCAGGTGGTTGATACTTGGAGGCAAGAAGTGGTTGGTAAAAAATGAACAACGAAACACTTTGGAACAATATACGAACAAATAGTTACCAAGCAGAAAAAGAGATAGAAAGCTTAACAAAAAAAAGGACAGGTAGTTATTACACAGATTTATATTTAACAGATGTGATGATGTTTGAACTGGTTTCTAAGTTAGATGTGAAGCCTAAAAAGATTTATGAATTTACTTTTTTAGAGCCTTGTGTAGGTTCAGGTAATTTTGTTTTTTCGTATCTAAAAGCAGTTCGGAATATGATAAAAACACAAGAAGAAGCAAAAAAACTAATCAATAATATATATGTAGCCGATATAAACAAACAGGCATTGGGGTTTTATAAAAAATCATTACAGCTTATCGTTTATGATTATTGGAAGATTACGCTAGATGATACTTATTTTGATTCCCATATAGCTTCGGGATTGGTTTTTGATATGTCAAAAAATAAAATTGAATACATAAATATTGATGATGTTTTTGAAAATAAAAGATTTGACATCATAGCAACAAATCCACCATATAAAAATCTT
Organism: Helicobacter pylori NQ4053; assembly: GCF_000274605.1. Taxonomy (NCBI): domain Bacteria; kingdom Pseudomonadati; phylum Campylobacterota; class Epsilonproteobacteria; order Campylobacterales; family Helicobacteraceae; genus Helicobacter; species Helicobacter pylori. Next base: position 812 of record NZ_AKNV01000003.1, read on the forward strand.
AAAGCTGAAATAAAACAATATAAGAGAGAAGCTGATTATAATAGCGATAAAGAAAATATAGAGACATTGCAAAAATTGTTAAAAAGAATTTTAAATATTCAAATACTGGTGTTTTAAATTTATATAAAATTTTTATAGAAGAAATCTTAGAAAAATACAGCAATAGCAATTCGTTTATATCACTACTTGTTCCATCTTCGTTGCTTGCTGATAAAAGTTGTGAAAAATTAAGAATAAACATATTGACAAATAATTTTCTTCACTCTATAAAAATAATTCAAGAAAATAATAAATTTGTTAATGCAAAACAAGCATTATGTTCCTTGCTGATTTCTAAAACAAAAAAGACAAAAACCATTGATATAGTTACAGATTTTTGCAATAAGCCAAATGAAACAATATCAGTTAAAATAAAAAATATTATCAATAAAAATAATGGAAATGCTATTATTGCGATTTCAGAAAATGACTTTTTAACGCTAGACAAATTGCGAAAATTTCCAAGCGTTAAAGATTTGGATTTTATTATCAATTCTAGAGGTGAGCTAGATTTAACTGCCGATAGAAAATATTTTAATGAAATAAAGAATGGCATTCCGTTGGTTAGGGGAAGAGATATTGGGTTGTTTAGCTTAAAAGAAAATAGTATAATAAACTATGTGTCGCAAGATTTTATAAAAAAAACACAAAAAAAAGAATATATAAAATGTGTAAGAATAGCGTGTCAACAAATTGCAAATATACATAAAGATAGAAGAGTTATTTTTGCTCATATTCCAACAGATTATATATTAGCAAATTCTTGTAATTTCATATATATTACACCAAACAAATATAATATAGATACTTATTCAATTCTTGGGTTGTTTAATTCAAAAACTATAAATTGGTTATTCAAACTTACAAGCACAAATAATCATATAAATAACTATGAAATAGATAATTTCCCAATTCCTATCAATTCAAAATTTTTAGAACAAATATCTAAAAAAACAAAAAAATATCTTGAAACAAAAAATGATAAACTACTTGATGAAATAGAAAAACTATCTATTTTAGCATACGAGCTGTAAAATATAAGGAAACAAAACAATGAAAAAATATACAATAGAGTTTTATAATGATATAAAAAATATAATTCCAACATTCACGATTGAATACGCTGAAAGCATACTGAAAAAAGGCGTGGAAACTTATAATTGTTTGGATAACTTGAACGATTTTGAATCAAAGGTTGCTATGATGATAATAAAAAAATATATCGCATTATATAATGGATATATATTAAATCACACAACATCTAAATTAAGCGATTTAGATATAGAAATGATAGAAACGGTTCCACAAGGTGGAAACTGGAAACATATTAGACAAGAAACCAGACAGAAATCAAAAAGACTTCAAAAAATAGCACAAACTGGTGGGAGAACTACATTGTATGGTAGAATTGACTACAACAAACCAAGTTATACAATAACAACTTGCTTTAATAGACCAGGAAACGGAACTTATGTTCATCCTATTCATAATAGAGTAATTTCAGTTAGGGAAGCAGCAAGATTTCAAACTTTCCAAGATGATTATTATTTTTATGGAAATAAAAAAGAAATTCTTAATCAAGTAGGAAATGCAGTTCCTGTTTTTTTAGCTTATCAGATTGGAAAAAAAATAAAAGATAAAATAGGTTGCTATAAATCGGTAGATTTATTTTGTGGAGCAGGCGGAATGACGACAGGATTTAAAAAGGCTGGAATTATATCGCTACTAGGCAACGATATAGATAAAAGTGCTTGCATTACGCTAAAAGTTAATAATCCTGAAATCAATGTTTTGTGTGGAGATATTACTCAACAAGCAATAAAAAATAAAATAAGTAGTATTGCATTAGAACAAGGTGCGGATATTATTTGTGGTGGGCCGCCTTGTCAAGGGTTTTCTATGGCAGGTTTTAGAGCTGATAATGACCCAAGAAATCAGCTTTTTCGTGATTTTATCGATGTTATAAAAAAGGTTAAGCCTAAAATAATAGTTTTTGAAAATGTAGAGGGGCTTTTGAGCTACCAAAAAGGGAAAATATATAAAGAAATTCATCAATTATTTTCAGAATTAGGATACAATACAAATGGTAGAGTTATGTTTGCAAACGAGTTTGGTGTTTCACAAAAAAGAAGAAGAGTTATAATTATATGTGCAAGAGATGATTTAAATATTATGCCGAGCGAACTTTTTCCGCAACCAATTACAATTGAAGCAAAAAAACAAATTACGGCAAAAGACACAATAAAAGATTTAGAAATAATTGAATGCAGTGAAAGTGCAAAATATAAATCAAATAATGTCAACACTGCAACTATTGATTTTTTAAGAAATCACTTATCGTATGAAGATTATATAGCAAAAATACAAGATTGATTTAAAGTTCTTGATATTTACTAATCAATCTTATTTGTATCATCGCCATAAGTTCATTAAATAATGTAATTACTTGTGCATTTGGAGCATTTGCTTCAATATATTGACGAATTTGAGCCAATTTAACACATTCACCGCTATTTAAATCGCTATTGTTTTTACGATTATCTTTTTTGTTATATTCGAATACGGATTCTAATGCTATTCTTTTATACCTATCAAACTCATCTTGATTTCTCACAGTAAAATGTCTAGGTTTTTGAGAAACAACTTCCCCCATATTGTTAAAGTTATAAGTCCAGTTAAAATAATTGCGTTTTGGTTCTAAAAATGCTTGAATTAGAAAATTCTTACCATTTTTTGGGCATAAAGTCAAAATAGAATATAATATAAACATAAAATTCATCACATTTTGTTTCAGCATATCCCTATACAGCAATAATGTTTTATCTGACTTGTTTTTGTAGTTATTCTGTATATAGTCCCATAATCTTATTGAATACCACGATATTGGATACACGCCTGTTCTATTTTGAATTTTTATTATATTTTCTATATCTATTATTGTTAATCTGTCTCTTTTTGATGAATTTTCTCCACTTAACATTGGTTGCAAATATAAAGGGTCGTGTATAAAACCGAGAGAAATTGGTCCTATATGGTCGGCTGATATTCCATTAAAAAAATTACTTCCCATAAATTGGTTTGCTGCGTGAATATTGCCATCACTCCAATATTCATAAGCTCTCCTATCTTTTGTATAGGTTCTTAAATTTTCTTGCGACCTACCTAAATCTTGTATTTCTCTACAACATCTATTGTAAGAATGAAAACCATCAAATCTATCTGGAAAATTTGACATAGCACCTGGACCAAGACACTTTTTATTGCCTTTTCTACAAGCATATTCAAGACTATTAATTATTTCATCTTTTGTTGCTGTTTGATGATTTAAATTTAAATCGCCTTTTTCAATAAAAAAACTAGCCAAATCTATTTTGTTAACACCATTCATCATAAGGTCATCCCATATAAAAGAAATATGGTCACATATTGTGTAGTAGCTATTAAATGTGTCGTTCAATGATTTTAGAAAATTTTTGCTAGGATAATGATAAAATAAAGACATACTCTTTCCACAAATTTGACAAATTTTATATTTTGTAGGATGAATTTTCAACATCACATCAGCATATATTCCTGGATATGATTGACTTATATCACCAATAAGTTTTAGCTCATATGCTTTATTAATACACCATTTTATCCTGTCTTTTCCTATTTCAGTATCAGCTGGTGCAAGCCATATATATTCTCCATTGTTTTTATTTTTTATTGGAAGACCGCTGTAATTTGGATGGTTTATAATAGAATACATGTAGTTAATAAAATCTGGATGTAATAATTTTGTATTTCGTGGCACATCAGTCCTTTAAGGATTTATTTAATTAGATAGGCAAGAAAATTTGATTTATTTTAGGTTTTGAAATAGTGTTTCAAGAGAAACGCCAAGACCATCGGCAATTTTTTTAATATTTTTCAAAGAAATATTTCTTTTACCGTTTTCTACAGAAGCATAATATGTTCTATCCATATCGATTGACAGTGCAAATTTTTCTTGACTTAAACCAGTTTTTTCTCTTAATTGTCTTATTGCTGTGCCAAAATTTTGTAAAATCATCATTAGCTCGCATTTCTCTAAATTTCGGCAATTGTAATGCTTTTGGTGTTTTTAATGCAACGGATTATAAGTAACAGTCGTTATTTTTATAGATATAATAGAATTTTATTTTTAAAAGTAATTAAAATCTAGGTGCGTTTGCTACATAATATCGGTAAAAACGCTTTTAGTATTCTTACATTTTATGATTAGCACCCCACAAAAAACAGAGTTTAAGGATTTTCTACTTGCGCGGTAAGTTATACTTCCGGCGTTTTTCCCAAAGGCTTTTACGGCTAATGCCAAGCTTGCTGGCTAATTCTGTATCGGTGCAAGTAGAAGAAAAATGCCTAATCGCTTCCTTTTCGTATTCTTGAATGGAAAGAAAGGTCGTGTTATTGTTGAACAAAGATAGGGGTTTATTGCCGCATTCAATGCTCACAATTTTAGGAAATTCTAATGGCTCTTTATGGGTATAGGACAAAACAATGGGGCATGAACGGGCCAATTCTAGCAATTTCAATTGCTCATCTTTTTTAAGCTCTTCTAAATGCATGATGTAAAAAGGGCGTTCTAGTTTGTCTTTATTCTTGTATAGTTCTTTCCAAGTGGTATCCTTTAAAGAGAAAAAAGAAAAATCCATTTGCCTTTCTTTAGCGTATTGCAATAAATAAGCGTTCGCAAGCTCTTGAGAGGGCGTGTGGATGATAAAGGGCGGCCGGTAAGAAAAATCTTTAGGCAAGGGCAATTCCGCATGGATAAAGTCTAAGTAATTTTCATAAAATCCCAAGCGAGCGGTCATTTCTTGATAGGCTTTGTGGTATTGGATTTTACGCAACAATTCATCCATTTTAAAAGGTTTTAGAATATAATCTCTCGCTCCCGCTTGAATGGGTTTATTCACGCCATCTTCATTGACATGCGAAGCCATCATGATAATGATTTGCTTGGAATTATAACGCACAAAATGTTCGCAACGCCCTTGAGTGCAAACTTTAGAAGAAACTAAAATCACATCATAAGGCTCTTTATTTTCTTCTGAAATGCTAGAGATGATCTCGCAAAAATGCCCTAAATCATGCAAATTATGCGAAATACTCCTAGCTAGCGCTAAATCGTCTTCAATGATTAAGATTTTCATCAATTCTTCCTTTTATCGCATTTAAAGTTTTTGTTGATAACGCATGCTCGCATGCGCTTGGACTAACAGCCCTTCTTGTTTGCCAATGAACCCCATTTTTTCCATTGTGGTGGCTTTTAAGCTGATTTGAGATTTTTCTAAACCTAAAAGTTGGCTCAAATTCTCTAAAATCGCCGGTTTGTAAGGAGTGATTTTAGGGATTTCGCTAAAGATGGTCGCCCCCATTTCAAGCAATTCAAACCCAATGCTTTGAGAAAAATCCAACACGATTTTTAAAAGCTCTTTAGAAGAGGCGTTTTTGTATTTGGGGTCATTATCAGGGAACCATTCGCCAATATCCCCCCCTTTAATCGCTCCTAAAACCGCATCAATAACTGCATGCAACAAAGCATCGCCATCGCTGTGAGCCCTTAACCCAAACTCGCAATCCAAAACAACCCCCCCTAAAACCATAGGCTTATTTTTAACAAACGCATGCGTATCAAAGCCCATGCCGATAAAAGTGTCTTTTGCTGGGTTGAAAAAGAGTGCGAAATGTTTCAAATCGCCGCTCGTGGTGAGTTTGTGCAAATTTTTACTGCCTTCAATATAACTCACACGATCAGGGAAAGCTTGTAAAATCGCGCTGCTTTCATCTTTAAAATCCCCTTGGTTTAGGGCTGATTGGAGCGCTTTGGTGTGGCTTAATTGCGGGGTTTGAATGAGTTTGATCGCTTCTCTATCTAAAGCCTCGTTATAATAGATCGCTGTGTCATAGCAAGGCAAGTAAGGAGCGATGCAATAATGGCTCGTTTGTTGGAGAGTTAAAAACAAGCTTTTAAGCGTTTCCATATTGGCTAAACCCCTAGCCACATCGCTGGTGAGCGTGTAAGCGCTATCAATTACTTTTAAAGCGTTACGCACGGATTCTTGCCTTGATGCCCCGCCTTTTACAAGCTTGATTTTGGGGTAATGGCGTTGGATATAAATATAATCCAATCCGCTTACGACTAAAATGATTTCCTTAAAGTCTAGGGCTTCTTTAAAGCTCTCATACACGCTGAGCCATAAGGGGGTATGATTAGAGCGTAACCACTGCTTTTTGATGGTTTGAGAAAAACGCTTAGACTCCCCAGCAGCCAATAAAACAACGCTCGTTTGTTTGATAAGCGTTTCTAGCGTTTCTTTAGTTTCAAAAGGGTCTTCTTCTAAACTTTCTAAAGAGAGTTTAAAAGCTTCCCCATTCACTCTAATCAAAGACATGCGACTAACGACCCACCCCTATCATTTCACCAAAATGATCCTATAACCTTGATTCAAGTCTAAAACTAAGAATCGTTTGGGTTTGCCTTTATATTTTTCTAAAGCATGGTTAAAATCCGCAACGCTTTTCACTTCAATCTCTTCAATTTTTGTGATGATGTTGCCTTGCCTGAAGCCGGCTTGCTCTGCTGGGGAATTTTCATTCACTTGAGAGACTAAAACCCCTTGAACGTCATCGCTCAAACGCATAGACCTTTTGGTTTTTTGGGTTAAATCTTCTACTTGAAGCCCGTTCAATTGGCCTTGCGCGCCGTTTTGAGCAGAAATGGTTTCTTTTTTGTTAGGGTTTTTCCTTTCGGCAAGAGTGAGAGTGAAGGCGCGTTCTTTTTTGTCTCTAATGACTTTTAAGGTTACTCTTTGATTGGGCAGCATAGAGCCGATTAGATTTCTTAACTCATTCGTGTTTTTAACCTTTTTCCCATTGACTTCAGTGATCAAATCCCACACCAAAATCCCTGCTTTTTTAGCCGGAGAGTCTTTTTCTACGCTAATGACCACCGCTCCTTCTTTATTGTCATAAGAATTTTGCAAATCGCCACTCAAATCTTGCAAGCCCACGCCCAAGTAACCTCTTTCAATCTTACCGGTTTTGATGAGCTGGGTTACAATATCTTTAACCATGTTAGAAGGGATGGCAAAGCCAATGCCGTGATTGCCCCCAGTTTTAGAGATAATAGCGGTATTGATCCCCACTAACCCTCCACGGCTATCAATTAAAGCGCCGCCGGAATTTCCAGGATTGATGGAAGCGTCTGTTTGAATGAAATTTTCATAGCTGTTGATCCCAATCCCGCTTTTATTGAGCGCTGAAACAATGCCTTGCGTAACGCTTTCGCCCACGCCAAAAGGGTTACCGATCGCAAAAACCAAATCGCCCACTAAAATATCATTAGAATCAGAGAATTTGATCGTGGGTAAATTGTCTTTAGTGATGCGAATCACCGCTAAATCGCTTTCAGAATCCGTGCCTACTAAAGTAGCGGAATATTCTTTATTGCTCCCTGGAATAGTAACTTTAATCTTATCTGCACCATCAATCACATGGTTATTAGTTACAATATAGCCATCTTTAGAAATGATGACGCCGCTGCCTAAAGCCCTTTCCATTCTTTCTTTAGGGATCATGCCGCCCAAATCCCCAAAAAATTGTTGAAAAAAGGGGTCATTAAACACACCGCCACCTATAAAATTGTTTTTAATCTTCTTTTCAGTAGAGATATTCACCACCGCTTTAATAGAGTCCTTAATGGAATCGTGGTAAGAATAGATCGTATCCTCTTTAGAGGGGACGCTTATTCGCTCTTTCACTTTGGGCATGTTTTGGATTTGGATATTGCCCGCATTCAAACTTAACGCTAAAGCCAAAGAGATAAAAAGGGTTTTTTTCATCATGGTTACTTCCTTAAAATGTGCTAAACTTCAAAATTAAAAAAAGATTATATCAAATCTTTTTTGTTATTTTCATTAGCTTTTTGTGTAAAATAGTATCCAATGTAACACACAACAGCAAAAACAATCGTTAAAATCATCCCGATGCGTTGATCCTTATCCATAGCTGAACCGATCACGCCGATAATACACCCAGTGATCCCTATGAGTTGCAAAAAGGGCAAGAAAGGGGCTTTATAAGGCAAATCCTCTAAAGAATGCCCGGCTTTTAAGTATTGCTTGCGGAAAGAATATTGCGAAACGGACACGCTAACCCACACAATAATCACCGTGAAACTGATCACATTGATCAAAGCTTCCACGACATTTTCTTTGGCATAAATTTGGACTAAAAGCCCTATGAGAGAAAAAGAAAGGGAAAAAAGCATCGCATAAGTGGGCGTGCCTTGTCGGTTGAGTTGGGAAAAAACCTTAAAAAACATCTTTTGTTTGGACAGCCCATAAATCATGCGACTCGCTCCATAAAGCCCTGAATTAGCGGTAGAAAACATCGCCGTAATGATAACAGCGTTCATTATATCAGCCACATAAGGGATACCCATGCCAATAAAGGGCAAGTTGATGCGTTCTAAAACGCTCACAAAGGGGCTTTGCGCGATAGAAGAATCGCTCATGGGTAAAAAAACAGAAATGACAAACACAGAGCCTAAAAAGAAAAAGACAATCCGCCACAAGGTCGCTTTAATCGCTTTAGGCATCACTTCGCTAGCGTTTTTAGTCTCTCCCACAGCCACCCCAATCACCTCTGTGCCAGTGAAGGCAAAAATGACAGCGAGCATCGCGCTAAAAACCGCCGCGCTCCCGTTAGGGAAAAACCCCTTATCGCCAAAATGGAAATTATCAAAAATAGAACTAAACCCATGCAAATAGATTTGATAAATGATCCCAATTACGCCAATGCCTATAAAAGCGATCACTGCTAAAACTTTAATCAGGCTAAAGAAAAACTCGCCCTCGGCAAAAATTTTAACCGAAAAAAAGTTCAATAAAAAAACCAACGCAATGCATAAAATAACCCAATAATGGATGGGAATATTAGCAAACCAGCGTTGCATGAGCATGCCTATAGCGATGTATTCTAGCGCCACCGTGATCACCCAGCCAAGCCAATACATCCAAAAAACCATATAGCCCGTGCCAGGGCCTATGAATTTAGCCGCATAATCCCCAAAACTGCCCGTAGTGGGATAAACGCTAGCCAATTCGCCTAAAGAGAGCATGATGCAATAAACCACAAGCCCTCCAAAACCATAAGCGATCAAAGTCCCTAAAGGGCCAGCGCTCGCAATATTACCTCCAGTGCCTACAAAAAGCCCTGTGCCAATCGCTCCCCCAAAGGCAATCATCAAGAGATGGCGCATTTTCATGTCTCTTTTAAGCTCGCCTTGTTTTTGCGTGGTATTTTGATGCGTTATCTTTTGATTGTCCATGCGACACCTCCTTAGATTGAAAATAAAAATAGCTTGAATTATAACAAAAATAAAATAAAATGATTTTTTTTAATTGAATATTGAAAATAAAATTTTAAAAAACGATCAAAAGCATTTTTTAAAGATTAAATAGTAAAAGAGCTTGATCAAGCGATAGCTTTTTAAGAGTTTTAAGGTTTTCTTAAAGAACGCTAAAAACTTCTTCTAAAATATTAAGATTTATAATATTTAATGGTGTAATCTATCCCCGAATAAAGGGTTAAAAAAACCGCTATAGCCACAAGCACATAAGAGTAAGTTAAATTGGCTAATAAAGCGCCAATCGCTACGACTTGAGAAACGGTTTTATACTTGCCTAACGCATTGACAGGAATATCCTTTTTTTCATTAGCGGCTAAGACTCTAAGCCCTGAAATAAAAAATTCACGCCCTAAAATCACAAACGGGATCCACGCATTCACACGATCCAAATGGACTAACCCTAAAAACGCGCTCAAAATAAGGATTTTATCCGCTAAAGGATCAAAGATTTCCCCAAAGCGCGATTTGGCTTTATAGCTTCTAGCGATGTAGCCGTCCAATAAATCCGTGAGCGCGGCAAATAAAAAAACCAATGAAGAGATCATGTTAATGTGAAAGGGGGTTAAAAAACTAAAATAAGTGCGCGTGTTTAACAATAAAAATAATAAAAATAAGGATAAGACAATGCGTAAAATCGTCAAAAAATTAGGCAGGAGTTTTAAAACTTTCATGCTTTCAAAAAGACTTGTGAAAAATTCAAAAACGCACGCCCTAAAAAGCCAAGCGCCACACACATTAAAATCACAGCGGTCGTTAAAAAAATGATAACTAACGCTTGCACTAAAATCCCTAAAAGAGCCAGCATGAAACTAAAAAGCAACAACCTAAACCCGCTTAAGAAAAATCTTTCTTGCGTGTAAAGGCTCAATTCTCTATAGAGTTTGTGCAAATAAAAAATAGAAACGCCATTACCGATTAGCGAAAGAGCGTTACTGGCGTTAGGGACAAGATAGCTTAAAATGGTGCATAAAATCACCGCCAAAAAACTGAAAGCAAAATTTTCAAAAAACCCTAAATGGCGCGTGATTTTAGAAAGCCTATAAAAACCAACCGCCCCCACAATAAACCCAAGCGCGCATAAAAAAAGAGACAATAAAACGATATAAGCTAGTTGATTGCTGAATAGGTTAGAAATTTGAAACGATTTTGCCCCACTTGAAACAAGAAAAAGCACCAACAAAACAGCCCCACACAAAGGGGCGAAAAAATAGCCCAACAAGCATTTTTTAACGAATTGCAACTCTTTGTTTTGGTGGATGTGGATAATGTTTTTCAAAAAAAATCTTTATTTAAAAGTAGTCCCACCATCCACAACGATCGTTTGCCCTGTAAGCCAACCGCTTTGGGTCTCATCGCATAAAAAATAAGCCGCCCCGGCTAGATCGTTAGGATTGCCCATGCGTTTTAGGGGCGATTGCTCTTCTACTTTTTCTTTAATCTCCACATAATCAGGGAAGGCTTTCAAAGCGTCCGTATCAATAGGCCCGCCGCTAACTGCATTCACTCTAATGTTAAATTCGCCTAAATCCACGGCAGCGTATTTGACCATGGTTTCTACGGCGTTTTTAGAATTGCCATGCCCGGCGTAATTAGGCATATAGACCAAATTCCCGGTAGAGCTTAAGCTCACGATCGCCCCGCCACCTATTTTTTGCATGCGTTTTGCCGCTTCTTGAGCCCCTACGACAAACGCTAACACGGTGGCTGTGTAAATGTTGTTTAACCCCTTAGGTTTTAATCGCATAAACGGCGCAAATCCCCCCACGACAGAACGCCCATAAATAATAGCGTTAGAAATAAAAAAATCCACTCTGTCAAAATCAGCGTCAATTTGCTTAAAAAGCTCTGTGTATTGCTCAGGCTCTAAAACATTAAGGGGGTAGGCTTTGGCTTTAATGGAATATTTTTGCTCCACATCTTCTATGATTTTATTGGCTTCTTCAACATTTTTATTGTAAGTGAAAGCGATATTCACGCCGCTTTGAGCGAAGCGATACAATATCGCCTTGCCAATCCCCCTAGTCGCGCCGCTGATCACTAGGGTTTTGTTTTTCATGTGATTGAAACCATTCATGCAATTACCTCATAATATTGTTGTAAAGTTTTTTCTAAAAGTTTGATCGTTTCTTTGCTTGGGGCCACTAAAGGCAGTCTGTAACTTGGGTTTTCAATCAAGCCGGCTAAATGCATGGCCATTTTAATAGGGATGGGATTCGTTTCTACAAAAAGGGCTTGATGCAAATCAAAAAGCTTATTTTGGATTTCTAGGGCTTGTTGGTATTTTTGTTTAATCGCGCAATTGACCATTTGTGAAATCAAATTAGGCATTAAATTACCGGTCACTGAAATCACGCCACATCCCCCTGAAAACATGATAGAGTGGTTGAGCGAATCTTCCCCGCTAAAAATTTTAAAATCTTTTTCATAGTAATGCAATTCTGTTACTCTTTTCAAAGAGCCAGACGCTTCTTTAATGGCTTTAATGTTAGGGACTTCTCTAAAGAGTTTGAGAGCGGTTGGGACTTCAATAGACACGCCCGTTCGGCTTGGCACATCATAAAGCATGACAGGGATTTCCACCGATTGAGCGATAGTTTTATAATGTTCAAACAAGCCTTGCTGGGTGGGGCGGTTATAATAGGGGCTTACGCATAAAATCGCATCCGCACCGATTTTTTGAGCGAACTTTGCTAAAGAAAGCGACTCGCTCGTGGCGTTACTGCCCACGCCGGCTAACACTTTCATGCGTGAATTGGAGGGCGTTTTAGTGTTTTTGCAAGTCTCTATGGCGATTTCAATGCAACGCATGTGCTCTTTGTGGGTGAGCGTGGCGGATTCTCCTGTCGTGCCAACAGGCACGCATGCGTCCATGCCTTGAAAAATTTGGCGCTTGATCAAGGATTCATAAGCGGCCTCATCAACGCTCAAATCTTTTTTAAAAGGCGTAATTAACGCACTAGATGAATGAAATTGCATGTTATAAGGCTCTTTTAAGGTTTCAAAAACACGGTGGTTGATTGGGTGTCTTTAAAATATTCATTAGCCACACGCACCAAATCGCTCACTTTTAAATCCAAAAATTGTTGCTGATAATCGGTCAAGCCTTGAATATCGTTTTGCACTAAATAGTCCGCAAAAAGCCCCGCCACATCGCCAGAACTTTCTAAGTTAGAAATGAAGTCAGCTTTTTGATTGATTTTGAGCTTGTCTAACTCCGCTTGAGTGATTTCGCCTTTTTTCAGCTTTTCTAAAAGCGCTACGATTTCTTTTTGTAAGGCTTCGGCTTTGACATTAGGATTACCCCCAGCGATGAATAAAAACACGCTTTCATCTTGTAATTGCATGTTGTGCGAGAAAGCTTGAGAAGCCAGGCGTTTTTTATCCACTAATTCGCTTTGCAACCACGAGCTTTTGCCTTCGCCTAAAAGCTTGCTTAACGCGTCTAGGGCAACTTGATCTTTATGTTTGAAAGCAGGCACTTTATACCCTAACGCTACCCATTCTAAATGGACCCCATCTTTATGCACGACTGCCGTTCTGGCTCCATCTTGTTTAGGCTCTTTCATGTAAGGGGTGGGGATAGCTTTTTCATCAAGGTTTTTTAAGGATTCAAAATGCTTTTTACTCAATTCAAAAACCTTTTGGGAATTGACATCGCCCACCACTAAAATAATAGCGTTTTTAGGCTGATAATAGAGCGAATGGAATTTTTTAATGTCTTTTAAAGTCCAGTTTTGAATATCATCCATAAAACCAATGGGCGTCCAATGGTAGGGGTGATAGACATAGGCGGTGTTAAAAAAGCGGAAATAAAGCATGCCGATAGGGGAATTATCGGTGCGCCATCGCCTTTCTTCAGCGACCACTTGACGCTCAGGCAAAAACTCATCTTCTTTTAAATTCAAAGAACCCATGGTTTCAGCGAACAATTCTAAAGACTTATCCAAGTTAGCCTGACTGGTTTTAATGAAGTAGCGCGTAATATCAAAACTCGTAGAAGCGTTACTCACGCCCCCAAAACGCTTAACGATCTTATCAAATTCACCGGCTTTAAGGTTTTTAGTGCTTTTAAAATTCAAATGCTCTAACATGTGAGCGATCCCGCTCTTGCCCATGACTTCGTTTCTAGAGCCGACTTTATAAAGCACATCCACTTCTATAACCCCAGTTTTATTTTCTAAGGGGACGCTTACGACTTGCAACCCGTTTTTTAAGGTAACGCTCTCATGTTTGGGTAAGTAAGATTGTGCGTGCATGCTCGCTCCTAAAGTGACTAACAAGACAGAACTAAGCCTCAAAAGTCTTTTAACAGAAAAATGTTTCATCTTAAATCCGCTCCTATAGCCTCTTTGACGCTCAAAAATCCATCTTTTTGGAGTAATTTTACCAAATCTTTAAGAATATTTTGGCATAAATTTGGCCCATTGTAAATAAAAGCGCTATAAATTTGTAACAGACTCGCTCCCATTTTAATCCTTTCATAAGCTTCTTTGGCATCGCTAATCCCCCCCACAGAAACAAGAATAGTCTTGTTAAAAAAAGCTTTAGCCAATTCTTTAAAGATTTCACGGCTTTTTTTAGTCAGGCATTTCCCGCTCAAGCCTCCCATTTCTTTAGGAGCGAACACCAGGCTTTTATCAATGGTCGTATTAGTCGCAATAATCCCATGCGCTCCGGCTTCAATAGCGCTATTGACAATTTCTAGCATGCTGTCTGTTTCTAAATCCGGGGCGATTTTTAAAAATAAAGGCTTATGGGTCATTTCTTTAGCCATGCAAAAAAGCTCATTCACAAACGCTTTGTTTTGTAAATCCCTTAAATTGGGGGTGTTGGGCGAAGAAAGGTTGAAAGTGTAATAATCGCCAATGTTTAAACATTTATTTAAAACCGCCTTGTAATCTTCTAGGGCATGCGCTTGCTCTATGTGTTTGTTTTTGCCTAAATTGATGCCAATAGGGGTTTTATAGGGGGCGAAGCGCTTAAACGATCTCGCTCCTAAAATCGCCCCGTAATTATTAAACCCCATCGCATTTTGTAAGGACTCTTCTTCAATGTGCCTGAAAAGCCTTGGTCTTTCATTTCCCATTTGCGCTTCATTGGTGAGAGTGCCTGCTTCCAAATAGCCAAACCCAAAAGCGATTAACGCCCTAAGCATGGAAGCGTTTTTATCAAAACCGGCGGCCAAGCCTAAAGGGTTAGGGAAATTTAAACCTAAAATTTCGTTTTCAAGCTTTGGGTTTTTATAACCCCATTGAGAATGGATCAAACTACACAAAAAGGGCGATGAAGAAAGCGTTCTTAAAATTTGACAAACTTTTTCATGCGCGTCTTCAGCGTCCAGGCTAAAAAGATATTTTTTTAATAACGAATAAAGCATTTAAATCCTTATCTTTTATGATTTGAACGATAACCTTTAAAAGGTTTTAAGGGCTTGTTTTTCAAAATAATCCTGTGAATTTAAAGGATCGTTAGGGTTTGAAACTTTAGTGTAACGGCCTTTAGAATTTAACTCGTAGCGTTTTAGGGTGTCTTTTAATTGGATTTCTAAAATATGTAACAATTTATTAGCGATCTTTGGGTTTGTGGCGGGAATGAGCAATTCCACGCGCCTTTCTAAATTTCTGGGCATTAAATCCGCGCTAGAAAAATAGATATTCTCATGTTTAAAATAATAAATGCGTGCATGTTCTAAATATTTCCCCACAATAGAATACACCCTGATATTTTCGCTCAATCCTTTGACTTGGGGCTTTAAACAGCAAATCCCTCTAATAATGAGATCAATTTTAACCCCTTTTTGAGAGGCTTGATAGAGCCATTCAATGATTTCGCTATCCACTAGGGCGTTGGCTTTTAAAATGATATAGCCTTCTTGTTTGTGATTCATTTCATTTTGAATGAGTTCAATGATTTTAGACTTGATCTGTTTGGGCGCCATAAAAAGCGTTTCTAATGCGCTATTAGTTGCGCTGCTCGTAAGCAAGGAATGGAAAAGCTTGATAATGTCGTTAGCGATTTCATTTTTAGCGCTAAAAAAACTCACATCGGTATAGATTTTAGCACTCAAAGGGTTGTAATTGCCCGTGCTTAAATGTGTGAAATGGCGTAACTGGTTGTCTGTTTTTTTAGTGATCAATAGCATTTTAGCATGCACTTTGAGTTTGAAAACGCCATAAACGACTAACGCGCCCGCCCTTTCTAAAGCTTTTGCCCAGTGCAGATTGCTTTCTTCATCAAAACGCGCTTTTAATTCCACTAAAACGCTCACTTGAATCTTGCTCGCCGCTTCAATCAAGGCTTTGACAATGGGGGAATGCTTGCCTACACGATAAAGCGTCATTTTGATAGAAAGGGTGGTCGGATCATTAGCGGCTTGCTCTATTAAATCGATCACAGGCTCAAAACTTTCATAAGGATGGAACAGCAACAGATCTTGTTTTTCTATGGATTTGAAAAGATCGTTTTCATTGAAATGAGGGTGGATTTTGGGCGTGAAATTGGGCGATTTGAGCGCTTTAAAGTCGCTATGATTGACTAATTCCCACAAATCCCCTAAATTGAGCATGATCGCGCTTTTATAGATATGCATGCCGGTGAGTTTGTGCTTTTTGTAAGAGTGGGTTTGAAAGCTCCTTAAAGACGCTAAAAGGGTTTTTAAAAGCTCTTGACTCCCTTTTTGAGTTTGCAAGCGCACGATTTCGCCTTGATTGCGTTTCCTCAAACTCTTACTCATCAAATCCGCATAATCATGCGCTTCATCTTCAGTGATGGCAATATCCGCATCGCAAGTTACCCTAAACGCCATGCAGTCTAAAATCTCATGCTCTAAAAACAATTCTTCTAAATGCGCTTCTACGATTTCTTCAGCTAACACAAACAAGCCCTTTTCTAGTTCCACAAAACGGAAGATAAAAGAGGGGAGTTTGATGAGCGCATAGGAGGCGCTTTGGGTTTCTTTGTCTTTAATGTGGGCAAAAAGCGCGAAAGTCAGATTCGCTAAAGGCGGGAAGGTGTGCGAAGAATCCAACTTAAAAGGCAAGACTAACGCATAAAGCTGCTCTTTAAAATAGGTTTTAGCCTTCGCTTTTTGCTCTAAATTCAATTCATTATAGGGGGTGATACAAAGCCCTTTTTTAAAAAGTAGGGCTTGGATTTTTTGGAATTCTAACTCCCTTTCTTCAATTTCATGCGCTAAATAATGCTTGATTTTTTCTAGTTGCTCTTCAGGGCTTGCGCCATCAATGCCTTTAGAGGCGATTTTATGTTCATAGAGTTGTTTAAGCCCTGCCACTCTTATCATGTAAAATTCGTCTAAATTCGTGTCATAAATGGCTAAAAATTTCAAGCGCTCTAATAAAGGCAAGCTCTCATCTTTGGCTTCGTTTAAAACCCTTGTGTTAAAAGCTAACCATGAAAGCTCTCGGTTAAAGAAACGATTCAATAGAAATCCTTTAAATCATCATGTTTAAAAATTGATTTTGTTTGGTGTGATTATATAATGAAATGATAATGATTGAAGCTTTTTTAAAAAGTCATGGTCGGAGTAGCGGGATTCAAACCCACGACCTCACCCACCCCAAGGGTGCGCGCTAATCAGGCTGCGCCATACTCCGCAATCAAAAAGGGAGATTGTAGCGCGAGTTTGCTTAGTTGTTGTTTAAAAACTCTTTTTTGTAAAACTTCATTTTTTGAATAAAACTTCATTTAACCCTAAAAGATCGCTTAAAATTTTTTTTAGCGTTTTTTTGGTTGATTGTTTCTATAATAAACGGACGCAAGTAGTAATCTCTTGGTTTTCTCTTTGGTTGCGGTATTTGGAGTATGTTAGGGTTGGGGGTAACAGTGGGTGGTTACCTCAGAAAAGGAGATAACCTAACATGAGATTAGTAATCATAGTTTTAATGGCACTCGCAACGCCATTATACTAAAATTTTGGCTCTGGTGCAAGAGCGCTGGGGTCAAATCTATGGTTACTAGCGGATTTGACTCAAACTTTTAATTTTTTGAAACTTCTTTTTCTTTAAAAAATTTCTTTTGATGGCAAAACTTCTCTTTCTTGTAACTAAAGGGTTTTTACCCCTTAAAAAAGTTTTGTTCTAAAATTTTTCATTGGGGTTTGACTTGTTGTTTTAAGAGTAGGGGGAGTAGAAAATCTCTGATTTGTTCTAATTTTTTAGAAGTTCTTGTGTTAATGGATATAAGCGTGAGTAGGGGCATAATAATTTGATTAAATTTTTTAATTTCATGTGCGGACGGCATGTAAATAGGATATTTTTTAAGCAAATTTTTTTGTAAGTGTTTAAGGCTAGTTCCTTGAAAAAAGCTTTGATTGATATGGTTTTTTATACTTGAGAGCAGTAAATATAAATAGTCGCTAAATTCGTTGGCGCAAATACACCAAGTATCCGTTGAATAAGAAGCTTTGCCTACATAAAATTTAATACCAGCATTACCGCCAGTGTTTAAAAAGCAATTTCTGCCATCAATGATCGCTTTAGGGTAGGATAGGATATTATCTCCGCTTGTAAAAAATGGGTATTTATCTTGGGTTTTTTGGGCGTTTTTAACCATAATGCTAGATTTAGGATTTTCAATAATAATTTGTTCTAGCTTTGCATTTTTAGGTTTGTATTTGAAATAATATTCATAGATTTTATAAGCGAGCGTGTGCAAAAGCTCATTGATTTTATGGTTGTTCTCTATTTTTTGATCTAGGATAGAAAGCGTGCGGGCGATTTTTTGTTGTGTTTCTAGTGGGTAAAGTTTGATTTTAATATTAAGAAAATCTGAGAGCGTGATAGAGGGGTAGCTAGAAGTCCCACATTCTGCAATGCGTTGCAAGTGATGAGTAATTTTATCTTGCGTAATATAATAATACAAATAATTAGGGTCTAATTTTTCTAAGTCTATAATATCTATTACGATAAAAGCGGTAGAAACTAAAAAATTTTTTGGAATTTCTTTGATAATCCCAAAGTGGCGTTGGTTGGGTCTTACACTAGAATAAATAATGCTATTAATGGAGCATTTTCGTTTAGCTCTTGAGGGTAATTTTTCTTTTGTTAAATCAATTTTTAGAAAAGCATTTATTCTATTATTTGTAATGTTGTCAGTATCTAAATAACAAACTTTTTTGTAATTGTCTTTTTTAGTGTAGTTGTTTTGATTGATAGCAATTACTGAATGATTTTTTAAATCTAAAAGTTTAGTCATGATTAAGATTTCCTAAAGTTTCTAAAATTTCTTGTTGCAAGCTCTGGCTTTCATCAAAAAGGCTTGTCAGTTCGCTTGAATATTGATGCATTAAGCTTTTAAACTCCGCTTGGCTGATTGTTTCGCTTGTGTCTTCTATAGTGAAATACTGCCCGGGGTTTAGAGAATAATTTTTTTCTGTAATTTCATCAAAAGAAACCAGAGCGCAAAAATCCGCTTTTGGGGTTTTATTTTGAAAAGTTTCTAAAATCAAATCCATATCGCTTGGTCTTAAGCGCGTTTTTTTGTTTTTGTTTTCGGTGTATTCTTCGCCGAGTTTGGAAGCGTCAATCAAAATGACTTCCTTTGCGCTTGGCGTTTTTTGAAAAAAGATGATGCTCACATTAGTGCCGGTGTTGGCAAAAACCTGACTGGGCATGCAAACCACCCCATAAACGAGCCTTCCATCCACTAAATGCCGGACAATCTTATTTTCTACCCCGCTTTTAGCGCTAATGAATCCGGTTGGCACGATAATAGCCCCCTTACCCTTATTACTAAGCATGTTCAAGCAATGCTGGAAAAAGAGCGTGTAAATGGGCATTTTGCTTTTATCGTTTTTAGGGATATTAGGCACGCCTAAGAAAAAATCGTTTTTGTTTTGCGAAATTTCGGCATGCTCGTTGGAAAAATCCAATTTGAAAGGGGGGTTACTCACGATGAAATCCATTTTCCCATGACATTCTTTAGAATGGTAGGGGTTAATCAAGGTGTTTCCCTCAATGGCGTTTCTTAAAGAGTGGGTCAAGTCGTTTAAAATCAGGTTGAGTTTGAGCATTCTTAAGGATTTTTGCGAAATGTCTTGGGCATAAAGGGTGCAAGAATCGGTGCCTATTTGGTGGGCTAATGCCATTAAAAGCGTTCCTGTGCCAGCGCTTGGGTCATAGATTTTGACGCTTTGAGTTGGCTCATTAATCAAAAGCTTAGCAATGATGCTAGCGATGCTTAAAGGGGTGTAGTATTCGGCGTATTTCCCTCCGCTGTTGTTATTGTAATCTTTGAGTAAGTATTCAAAAATGGGGGCGAAAAAATCATAGCCTTGTTGGTTTTGTAAGTTTAAAAAAGCTTGTTTGAAATTAAAATTTTTGAGTTTGTCTAATAAAGCTCTTGTAAAATTAGCCCTTTTAGACTCTTCATTAATGTATTGTGATACGCTTTCAAATAAGGCGATAGTGGTTTTATCCGTGCTTTTGGTGTTAAAAAGTTCGGCGTTATTGCTAGAAATGCGATTAAAAATAGCGTCTAGCTTAAGGTGTAAATCGTTATCGTTAAAATGTTTTTCAAAAAGATAGCTTAAAAGCTCATCATAAGCGAGTTTGGGGAGTTTGTTATCGCTTAAGGTAAGGAAAAAATCTTCTTTTTCTTCCTTTTTAAAGTCTTTGTAATCTCGTATCGTTTTATTAGGGAATTCTTGTTCAAAAAGGAATTCAAACTTATCGCATAAGAATTTATACAAAAAGCATTGCGTGATGATCTTGTATTCGTTGCCGTCGCCCGCTAAACCAGCATCCTTGCAAATGACTTTTAAATCATCAATGAGGCTTAGGGTGTCTTGTTTGATTTGCAATAAAGCGTTATTGGGCATTCAAATTTCCTTGATGGTGGTTTTGTGTGAGTTCGTTAAAAAGGGTTTGAATGATAAGTTCTTTTTCTTTTTCTAAATCTTTTAAGGAGGGGTCTTTTTTGAAAGCGTCCCTTAATTCTACTTTTATGGCATTTTTTAGGTAATACTCTTCGTTTAAGATTTCTTGACGCTTAAAAATACGCGCATCAAGAGCTTTTTTGAGCGCGCTTAAAAGCGTGAAAATTCCCGCTGGGTTATAAATGTTTTGTTCCATAAGGCGCTTATGAAGGCGTTTGTGCGTGATCGCATAAGCTCGATCATTATTGTATTTGCTTAATAGGTTGGTGGTTTGCTCCTTATGTTGTTTGAGTTGTGAAATGATTACGCTATAAGAATGAGAAATTCCATCAAAATTATGATTGGTTAGGGGTTCTTGGATCAGTTTTGAAAGCTCTTTAGAAATCTTTTGAACTTCTTTGTCTTGTTTGTCCGGGATTTTTTCTAAAATTTCTTTAGCTTGTTTTTGTTTAGTGGTAATTTCTTCTTGTTCTTTAAAGCGTAATTCTTTGCTTTCCTTAAACTCTATTTTAAAGTCTAAAAGAGCGATGAGGTTTTCTAAAATCATTAAATTGTTTGGGTTTTTAGGCTCATTGATATTTTTTAACGCATGGAGTTGTTTGGCTTTTTTATGAAGCATTGAAGAGATTTTATTGATCTTTTCAATATCAATTTTTTCTTTTAATGAAAGGATTTTTTCATCGTTAGAAGTGCGGATTAAATTGTAGCGCTCTTTGAGCGTGTTAATGGCGTGTGAGACTTTTAAAAGCTCGTTCATTGCGCTAATATTGACAATGGTGCTAGTCATGTCCTCTACATCATCAATGGGGTAATTAAAAAGATCATCATAAGCGTTTTTAATGTCTTTTTCTAAAGTTTCACGATCCGCAAACATGTCTTTGAGATTATCTTTGATATTAGAATCGCTTTGATTGAATTGGTTTAACTCTTTCAAATAATCATCAGTCGTTTTGTCATAATTTTCTTTAATGCCTACAAAATCTATAAGATAGCCAAAAGACATGTCGTTATAGGAGCGATTCACTCTGGCTAGGGCTTGTAATAAATTGTGATCTTTTAATTCTCTGTGGATATAAAGGCGTTTGAGATTGGGTAAATCAAAGCCGGTTAAAAGCATGTTAAACACAAAGACTATATCCGTATCTTTATGTTTGAAAGAATCAATCTTTTCTTTAACTTCTTGTTCATCATGCAAAATCAGGCTGGATTGGAGTTTGTTTAAAATCCTTAGGTTGGGGTTTTCTTGTAAGACTTTTTCTTGGACTTCATTAAAAAATAAATTAGCTAATTTGGCTTGTGCGCTTGAAAAACAAACCACCATAGCCTTTAAATTTTCATCATTATTTACACGCCTGAAATCTAATAAATCTCTGATGATATAATAGAGCATTTCTTTAATGTATCTTTCATGATTAAAAATCGTTTCTTTTTTAACCTCTGTGTCTTCAATAATGATGCTTTCTTGTAAAAGGCGATAGATTGCTTGTAGTTTTTCTTTGTAGCTCTTTTCAATGATTTCTAATTGGAGTTTTAGGGTGTGTTTGTCTTTAATGGATTCTGCATAAGAATAGGTGTGCAAGTAGTTGCCAAAAGTGTTTTTAGTGGCTTTGTCTTGCGCGTTGTCTTCTAATAGGGGCGTGCCTGTGAGAGCGATTTTTAGCGCTGTCTTGTCGCATTCTATCAAATTAGCGTAAAAGCAACCTTTAGGATCATAGCTCCTGTGGGCTTCATCTATGATAAACACCCTTTGTAAATCGTGGCTATCTTTTGCCGCTTCTTGTAATTCTGTTTTAGAAACAATTTCTTTAGGAGCGCTAGAAGGGTCTTCATTGGGGGCTTTTTCTTCATTGGGGGCTTTGAATTTTTGGATATTCACAACGATGATTTCATCATTCCCTTGAGGGCCTTCAAAAACGCTAGAGCTTTTTAATTTTTGGCTCAAATCCTCTTTATTTTCTGCCTCATGCGCACAAAGGCCTCTTTTTAAAAACTCGTTTTTGGCTTGCTCTAATAAATCCAACCTATCCACAATAAAATAAAATTTAGTCTTTTTCCCTAGCGGGCTAAAAAAGTCTTTTATGAGTTTGGTTAAATGATAGGTTAAGGCGGTTTTACCGCTGCCTTGCGTGTGCCAAATGATGCCTTTTAGGGGATCTTTGGGGTTAGTTTCATAATGCTTTTGCAATTCTTTTAAAACATTCAAGCTCGCAAACATCTGCGCATAACGCCAAATGTGTTTTTTAAACTCTGATTTTTCTTTTAAGAAACTGATGCCGTATTTTAGGATAAAGCAAAGCCTTTTGTGAGAGCAAAACGAAGTTAAAAGGGGGTTTGTGGTGGCGTCTTTAGAGCTTTCTTGGTAGTCGGTGTCTTTAAGGTTGAATTCGTTTAAGACGCTTTTTTGAATTTCTTCAAGCGATCGATGGTTTTGATCATTTTGATCATTTTCGGGGGGGGGGTAATATCTAGCCTATTAGCTTCAACAAAGCGCTGGAAAATAGGCGAATAAGAAGCGCTATAAAAGACGCCTTGATCGGGGTTTTTTTCATCATAGGGCAAGTTATCGCTAAAAAGCCAGATTTGCACAAGGTTATAAAAAACTTTGTTTTCGGGGTTTTCGTAGCGTTGGATATGGCGATCTTTTTCTTCTTTGATGCCTTGTCCGGCTAAAGGCTGTTTAACCTCTATATTCACCAAAGGCAAGCCGTTAATAAAAAGGGTGATGTCAGGCCTAAAGGATTTGTAGGGTAATTCGGTCATCATTTCATAAAGATTGTTGTTAGGGTTATCAAAGTCTATGATTTGACGCTCGCTTTTGAGCAAGTATTCATAAAAGCTTTTGCCTAAATCATCGTAATTCAAGCGTTTTTTCATTTCAGCAAGCGTTTCTTTTGCGTTTTTAGTAGGGTTTAATCGCTCAAAGGCTTGAGTGAAACTATCGGTTAAAATATTAGTGGCGGTGTCTAGGTTAGGCTTATCTTTTTGAGAAATAAAGTTATAGCCCAACTTGGCTAAATGCATTAAGGCAGGGATTTGAACCCTTGTGATTTCATTGTATGGCATGCATACCCCTTAGATTTAAGGTTGTTATTATAATGTAAAAATAAAAATCATGGTTGTTTGAGCTGCCTTTGCAATAACAAACAAGCTTTTTTAAGGAATTGTTTTAAAGTGTTTTGAGAATAATTGATAAAATGCGTCAGCTCATTTTCGTTAAGATGCAATGAAACGATTAAGACGCTTTGTAAAATATGAGCGATACTCCCTTCAAATAAAATGCCTATAGTGGGGGTTTTAGCGCTGGCTGTTTGGCAAAACCCACTCAAGCTATCCACCCATTCAAATATTTCTTGCTTGGTTTTACAAGGCGTGTTTAAATGCGTGAAAAAACTTTCTTTAAAACTCATAAGATTTTTTTGTAAATTGTTTAAATCCTTAGCATGATGACTTCTAGGGCTAAACATGCTTTTAATGCGAGCGATAGCTTCTTGTTTGTTGATTTGTTTCAATTTCACTTGAGAGTGATTAAGGCTAACAGCATGCTTGATTTTAGCCCCATAGCTTAAATTATAGACTTTTTTAGGCTGGTAATAATGAAGGGCTTCTTCAATCCTTTCTTTAGAGAGCAAAAAGAGCGAGTCGCTAAAAGTTTCATAACCTTTAAAATTGCCCTCTACGCTGATTAAAGATGAAGTGTCAATTTCTTTTTCATTTTCATAATAGGAATTTTGAGCGTGCTTTTTAAACCCTTTGATATAAGCGCAATCTAAAGCGCACAAATAGATTTCATCGCTCATCAAACCCGCTAAAGCCACCCCGGCATTGCCCACAAAAGGCGCTGCGTATTCTATACTCAAAGGGCTTATATACGCGCAAGCGCTCCCCCCGCGCATAAACATCAACGCTTCTTTGGCTAAATTAAAAGCGTTAGGATTGAGCATGTTAGCCCCCATTAAGGGGGTGTCTTCTAGGGGGGCTTTTTCTAAAACCTCTTTAAGATAGTCTATGCGCTCCACTTCTATTTGAAAATCCACTTTAACGCCATGCGTTTTTAAAGGCTTTAAGGCGGTTCCGCATGAAAAAATAATGAATTTTTCTTCATTTTCTTTTAAAAAATCTAGCAATAAATCCAGGCTTGGCCCATTACCCACCACGCAAATAGGGGCGTTGATCTTTTTAGGTTTAATCTTTAGAGTTTTGTATAAGGGTAAATTTTTGAGCGTGTTTTTTAGCCCTAGTAATTCATCTTCAAAACTCCCCCAACCCCTTAAGGCTTGTTTGTAATAGCTTTGAATGTTTTCTCGCATGCGCGAATTAAAAGCGCTTTTATAGGGCATGATTTCTAGCTTTAAAAAAGAATGCGTGACAGGGCGTTTCAAAAAATCCATTTTTAATTCATTGGGGTTAAAAAACCCTTGAATAAAGAGTTTAGCCCCTTTTATAATCAAATCTTCATAACGCGCAAAATAACAACTGATTTTAAACAAATCTAAATTTTCTTCAAACAAATAAAGCGAATGGAAGCGGTAATTTTGAGCCTGTAAAATAGCCAAAAACAATCCGTCTAAAACGCCATAAATCATGGTAGGGGGTAAGAATTTCTTTAAAGAGCAAGGCGTTTGATGGTTATTTAAAAAGTTTGAGATCGCATGCGTGGCTTTAAGGGTTAGGGGGAGTTTGGGGTTGTTTTGAGATTTTAAATAATGTAAAGAGAGGCGGTTATTGTCTAATGACCATCTGGGATTATTCAAGGGGTTAGAAGCCATGTTAAAAGCGGTTTCTATCATTTGATTTTTGGGGTAGCTTAAAGCGTTTGTGGGCGTGTGTAAGAGGTTGAAGTGGTTGTTTTCAAAAAGCAATTGGTAATTTTTAAAAGGCGTATTGAGGGCGTTAAACAGATGGGGGTGATAGGATTTGAAAAAAACTAAATTATCCCTAAAACGCTTTGAAATTTCTTTTTCTAAAAAGGGTGCATCAAAAGATTCCAGGGCTTTTAAAAAGGGCATTCAATAGCCTTTTTCATCACACCCCTATGAGTCTTTTAAATCTTTTTCTAAGATTTGGGAAGCGAGGGCGATTTTTTTCAACGAGATAAAATCTTGTTCGCTGTAGCGTTTGTTGTCATTCATTTTATGGTAGTAGGGAACGCTTAAATCCAGGGCTTTTTTCTCTAAATCTTGCTTGGTGGTGTGAGTTTGGATTTCAAAAAGACTTTTTGCTTCTTCTAAAGACATAGGGATTTCTATTGCATTGAAGCGTTCAAAATTGTCATAAAGTTCGTTAAAATCGTGATTGTCTATCTGTAAAAACGCCCCCACATCTAAAAACAATTCTTTTTCTTTGCTATCCAGTATCCCATCAGCATAGGCTAATAACATAAGAAATTCCACTAATTTCAGGCGTTTGGTGTATTCCCCATGCGTGTGATCAGCGATTTCTTGGCATAAGGATTCAAAATTTTCTTTTTGATCCACAGGCTCATTGAGAAGCTCTTTGGCTAAATTTTGCTGTTCGCTGCTTAAGGGCTGCTCTAATTCATGGATAAAAAGCGTTCTTAAAGCGTTATCCAAAGCGTTTTTTTGAATGTCTAAAAACTTTAAAAGACGCATATAAGCGCCTGTTTGGGTTTGCTTGAATTTGTCTAGGGGGCTAGATTGTGCTAACAAATAGGGGTCATTTTTCAAGTCGTATTCTTCGGTTTTGGCTTTAGGGTTTAGGGGGTTTTTCAAATATTCTTTGAGGGTGTTGTAAAAATAAAACAACACAACCGCTGCGATAATCAATAAAATGATTTCCATTTTTTTCCTTTATGAGTATTTTTTCATTTGTTCTTTAAGGTCTTGTTTTTGCCTGCTCTCTCGCTCTTTTTTGGCTTGATAAAGACGCATTTGTTCTTCTTTCTGCTTGTCTTGTAAGATCATTTTCCTCTCATGGTTTTTTTTAAGCCGTTCTATGTATTCTTCTCGTTTTTCTGGGTCTTGGAAACTCACAGGGCGGATGAAAAAAACAAACAAAATCAACACAAAAATCCCTATAGCGACAATCTCAGAGCCTTCGCCATTGAAAGCATACCAAAGCCCTCCCATCAAAGAAGCGAGCGCGAGTTTTAAAAAAGCGTTCATTTTAAATGAAAGTAACCTTATGATAATGCGTATCAAGCCCTAGAGCTTTTTTGTCTTTTTCCCCCATAGCCATTAGCGCGATTTGAGGTAAAAACAAAGTGGGGGTGTTGTCATTATCTCTTTTATAAACTTTTGAAGCTTTTAAGCTTAAATTTTCAAAAGCGTGAAAAAGCCCTAAAGAATGCGTAATTAAAAAATCCGCCCCCAAATCAATCCCCAAATAGCGTAAATGCGCGCACTGGAGTAAGCCGCTTG
This sequence comes from Helicobacter pylori NQ4053, assembly GCF_000274605.1. Lineage (NCBI taxonomy): Bacteria > Pseudomonadati > Campylobacterota > Epsilonproteobacteria > Campylobacterales > Helicobacteraceae > Helicobacter > Helicobacter pylori. Next base: position 27,558 of record NZ_AKNV01000003.1, read on the forward strand.
CTTCATTGACTTCTAAAAGGGGGGCGTAATTTTGAAAAGATTCTAAAAAATGGGGGGCTTTTAAATGGATTTTATTGAAAAAATGATCGCTTTGTTTGATGCGAGAAAATTCAGCCCCTAAAAACGCGTCAAAAGGGCTTTTCAATTCCCATGCCAAAAATTCATTAACCCACTCATTAAGATAGACGACCTCAACGCCTTTTCCATAAACAAGCTGGTATTTTTTCAATTTTTCATTGACGGAGTTGGTGATTTCAGGGTTGTTGTCTAAAACTTCTTTAGCATGCAAAATATTCAAATACGCATCTTCTTCGCAAAAAATGAGCGAAACGCCATTGGCTTTGGCTAGAGCCAGATTATACGCAGAGGCCGTGAGGAAATCATGCGTGCTGATAATCTTCCCATAATAGCCCCCATCATAACAAAAAGGCAGATCAATGACTTTCTGCCCCATTTTTTCCAAATAAAGCTTAGCGCTTTTTAGAAGCACTTGGGCGTTTAAATGCTTCGCATAAGCGTTAAAGAGCGCGCAAGTTTTAGGGGGGTTGGGCGTTTTAGGGGGGTTAGAGTTGTATTGAAAAAGGCTTAAAAGGTTTTTAGAAAAATCTTTCCATGGCTTGATTTTAGAATTAGTGAGCATTTCTTGCAATTCATAGATTTCATGGTCAATGTTGTCATCGTTTTTATAGAGATAATGCGCCACGCTTAAGAAATTCATCACGCCGCTTTCAGGCTGAGAAATCATCTCTAATAACCGGTTGCGCTCTGTGGGGTAGCGCTTCATCAGCCATTTAACATACAAGAAAAAGCCATCGCCCAGATATTTAGGGTTCGTTTGGGGGTTGATAAAATTGATTTGGATAAACTTTTCTAATTCTTCTTTTTCGCCTTTGGTGATGTAGGGGACTTGTTTGAAAAAGTCTTCATAATTTTTTAAAACTTCCTTTTCATCAATCATTAAATCTTTTAAAGCGTATCGTTTGGATAGGGGATCTAGCACCCATTCTTTAGAAAAAAACGCCACCAAATCGCTCACTTTAGCGTCTTCAAACACCGCAATCTGGTTGATTTTAAGTGCGATGTTTTCATTATAGCTCACGCCTTTGAGTTGTTTTAAAAGATCCAAAAGGTATTGATCTTCTTGGTATTCTAAAAAATAAGACTCATAAGCTGGATTGTAATCTTTGTTGGTTTCAAAACGAAAGACTTTTACATGCAATTTCAAAACGCTCATTAATCAATCCTTTAGTTTTTGTGTAGATTTTCTAAAATCGCGCGGTTTTTGGAATTGGAAAAAAGAGCCTCTTTAGAATCTAACCATTCTTTAGACTCTCGTTCGTCTTTTTTTGGCTCTTGTGTGATTGGCTCTTCTTTTTGGAACAATTCAAGCGAATCGCAACGATTGAATAAAACGGCATTTTCATTTTTTTCTTTGATAAGGATTTGAATGATGCCAGGAAGTTTTACTTGAACCACGCTGCCAATATTGTTAGGGCCAAACCCGGCTTCAAACTGCACGCTTTGTGTGTCAATCATCAAGCTTTCTAAGGTGTATCCGGCTAAAACAAACAGCACTAACGCGCCGAATTTTTCATGGATTTCTTTAGGGAGCTTGGGGGAAAAATCAATCGTATCCCTTTCGCACAAAAGGTTGAAACTCAAATGGTTTTTGGACAGAAATTGCAAGTATTCAATGCAATGCTTGTTGTTTAAAAGCCTTAATTCTCTTTGCATGCGAGCAACCTTTCAAATTCTTCTAACAAATGACGCACCTCTTGCATGCCAATTTCCCAAAATTCCTTGCTATCAATGTCAAAGCCAAACATGGACACTAATTCTTTAGGGCTTTTTGACCCTCCTAAGCTCAAAAATTCCGTGTAAGTTTTAACAAATTCTTTAGCGTCGCTTTTTTTATAAAGCCCATAAAGCGCTAAAGTTAAAAGCTGCCCATAACTATAAGCGTAGCAATAAAAAGGCGAATGGATAAAATGGGGGATATAGCTCCACCACAAATGGTAGTTTTTAGTGAGTTTCACGCTCTTTTCAAACATTCTTTGATTTTCTTCAAACCAGATTCGATCAAAATCTTTGGTGTCTAATTCTTCATCCATTTCATGGATTCTTCTTTCAAAATTAGTCATCACCACTTGCCTAAAAAGGGTAGAAAAAATATCTTCTAATTTGCCGGCCAGCATGAAAAGGAGTTCATCAGATTTTAAACCCTTTTTTAAATGCTCAAAAAACAGCATTTCAGAAAAGACAGAAGCGGTTTCTGCGGTGGTTAGGGGCGTATCCATGTTCAATACGCCTTGTTTTTTGGATAATTCTTGGTGGATCATATGCCCAAATTCATGAGCGATAGTGAAAGCGTCTCGGCGATTCCCTGTGTAGTTTAACAACACATAAGGGTGAGCGCTAGGCACCCCGCCATGGCTAAAAGCCCCGCCTTGCTTAAAATCTTTAGGGTGTGAATCCACCCAGCCTTCTTTGATTGCTTTAGAAGCGATTTTATGAAATTCAGGGCTAAAGGCTTTAAGGGTTTTAAGCACTTCTTCTAAAGCTTGAGAGTAAGTCATGGTGATGCTTTCATTGTTTAAAGGGGCGTAGCGGTCGTAATCTTTGAGTTTATGCCCTAAAATTTGTGCTTTTTTATGGTAGTAACGATGCACTAAAGAAAAATTAGCGTTCACAATCTCTATCATGCTATCCACGCTCTCTTGCGAGATCTGGTTGTCAATGTGGCGGAAACTCTCTTTTTTATCGTATTTTCTTAGCCTAGTTTCAATGAGCAAATCCTTACGCACCATGTTTAAAATATAAGTGAGTAAAGGGCGGGATTTTTCTAACGCTTTGCTGAAAGCTTTTTGAGATTTTTTACGGATCTTGCGTTTGGGGTTGTGCAAGAGGGCTAAAATTTCTTCTTCGCTTAAAGTTTTTTCTTCAAAAGGGATTTTTAAAGAAGAAAAATGCTCATCAAAAAGACGGCTAAACGCACCCACCCCCACAGGCGAAAGGGCTAGGGCGATCTTTTCTTCATCTAAATTTAGGGTGTGCTTTTTCTTTTCTATGAGATTGTTTAGATAAAAAGCATGATCTTTGCATTTTTTAATGAAAGCGAGCTGTTTTTTGGCGTCCAAATTCTTAAATTCAATTTCAAAGAATAAAAGGTGTTGTTGGATATTTGCACAAGCCATTTCGCACTGCGAATAAAACTTCGCTTCTTTAGTGTTCTTAGCAAAGAGTAATTGAGCGTAAGTCATCGCTCTAGAAATCTTTTCTAACAAATTTTCGTAATGTTTAAGAGCGTTTGCAAATCCTGTGGCGTCTAAATCCTTAAGGTTATTTTGATAAGCGCTCTCAAATTCTTGTGCTTCTGTTTGTAAGGTTTTTAAAAATTCTTCTGTGCTTTCTTTATTTTCAAATAAAGCGCTTAAATCCCATTCTTGCTCTTTCATGAAATCCTCTTTTTATACCAATTTGGAGTTAAAATATGCATGTATTTTAACATAACACTGACAACACAAGCAAACTTATCATTTGGTTTTTGCGCCATTATTTTTTAGCCGGCTCATTTTCTTGGCTCTTTTGGTGCAAAATAAATTGAGCGATAGATTCTAGGTATTTTAAAATAAAAGGGGTTGCTAACATGGAAAAGACCACCATAAGGATAAGGAATTGGTGGATGTCATTTTGAGCGATACTTAAGATATTTTTTTGGTGTAAAAAACCAAGAATCCCTTTTTTTTCTTGCAAATTAAAGAGCTGGTGCGAGCCTGAATTTAAAAAAATGACAAAAGAAAACTCCCCGATTTGCGCCAAAGAAAGGGCGGTTTTTATGGCAGTTTTAGAGTCTCTAAAAAAACGCAAAAGCGCATAAATGATAGCCGTCTTAAAACCCATCACTAAAATGAGCGAGAAAATGACTGCAAAGATCTTGTCTATAAAAAAACTAATATTGATTTGCATCCCTATCGTAATGAAAAAAAGGGCTAAGAAGAGGTTTTTTAATTGTGCGAATTCTTCTTGGACATTGATCTTATAGCGCGATTTAGAAATGGCCATACCCACAATGAACGCCCCCAAAGACATAGAAAACCCAAAAAAATGGCTCAACCCCGCCGCGCTGCAAACAATCACTAAAATCGTGCCTATAAAAATTTCAGGCAGGCGCGTGTCTTTTGCTTGCTCTAAGATGAGATTAGCCCCTTTTTTTCCAGGCAATAATAAAAGAACTAAAATAATCCCTGCGGAAATAAGGGTTTTAAGAATGAGTAAATTAACATTAGAATCTTTACTGCCTAGAATCGTGAGAATTAAAAGCATGGGAATGGCTGCAATATCTTGGAAAATCAAAATCCCCACCGCACTCTTTCCCATAGGCGTGCTAAGCTGTTTGGAATCTTCAAAGAATTTCAACACAATAGCGGTTGAAGAGAGCGAAAGCCCCATGCCTAAAACAAGGGAAAAAATGGGTGAAAGACCCAAAACAAAATACCCCAATAAAAAAGCGATTAAAGCACATAAAACCACTTGTAAAAGCCCAAAAACCAGCACTTCTTGTTTGATGGATTTGAGCTTGTCAAAATTAAACTCAATGCCTATCATAAACATTAAAAAGACGATACCAAATTCACCAATATCAGACAACAAATTAAAATCATTAATTTTAAAAAAAGCCGCTAAGACCGTTCCTGTGCAAATGTAGCCAATGATAACAGGCATGTCTAATTTCTTTAAAAAGATTCCAAAGCCTACAGCAAGCCATAAGCCAGCAATAACAATATAAAGTGTGCTGTTTTCCATAAAAACCTTTCCCCAGTAGAATCAATTTGTTTTAAAGAAATAAAAGCGAAACTATCCTATTAAATTGAGCCATTAAATAACACTATTGAATAAAATAATATCTATCAAATATATATAAGTAATTTATTATTTAAACCTCACTAAACCCGCCTTCAAACGCAAACGCCAAACACCAACACCATATCTAGAAAATAAAAATTCAAACGCTAGGATTATACTGCACTAAAACAAACTTTCTATTTATAAAAAAGATTTTTTGAACCCCAACCTTTTAAGAGTTGGCTAGGGTTTGATTTGATGAAGAAGAGTGGATGAAAGAACAAATTAGAAAGTAAAGACATAATCCACATACCAAGAATAGTAGCGGATAAGCCCTACATCCTTGCTGCCCTGATTAACCATAGGGAATTTCACGCCCGCTTCAAACGCGCTGCGATCCCCAACGCGCATTCTTCCGCCTAAATTCCATAAGAACTGGAATCTCGTTTGATTGACATCATAAGGGAACATCCAAGTGTTTCCGGCTAATTGAACGCCACCAATGAGACCTAGAGCGAATTTATCCAAAGGAATGAGATTGACAATCAAATCGCCACCGCCGCCATAGGTGAGCAAATTGGTTTTGGTGTGTTCAGTTCCTGAAGTGTTAAACCAATCTAAAAAGCCATACACCCTAGCCCCAAACCATTTATTGGCAAAGCCTACAAAACCTAATTTGAAATTCAAACCATAAAGATCATTGCCATGGCGCCAATCAGAGTAATTGCTGTTATAAGGGCCATAACGACCTTGCTGATAACCCGCACCCATGAAAAACCCATTCACTTCGCCAGCCAGCGCTAAACTCGCGCTCAAGCTTAAAATACAAGCAATTCTTTTAATCATAATAAATCCTTCTTGTTGAATTAAAGTTACACCCTAAAATCGGTTATTTTTCTAAAAGGTTTAATTTTTTATCAAAGATTGAGGGTTTTAGAGTGAAAATATTGATTAAATCATGGATAAGTGGGATACACCTACAAAACCACCTCAAACTTTTAAAATACAAATTTTTAAGATACAAATAGGTATAATCACCAACTTCAATTTAATCAAAGGGAGTTCTATGAAAAATACTTTCAAAGCGTTTGTCTTTTTAATCGTATTTTTCTCAAACGCTCTATTAGCGCAGGATTTAAAAATCGCTGCTGCTGCTAATCTCACGCGCGCTTTAAAAGCCCTTGTTAAAGAATTTCAAAAAGAACACCCAAAAGACGCTATTAAGATTAGCTTTAATTCTTCAGGCAAACTCTACGCTCAAATCGCTCAAAACGCCCCTTTTGATTTATTCATTTCAGCGGATATTACCAGACCCAAAAAGCTTTATGATGAAAAAATAACCCCTTTTAAAGAAGAAGTCTATGCTAAAGGCGTGTTGGTTTTATGGAGCGAAAATCTAAAAATGGATTCTTTAGAAATTCTTAAAGATCCTAAAATTAAATATATCGCTATGGCTAATCCTAAACTAGCCCCTTATGGAAAAGCCAGTATGGAAGTCTTAGATCATTTAAAACTCATTTCCAGTCTTAAATCTAAAATCATTTATGGCGCTTCTATTTCTCAAGCCCATCAATTTGTCGCTACTAAAAACGCTCAAATAGGCTTTGGAGCGTTATCCTTGATTGATAAAAAAGATAAAAACCTCTCTTATTTCATCATTGATAAAGCCCTTTATAACCCTATTGAACAAGCTTTGATCATCACTAAAAATGGGGCTAATAACCCTTTAGCCAAAGTTTTTAAAGATTTTTTATTCAGCCCTAAAGCTAGAGCTATCTTTAAAGAATACGGCTATATCGTGGATTGAAACGCATTAAAAAAGGCGGATAATGGATCATGAGTTTTTGATTACCATGCGTTTGAGCTTTTCTTTAGCTTTGATTACCACCCTTATTTTACTCCCTATAGGGATTTTTTTAGGCTATTTTTTAAGCCTCAAACGCAATCTTTTAACGAGCTTAACAGAAACGCTTGTGTATATGCCTTTAGTTTTACCCCCAAGCGTGCTAGGGTTTTATCTTCTTTTAATTTTTTCGCCTTCTTCTTTTTTGGGAGCGTTTTTACAAGATGCGTTAAATGTGAAACTTGTTTTTAGTTTTCAAGGGCTTATTTTAGGGAGTGTGATTTTTTCCTTACCCTTTATGGTAAGCCCCATTAAAAGCGCGTTAATTTCCTTGCCCACTTCTTTAAAAGAAGCCAGTTATAGCTTGGGTAAAGGGGAATATTACACCCTTTTTTTTGTCCTGCTCCCTAACATCAAACCCAGTTTATTGATGGCTATCATTACAACTTTTACGCACACTATAGGCGAATTTGGCGTGGTGATGATGCTTGGGGGTGATATATTAGGGGAAACAAGAGTGGCTAGCATTGCGATTTTTAACGAAACTGAAGCACTCAATTACCCTAAAGCCCACCAATACGCCTTAACGCTCACGCTTATCAGTTTTAGCCTCTTATTTGTTACCCTATTTTTGAATAAAAAACAAAGCTCGTTTTTATGATAAAAGCGCGGTTTAAAAAACACCTTTTAGGATCTAGGGGCGCGTTTGATTTGAATATAGACTTAGAAATTAAAGAAGCGGAAGTTGTGGCTTTATTAGGAGAATCGGGAGCGGGTAAAAGCACGATTTTACGCATTTTAGCAGGGCTTGAAGCGGTGAGTAGCGGCTATATTGAAGTCAATCATTCAGTATGGCTAGACACTCAAAAAAAGATTTTTTTAAAACCGCAACAACGAAAAATCGGCTTTGTGTTTCAAGATTACGCCCTATTTCCTCATTTAAATGTGTATCAAAACATCGCCTTTGCTCACCCTAAAGATAAAAATAAAATCCACGAAGTGTTACGCTTAATGCGTTTAGAAAATCTAAGCCAGCAAAAAATCCCCCAACTCTCTGGCGGACAAGCCCAACGAGTCGCTTTAGCAAGAGCTTTGATCGCAGCCAAGAATTTATTGCTTTTAGATGAGCCTTTAAACGCCCTAGATAATACCTTAAAAAACGAGGTGCAACAAGGTTTGCTTGATTTTATCAGGCGTGAAAATTTAAGCGTGTTATTGGTAAGTCATGATCCAAACGAAATAACCAAACTCGCGCGAACTTTCCTCTTTTTAAACAATGGCGTTATTGATCCTAATCAAGAAAATCGGCTTTTTTCAAACCGCTTATTGGTAAAACCTCTTTTTGAAGATGAAAATTATTGCCATTATGAGGTCATTCCTCAAACGATCAGTTTGCCCAAAGATTGTCTGAACCCAACTTTTAAGCTTGATTTCAATCAAGGCAAAAAATTTTAGAAATATTTTTTTATTTTCTCTTGAAACCCTCTTATTTTTCAAAAGGAGTTGTTTAACAACCGCCAAAATCAAACTCTTTTATTATCAGCGTTCCATGAAAACAGAGCCAATCTTTTAGTTTTTCAAAAAATTCTCTATTCTTTTGAGGCTCTCTGTTTTGCCTAAAATAAAAAGCACTTCTTTAAGGCCTATCCCACCCCCCTTACCCAAAAGGGCCAATCTTAAAGGCTGCATGAAATTACCCGCTTTAATCTTTTCTTCTTCAATGATTTGGTGCATGGCGTTTTCTAGCGCGCTTTCATCGTTGAAATTGGTTGTATTTAATTCCAATTTAAACTTTTCTAACAAGGGCATAACGAGCGCTTGATTGAGTTTTTTCAAAACCTTTTCTTCATACTCCACAGGGGCGATTAAAACCTCATCTATTTTAAGGGCTAATTCTTTTAGGGTTTGAGATCTTTCTTTGAGGGCGTCCAACAAGCGATCCAATTGAGCGGGGTTTAAATGAGAAAGATCGCTAAAACTAAAAGGCTTTAAAAGTTCTAACAATTCTTGCGCGCTTTGGTTTTTTAAATAATGAGCGTTGAGCCAATTAAGTTTGTGCCAGCTAAAGCAACTGGGCGAAGAATTTAAATCTTTAGGATCAAACCATTCTAGTAATTCTTGCATGCTAAAAATCTCTTTATCTTGATAGCTCCACCCCAAACGCGCTAAAAAATTCACTAAAGCTTCCTTAAGATAGCCCCTTTCTTGATAGTCCATCACATTAGTGGCCCCATGGCGTTTGCTTAATTTTTGTCCTTCTTCGTTCAAAATCATCGGCACATGGAAAAAATTAGGGATTTTAAAATTCAAAGCCTTATAGAGAACGATTTGTTTAGGGGTGTTAGAAAGGTGATCATCGCCTCTAATCACATCAGTAATCCCCATTAAAGCGTCATCAATAGTAACCACAAAGTTATAAGTGGGCGTCCCATCGCTCCTGGCGATAATAAAATCGTCTATTTCGTTAGTGTTCACTCTCACTTCGCCTTTAACTCCGTCATTAAAAACAATGATTTCATTTTGTGGGACTTTAATCCTTACCACAGGCTTTATGCCTTTAGGGGGCGTGCCTTTAAAATCACGATAACGATTGTCATAGCGTGGGGTTTCTTTCCTGGCCTTTTGTTCTTCTCTCAAAGCGTCCAACTCATCTTTGCTCATGTAGCAATAATAGGCTTTGTCTTCATCTAAGAGTTTTTGAATGTATTCTTTATAAATCTCAAAGCGTTTGGATTGGTAGAGGATTTCTCCATCGTATTCTAGCCCTACCCATTTGAAAGCCTCTATAATGGCGTTAGCCGCTTCTATGGAGTTACGGCTCAAATCCGTGTCTTCAATGCGTAAAAAAAACTTTCCTTGATTGGCTCGTGCAAAAAGATAATTGAAAATGGCTGTTCTTAAACCTCCTATGTGGAGGTAGCCAGTGGGCGATGGAGCGAAGCGCGTAATGATCAAACTCATTATTCTAACCTTAAAAATAAAATACTCTTATTGTATTCAAAAATGGCTTAAAAATGGTTTCACTTTTTTCTATTAAAATTAGTGTATCATTGAGATTATTTTTGATTAGGATCACCCATGCAATTTCAAAAAACCTTATTTTCTTTACCTTTATTATTTTTATCTTTTTGTATCGCTGAAGAAAATGGGGCGTATGCGAGCGTGGGGTTTGAATATTCCATTAGTCATGCCGTTGAGCACAATAACCCCTTTTTGAATCAAGAACGCATCCAAATCATTTCTAACGCTCAAAATAAAATCTATAAACTCAATCAAGTTGAAAATGAAATCAAAGGCATGCAAAACACCTTTAATTACATCAACAACGCTTTAAAAAACAACTCCAAATTAACCCCCACTGAAATGCAAGCCGAGCAATACTACCTCCAATCCACCCTTCAAAACATTGAAAAAATAATGATGCTTAGCGGTGGAATTGCATCTAACCCTAAACTAGCCCAAGCGTTAGAAAAAATGCAAGAACCCATTACTAACCCTTTAGAATTTGAAGAAAATTTAAGAAATTTAGAATCGCAATTCACTCAATCTCAAAACCGCATGCTTTCTTCTTTATCTTCTCAAATCGCTCAAATTTCAAATTCCTTAAACGCGCTTGATCCTAGCTCTTATTCTAAAAACATTTCAAGCATGTATGGGGTGAGTTTGAGCGTAGGGTATAAGCATTTCTTTACCAAGAAAAAAATCAAGGGTTTCGCTATTACTTGTTCTATGACTATGGTTACACTAATTTTGGTTTTGTGGGTAATGGCTTTGATGGTTTAGGCAAAATGAATAACCATCTCTATGGGCTTGGCATAGACTACCTTTATAATTTCATTGATAACGCAAAAAACATTCGAGCGTGGGTTTTTATGCAGGCTTTGCTTTAGCGGGGAGTTCGTGGGTAGGGAGTGGTTTAGGCATGTGGATAAGTCAAACGGGTTTTATCAACAATTACTTGACGGGCTATCAAGCTAAAATGCACACGAGTTTTTTCCAAATCCCTTTGAATTTTGGGGTTCGTGTGAATGTCAATAGGCATAACGGCTTTGAAATGGGCTTGAAAATCCCTTTAGCGGTGAATTCCTTTTATGAAACGCATGGTAAAGGGTTAAACACTTCCCTCTTTTTCAAACGCCTTGTGGTGTTTAATGTGAGTTATGTTTATAGTTTTTAGGGGGGAAATGCCTTCAAACGCTCTTTTGATTGAAGAAATCGCTCATTTAATCAATGTTTCTCATAGCAGCGTGCATAACTGGATCAAAACCAATCTTTTAGAGAAACTAGAGATCGATCATAAAATTTATGTGAAAACAAGCTCTTTTTTAGATTTTTGCCGCAACCATTTAGGGAAAAACAAGCTCAACAAATACGCTAACAAATCCTTAAAAGGCGTGCATAACCATCAAGAATTGATTTTAAAATACCTAAAAATATTAGAAAATAGCTCTGATTTAGAAAAGTTGGGTTCTCATTATGAAGAAGAGCTTTCTAACACCACCAGAAATTTAGAAGGCATTTACTACACTCCTAATAGGATAGTAGAACAACTTTTCACTCTCCCTAAAGATTTTGATACCACTCAAGCGATTTTTTGCGATCCGGCTGTGGGGAGCGGGAATTTTATCATGCATGCTTTAAAACTGGGTTTTAAGGTTGAAAATATTTATGGCTATGATACGGACGCTTTTGCTATCGCTTTGACTAAAAAGCGTATTAAAGAGCGTTATCATTTAGATTGCCCTAATATTATGCAAAAAGATTTTTTAAATTTAAAACACACCCCGCAATTTGATTGCATTTTCACTAACCCGCCATGGGGTAAGAAATACAATCAAAACCAAAAAGAAAATTTCAAACAGAAATTCAACCTCTCTCAAAGCCTAGATAGCGCATCGCTCTTTTTTGTAGCGAGTTTGAATTGCTTAAAAGAAAACGCTCATTTGGGGCTATTATTACCAGAAAGTTGTTTGAATATTGATGCGTTTAGCAAAATGCGAGAAATGGCTTTAAAGTTTCAAATGAGAAGCCTGATTGATTTTGACAAACCCTTTAAAAATCTAATGACTAGGGCTGTGGGTTTGGTGCTTAAAAAAACCCCTAACAAGGATCAAAAAATCTCATGCTTTTATCAAAATAGCAAGTTCAAACGCTCGCCTTCTTCTTTTTTCAACAACCCTAAAAAGATTTTTAATATCCATTGCTCTAGTAAAGAAAATAAAATTTTAGACCACCTTTTCTCCATTCCTCATATCACTTTAAAAAATAACGCTCATTTTGCTTTAGGGATTGTTACAGGCAACAATAAAGAAAGATTACACCCCAAACAAGAAAAAAATACCATTCCTATTTTTAGGGGTTCAGATATTTTAAAAGACAGATTAAAAGCCCCTAGCCAATTCATTAACGCTGATTTAAAAGACTGCCAGCAAGTCGCTCCCTTAAGCCTTTATCAGGCTAGAGAAAAAATCGTGTATAAATTCATTTCTTCAAAACTGGTCTTTTTTTATGACAATAAGCAACGCCTTTTTTTAAACAGCGCGAACATGTTTGTTTTAAAAGAAAATTTTCCTATCAACGCTCATGCGTTAAAAGAATTGTTAAACAGCGATTTAATGCAATTTATTTTTGAATCGCTTTTTAAAACGCATAAAATTTTAAGAAAAGATTTGGAATGTTTGCCCCTATTTACGCAATTTATTAACAATAATTTTGATGAAAAATTTTATTTAAAAAATTTAGGGATAGAAAAAAAGACCCTAAACATTTCACCATCAGGAAAAACCATGCATGTTGCTTGTCTTTTGGCTTTAGGGGATAACCTCATCACGCTTAGCCTTTTAAAAGAAATCGCTTTCAAACAGCAACAACCCCTTAAAATCCTAGGCACTCGTTTGACTTTAAAAATCGCCAAGCTTTTAGAATGCGAAAAACATTTTGAAATCATTCCTGTTTTTGAGAATGTCCCCGCTTTTTATGACCTTAAAAAACAAGGCGTTTTTTTGGCGATGAAGGATTTTTTATGGTTGTTAAAAGCGCTTAAGGAGCACGAAGTCAAACGTTTGATTTTAGAAAAACAAGATTTTAGAAGCGCTCTTTTAGCCAAATTCATTCCCATAACCACTCCAAATAAAGAAATTAAAAATGTTTATCAAAACCGCCAGGGGTTGTTTTCTCAAATTTATGGGCATGTTTTTGATAACCCTCCATATCCCATGAGCTTAAAAAACCCCAAAAAGATTTTGATCAACCCTTTCACAAGAGAAAATGATAGAAATATTTCTTTAGAGCATTTGCAAATCGTTTTAAAACTCTTAAAACCCTTTTGCGTTACGCTTTTAGATTTTGAAGAACGATACGCTTTTTTAAAAGACAGAGTCGCTCATTATCGCGCTAAAACCAGTTTAGAAGAAGTTAAAAACCTGATTTTAGAAAGCGATTTGTATATAGGGGGGGATTCGTTTTTAATCCATTTGGCTTACTATTTAAAGAAAAATTATTTTATCTTTTTTTATAGGGATAATGACGATTTCATGCCGCCTAATGGTAAGAAGGAAAATTTTCTAAAAGCCCATAAAAGCCATTTCATAGAACTAGATTTAGCCAAAAAATTCCGCCATTTGGGGCTATTATAATATTGTGTTATACTTCTAATTTCAATTTTGCTTGTTAGGACATTCATGAAAAATATTAGAAATATCGCTGTAATCGCGCATGTTGATCATGGGAAAACCACTTTAGTAGATGGCTTGCTTTCTCAATCTGGCACGTTTAGTGAGAGGGAAAAAGTGGATGAAAGGGTGATGGATAGCAACGATTTAGAGAAAGAAAGAGGCATCACTATCCTGTCTAAAAACACCGCTATTTATTACAAAGACACTAAAATCAATATCATTGACACTCCCGGGCATGCTGATTTTGGGGGCGAAGTGGAGCGTGTTTTAAAAATGGTGGATGGGGTGCTTCTCCTAGTGGACGCTCAAGAAGGGGTCATGCCTCAAACTAAATTCGTGGTTAAAAAGGCTTTGAGTTTTGGGATTTGCCCTATTGTGGTGGTGAATAAAATTGATAAGCCTGCCGCTGAACCGGACAGAGTGGTGGATGAAGTTTTTGACTTGTTCGTAGCGATGGGGGCTAGCGATAAACAATTGGATTTTCCTGTCGTGTATGCCGCTGCTAGAGATGGCTATGCGATGAAAAGTTTAGACGATGAAAAGAAAAATTTAGAGCCTTTGTTTGAAACGATTTTAGAGCATGTGCCAAGCCCTAGCGGGAGCGTGGATGAGCCTTTGCAAATGCAAATTTTTACGCTTGATTATGACAATTATGTGGGCAAAATCGGTATCGCTAGAGTGTTTAATGGCTCGGTTAAAAAGAATGAAAGCGTGTTGCTGATGAAAAGCGATGGGAGTAAAGAAAATGGCCGTATCACTAAGCTCATAGGCTTTTTAGGGCTGGCTAGGACTGAGATTGAAAACGCTTATGCGGGCGATATTGTAGCGCTTGCTGGGTTTAACGCAATGGATGTGGGCGATAGCGTCGTTGATCCCACTAACCCCATGCCTTTAGATCCCATGCATTTAGAAGAGCCTACAATGAGCGTGTATTTTGCCGTCAATGATTCGCCCTTAGCTGGGTTGGAAGGAAAGCATGTTACTGCCAACAAATTAAAAGACAGGCTCTTAAAAGAAATGCAAACCAATATCGCTATGAAATGCGAAGAAATGGGCGAAGGTAAGTTTAAAGTGAGCGGGCGTGGGGAATTGCAAATCACCATTTTAGCTGAAAATTTACGCCGTGAAGGGTTTGAATTTAGCATTTCACGCCCTGAAGTCATCATTAAAGAAGAAAATGGCGTTAAATGCGAGCCTTTTGAGCATTTAGTGATTGACACGCCCCAAGATTTTAGCGGGGCTATCATTGAGAGATTGGGCAAAAGAAAAGCCGAGATGAAAGCGATGAATCCCATGAGCGATGGCTATACAAGATTAGAATTTGAAATTCCTGCAAGAGGACTTATCGGTTATAGGAGCGAGTTTTTAACCGACACTAAGGGCGAAGGCGTGATGAATCATAGCTTTTTGGAATTCCGCCCTTTTAGCGGGAGCGTGGAATCGCGCAAAAATGGGGCGCTAATTAGCATGGAAAATGGCGAAGCGACCGCTTTTTCCCTTTTCAATATCCAAGAAAGAGGCGCGCTTTTTATCAACCCCCAAACGAAGGTTTATGTGGGCATGGTCATTGGCGAACACAGCAGGGATAATGATTTAGATGTCAATCCTATCAAATCCAAGCACTTAACTAACATGAGAGCGAGTGGGAGCGATGATGCGATCAAACTCACCCCGCCTAGGACTATGGTGTTAGAAAGGGCGTTAGAATGGATTGAAGAAGATGAGATTTTAGAAGTTACCCCCTTGAATTTAAGGATCAGGAAAAAGATTTTAGACCCCAACATGAGGAAAAGGGCGAAAAAATAAATAAAACCTTTTGGAATGCATGCGAATTTATTCAACCAAAACGCTAGCAAAAAAGACATTTTTTTGCACAATTTGCGCTCTAATAATGGGCGTTACAAACGCTATGTAAAAGCCCCTTTAAGATATGGTGGGGGCAAATCTTTAGCTGTAGGGTTAATAGTGGAGTGTATACCTAATGGTGTGCGTAGGATTATTAGCCCTTTTATAGGTGGGGGGAGCGTGGAAATTGCATGCGCGGCAGAGTTGGGTTTAGAAGTGTTGGGCTTTGATATTTTTGACATTTTAGTGAATTTTTATCAAGCGCTGCTCAAAGACAAACAAGCTCTTTATGATAATTTGCTCTCTTTAGAACCTAATCAAGAAACTTACAACATTATCAAACAAGAGTTAAAAGCCCATTATAAAAAAGAATGCGTTTTAGACCCTTTAATTTTGGCTAGAGATTATTACTTTAACTTTAATTTAAGCTATGGGCCGGGATTTTTGGGGTGGATGAGTAAAATTTATACCGATAAACAACGCTATCTAAACACCCTTTTAAAAATTAAAGATTTTAACGCCCCTAGTTTAAAGGTGGAATGCTCTAGCTTTGAAGAAGTGTTGCTCGCTTATCCTAATGATTTTTTCTATCTTGACCCCCCTTATGTGTTAGAAAATTCTAAAATGTTTAAGGGGATTTACCCTATGCGTAATTTTCCTATCCACCACAATGGTTTTAAACATGAAGTATTAGCTCACATGCTAAAAAGGCATAAAGGGCCATTTATTTTAAGCTATAATGACTGCGAATTTGTAAGGAATGCTTATAAGGATTTTAAAATTTTAGAACCCTCTTGGCAATACACTATGGGACAAGGCGAAACCAGAATGGGTAAAAACCGCTTAGAAAGAGGCGATAATAACCATGTCAAACAATCTCATGAGTTATTGATCATCAAGGAGTAAAAATGCATATTAGCGAAGTCAAAACTGCCTTTAAAATCGCTGATGTAGAATACGTGAAAGACAGCACAAAGTTAAATTTCAACTATCTTAAGGATTTAAAAGATGAAAACAATCAATCTTTATCTCAAAATATTTTAACTCAAAATGTGGCTAGAGTGTATTTAATTGTGGTGGATGGTGAGATTAAAAAAATTGGTGGTTCTCAAGCGGATGGCGGGATTAAAAGCACGCTCAATATTTATAAAGATGGGGGAGTCAAAGGGAGGCCTAGTATTAGAAGTTTTGGCGTGTGGTATTTTCTTTATCACACAATACTCACAGGGGCTAAAATAGAATTTTACATGATTTATCAGCCTAATTTTGAAACTCAAGTCAAAGGCTTGTTTGGTTTTTGTGCAATCAAAGATGCAAGTATAAGCTATAAACTTTTAGAGCAAGCTTGCCTGACGGATTATAGAAACAATAGCCATGACGCATTACCCGAATGGAATGTGCAAGAGCAAGGCAAAGATTGGCCAAACGATATTAAAGATGAGCATGCCAATATCACTCAAAAAGCTCAAAACAGAGAAAAGGCCGTCCATAGAAAAGCGATTGACAAACCTAGCAAAACTTAAAAGATTGAATAAATGGTTTTAACCCAATTTCAAAAAAGGGCTTTAAGTTTTACTCCATTTAAAAAGTGTGGGTTTAGATGAAAGGAAAAAATAAAACTTGTATAAAGTAGCAGATATTTTTTGTGGTGCTGGAGGGTTGAGCTATGGTTTTTCGGCACAACCTTATTTTGAATTAATATGGGCTAACGATATAGACAAAGATGCCATTTTAAGCTATCAAGCCAATCATAAAGAGGCACAAACCATTTTATGCGATATTGTGCAACTTCATTGCCACAACTTGCCATGCGTTTCAATTGATATTCTATTAGGCGGACCACCATGCCAGAGCTATTCTACCCTTGGCAAAAGAAAAATGGATGAAAAAGCGAATCTGTTTAAAGAATATTTGCGGCTCTTAGACTTAGTAAAACCAAAAATATTTGTTTTTGAAAATGTGGTGGGTTTAATGTCTATGCAAAAAGGGCAATTATTCAAACAAATTTGTAACGCTTTTAAAGAGAGAGGTTATATTTTAGAGAATGCCATTTTAAACGCCCTAGATTATGGTGTGCCTCAAATAAGAGAAGAAGTGTTTTAGTGGGCACGCTTAAAAGTTTTAAACAAAAATTTTACTCCCCCAAACCCATAAAAACACATTTTTCTTTAAAAGACGCTTTAGGGGATTTTACCACCCATTCAAAGCGGTGAAAATGGTGATGCTTTAGGTTATCTTAAAAATGCGGATAACGTTTTTTTGGAATTTGTGCGAAATTCTAAAGAATTAAGCGAGCATAGCAGTCCTAAAAACAATGAAAAACTGATAAAAATCATGCAAACGCTAAAAGACGGGCAGAATAAAGATGATTTGCCAGAAAGCCTACGCCCCAAAAGCGGTTATACTAATACCTATGCCAAAATGTGGTGGGAAAAACCGGCCCCCACCATTACAAGAAATTTTTCTACCCCAAGCAGTTCTAGGTGTATCCATCCAAGAGACTCTAGGGCGTTAAGCATTAGAGAGGGGGCAAGATTGCAAAGCTTTCCTGATAATTATAAATTTTATGGGAGTGGTAGCGCTAAAAGATTGCAAATTGGTAATGCTGTGCCACCCTTATTGAGTGTAGCGCTCGCTCATGCTGTCTTTGATTTTTTAAGGGGTAAAAATGTTTGATAATAACGATTTTAAAGGTTATAGAAATTTATTGGGTTTTAATTCTCAAAATGCGTTTAAGGAATTTTTAGGCGCTAAAGACATACAACCTTGCGTTGATTTCAATTATTTAAACGCACTCAAATAAACGCACTCAAAAAAAGGCTTATTGAAATTTTTAGCGCTATCAATAGTATTTATTGTTTTAAATATAATGAGTATGAATTGGAATGTTTTTTTAAAGACTCCATAGAGCGAGTGTTTTCAAAGATAGTGGATACTCATATTATTTATAAGCTAAATAATCAAGGCAGAAGACCTGAAGAAGTTTGTTTTTCGTGGATGCGTGGGTTTTAGTAGCGGAGTTTTTAAGGATTTTATCGCTTGTCTTTTTAATACGCAAAAAGAAACCATCAAATTTTTTGGTGGTGGTAATTTTGAGAACATAGAAAGCTTTAAAAGAAGTCCTAAAGCCGATTTTTTGTTGGATAATCATTTATTGCTAGAAGTTCAAAGTGGGTTTCAAGGGATCAATGATATTAAAGAACATAAAGTTTTAGAGGCTAAAAGGCGTTTGATAACGGATAAAATTCCTACTATTGTGGTGCATTTTGACCTGTTTAACGGGCAAGTGGCGTGCGTAGAAATTTCTAAAATCAAAGACAATGATTTGAATTGGATAACCCGCCAACAAATGGAAGGGCAGAGCGTTTTTAATATTTCGCAAAACTTTTTTGATTACAAAATTACAGAAATACCTAATAAGCCGCTTTCATAAAAACCCATAATACAGCCTAAATAAAATACAAGATAATAGTATTAAAAAGGTGGTAGGTGGATTGAATGTCCGTTATTTTTTGCTTGACATTCAGCGTGAGTGTGTGCGCCTCAAATAAGATGGCGAGTGATTTTGAGTAGGCGCACATAAAAGTTTTAAACAAAAATTTTACTTCCCCCTTATATTTTGATTTGCCTTAGCCTTTTTATTGCCTTCTGCTAAAAGTGATCCCATAAACTTCATTCCTGATTTGAAACAAGGGATCAGTAGGGGCTTCTACGCCTTTGGGGAGATCAGCTGGGAAATACACGTCTTTATTGCAACCCGTTCCTTCGTATTTTTCAACTTTCAAGGTCCCTACTAATAATTCCTTGTGTTTGCCTTTCCAAAGCGCGGTCGTGTCGTTAGTGGCATCATTTTTATTCGCAAACACCAGATACATTTGGTATTCTATGGGCTTAGTTTTAAGGTGTTGTTGGAATGCAGAGAGCAGATAATTTGAATCTTTTTGCTTTAATTCTTGGGGGTTAAGATACTTAACGCCCTCTTTAGGCACAAATTTCCATCTCGCAGATAATAATTCCTCTTTCTTATCTTTAAACCTGAACGCATGCACGCTGTAATAAGGCGTGTTAGCCACGCTTGAGCTAATCCCTATCGTTTTCATATAGGTGGCAAAATTCCTATAAGAGAGGACTTCTTCGTAAAGCTTTTTGATTCTTGCTTCATCTACCTTGCCATTTTTAGGAATCCTCATCTCAAAAAATTGAGCGAATTCGTTAGGGTTTTTGGCAAAATTGATTTCTGTATTGAGCATCACCATTGTCCAGCTAGCGTTTTGATTTTCCAATTTTAACGCCATTCCCCTAACTTTGCTTTTATCGTCCATTGCCACGCCCCCTAAAGAATACCTTACAGACGCAGGGATTTCTTTTTCATTGAGTAGTGGCACATCTAAATCCTTTTTTGCTTGCACATTAGGGAGGAACACGCCTTTAGCGCAAAACCCCTTAGTGTGGTTGATTTTCATTTTAGGCTCTTTGGCGTTGAGTTTGTAGAAAATATCTGCAATCTCTTCAGCGCTCACTTCATGGGCTTTTAAAAAACCCAAACTCAAAACCAAACACAAGCTCAAACTAATTTTTTTCATTCTTGATCCTTATTATTATTTTTATATAAAACAATGCCTTATTGTATCAGTAAATTCCCTATTGAGTCTTAAAAAAGCCTTTTTTAAATATCTTATTAGGATCTTAAAGGATTATCCTATCCATTTGCATGCGATGAGCGAGCTTTTAAGGATAAACTTGCGTTTTAAATTTTGCGATTTTTAAGAAAAATTAGCTTGATTTTAAACTAATTCTATATTCTTTTATGCTACAATTATTTCTACAGAGTAATTTATCTATTCTCAGGTAAAGTAAGGAAGAGGAATGAAATTAAAGAAACGAAAAGTTGTAGCTACATTGCTAAAGCGTTTTACCTTGCCACTATTGTTCACTACGGGTTCATTAGGGGCGGTTACTTATGAAGTGCATGGGGATTTTATCAATTTCTCCAAAGTGGGTTTTAACCATTCGCCTATTAACCCTGTTAAAGGTATCTATCCCACAGAAACTTTTGTTAACCTTACGGGTAAGCTAGAGGGGTCTGTGCATTTAGGTAGGGGATGGACCGTGAATTTAGGCGGTGTTTTGGGCGGACAAGCTTACGATGGCACTAAATACGATAGATGGGCAAAGGATTTTACCCCCCCAAGCTATTGGGATAAAACTTCGTGCGGCACGGATTCTTTGAGCCTTTGTATGAATGCGACTAAATTGTGGCAGCAATCAGGGCCAGGTGGTGTCATTAACCCTAGAGGTCTTGGTTGGGAATATATGGGTGAGTGGAACGGCTTGTTCCCTAACTACTATCCGGCTAACGCCTACTTGCCCGGTGGTTCAAGGCGCTATGAAGTTTATAAAGCGAATCTCACCTATGATAGCGATAGAGTCCATATGGTAATGGGGCGCTTTGATGTTACTGAGCAGGAGCAAATGGATTGGGTTTACCAATTGTTCCAAGGTTTTTATGGGACTTTCAAGCTCACGAATAAGATGAAGTTCTTGCTCTTTAGCTCTTGGGGTCGTGGTATCGCTGATGGTCAATGGTTGTTCCCTATCTATCGTGAAAAGCCTTGGGGTATTCATAAAGCCGGTATTATTTATCGCCCTACAAAGAATTTAATGATCCACCCTTATGTGTATCTTATCCCAGAGGTAGAAACAAATCCCGGTGTTAAAATAGAGTATGATACCAATCCGGGGTTTAGTGGTAGGGGCATTAGGAATAGAACGGCTTTCTATGCGTTATACAGCTATCGTTGGAATAACGCTGAATACGGTCGTTACGCGCCCGCTCGTTATAACACTTGGGATCCGTTCTTGGACAATGGTAAGTGGCGTGGCTTGCAAGGTCCTGGTGGTGCGACGCTCTTTTTACGCCACCATATAGACATTAACAACTACTTTGTGGTTGGTGGTGCTTATCTCAACATCGGTAACCCTAACATGAACTTAGGTACTTGGGGTAACATCATCGCTGTGGATGGTATCGAACAATGGGTTGGCAGTATCTACAGCTTAGGGTTTGCGGGGATTGACAACATTACCGACGCTGACGCGTTCACTGAGTATGTTAAAGGTGGAGGCAAGCATGGTAAGTTCAGTTGGAGCGTTTATCAACGCTTCACTACCGCTCCAAGGGCTTTGGAATATGGTATTGGTATGTATCTAGACTATCAGTTCAGCAAGCATGTTAAAGCGGGTCTCAAACTCGTATGGTTAGAGTTCCAAATTCGTGCGGGTTACAACCCTGGAACCGGTTTCCTTGGGCCAAACGGGCAACCGCTTAACTTGAATAATGGTTTGTTTGAATCTTCTGCGTTCGCGCAAGGCCCTCAAGACATGGGTGGCATTAAAAAGAGTATTACCCAAGACAGAAGCCATTTGATGACACACATCAGTTATAGTTTCTAAGGGAGTTCCCCTATTCTCTTAGATATGCCTTTTTTTGTATTTTTATTTTAATATCTTTGGGAGTTAGGGTTTTGGAAGTTAAGAAATATTTTCTTTACGCCCTGTTTTTTTTGCTTTTTTCTGGTCTTTTTTTATCCAAACTTCAAGCTTATAAATTCAACATGAGTATTGTTGGAAAGGTGAGTAGCTATACTAAGTTTGGCTTTAACAACCAAAGATACCAACCCTCCAAAGACATTTATCCTACAGGTAGTTACACTTCTTTACTCGGTGAATTGAATTTGAGCATGGGGTTATACAAGGGTTTGAGAGCGGAAGTGGGGGCGATGATGGCAGCGCTCCCCTATGACTCTACCGCTTATCAAGGCAACAATATCCCTAATGGCCAGCCTGGCTCTAGGACGGATCCTTTCGGTGCGGGTATCTTTTGGCAATACATTGGCTGGTATGCAGGGCATAGCGGTTTAAACGTGCAAAAACCTCGTTTGGCTATGGTGCATAACGCTTTTTTGAGCTACAACTACAAGAAAGACAAATTCAGTTTTGGCGTGAAAGGGGGGCGCTATGATGCTGAAGAGTATGACTGGTTCACTTCTTACACTCAAGGGGTTGAAGGTTTTGTCAAATACAAAGACACCAGATTCAGAGTGATGTATTCAGACGCTAGGGCTTCAGCGTCAAGCGACTGGTTTTGGTATTTTGGGCGCTACTATACAAGCGGTAAGGCTTTAATGGTGGCTGATTTAAAATACGAAAAAGACAACCTAAAAATCAACCCTTATTTTTATGCGATCTTTCAAAGAATGTATGCACCAGGCATTAATATCACTTACGACACCAACCCTAATTTTAATAATAAGGGCTTTCGTTTTGTAGGCACTTTCGTGGGGTTTTTCCCCATTTTTGCCACTCCGGCTAATCAAAATGATATTATCCTCTTCCAACAAGTGCCGTTAGGAAAGAGCGGGCAAACTTATTTTTTCCGCACCCGTTTTTACTATAATAAGTGGCAATTTGGGGGTAGTGTCTATAAAAATATCGGTAACGCTAATGGCGATATAGGTATTTATGGCGACCCTTTGGGGTATAACATTTGGACGAATAGTATTTATGACGCAGAAATTAACAATATTGTTGGCGCTGATGTTATTAATGGGTTTTTGTATGTAGGCTCGCAGTATAGGGGGTTTAGTTGGAAAATTTTAGGCCGTTGGACGGATAGCCCAAGGGCTGATGAAAGGAGTCTCGCGCTCTTTTTGAGCTATTTTTCTAATAAGTATAATATTAGAATGGATTTGAAACTAGAATATTATGGCAATATCACCAAAAAAGGCTATTGTATTGGGTATTGTGGCATGTATGTTCCAGTTGATCCTAACGGGCCTGGCACGCAACCTTTAACGCACAACGTGTATTCTGACAGGAGCCATATCATGTTTAACATTACTTATGGTTTTAGGATTTACTAGCCTTTTATCCTTATATTTTTGATTGGCCTTTTTAAAATATTGAAAGGCTTCGCTCCAATCAAATACTAATACTCAAAAAGTTTTATTTAACTTTATTATTCAATATTTAATACACTAGAATAAAACACCACACCCCGCGCAGTTTCTAAACAAGCTAAACGAGTTTAAGAGCGATGTTTTTACCACCCCCAAAGCTAAAGAATACATTGACATAGCGAGCGGTTTTCATAGACTTTTTAAAAACGACGCTAAGATCGCCGAGAGTTTAAAGCCCGCTATTACGAAAAATTTAAGCCAAGGTTTAGCAACCACTTTAAGCGGAGCGTTAAAATACTAATGGACTAAATTCACGCTAGGGACTTTATACAGAAACGCACCGGATCGCATTTTAGGAGTGAAATTACCCAAAGCTTTAAACGAAGCCACCGCAGGCGCGGCTTTAAAGTATCACATTAAACGAGCGCTTGAACGAAGCCACTCTATAAGCGATTTTAGCAAGCAGTTAGAACTAAGCGCTAAAAACGCTAAATTTAGCAACAACACGCTTAAAATCATTGAAGAGCTTAATAACGGCGTCAAACAAGCCAGCGAAGAAATCAAAGAAAAAGCGTTTGATTTTTCTAATCAAAAACTCACTAACGAGCAAATTAAAGAGCTATTAAATAACGCAGAAATCCCTACAAGCGGGAGAGACGCTATCACTTTTGGAGTGAATAACCTAAACCCTGAAATTGTAGAATTTTTACACAAAAACAACAAAAAAATGATTATAGAAAAAGCCTCTAACAAAGAAGTGGGACTTTTACAAAACGCTAACTTTAAACACCCTGAAAACATAAGAGCGAGTTTAGATCATGATGCTATCGCTCACATACTCAAAAGGCATGGCGTTAATTCTGTTAATGTCAAAAATGGAGAAAGCCCTGTTACGAACGAAGATATAGCGAATTATAGGTATATCGTTAATCACGCTGATGCAATTCTTAGGACTATAGACAAATACGATAAAGAAGCTATAACGGCATTTAAACAAGTTAATGGCTATGCGGTAGTGGTAGAACAAGCGATCAATAAGAAAAATGAATTAGTTTTAAAAACGATGTTCAAGAGTAACGGAGATTATAAGAATAATGATGTCTATAAAGAATTTTCAAGCACCTCACTCGACGCTAATGCGAAGGTGCCCCATGGGTTGAGTTCCCATAGTGGTGCTACAGATAATCCTACACCAAAACCGCTAACAGATCAAGAGGATTTATTAAAAAATAGAGAATTAGATAACGAAACCCCACAAAACGCTACAAATTTAAGCCCACTAGAACAAGCCAACGCCGAAAAGTTAGCGAAATTAGAAAGCGAGCAACTACAAAGCGAACAAGAATTTTTAAAAGCTAAAGAGCAAGAAGCAAAGCGTAAAGAAGCGTTAAAAAAGAAATTAGAACACGAGCGAGGCAATGCAGGCAACATTGAAAGCCAGACTAAAATAGAAGTAGGAAAAGATATTCCTACAGAGATCCAAGCGCAGATCCCCAAAAGCCGAGTAAGGTTGAACGAACGAGAGATTTACGACTTAGACTATGCGATCGTGAAAGCTAAAGATTTAAAGCCAAGCTTTACCACAGGCGGAACGCAAAAACGCACCGACATGAACGAAGAACAGATCAAAAGCATCGCTGAGGATTTTGATCCTAAGAAGATATTTGGGAGCGGAGGTTTTGAAGATTTACCGATTATCTTACACGACGGGCAAGTGATCGCAGGCAACCACCGCATCCAAGGCATGTTGAACTTCACGCCGAAAAGCCGTTATATTTACGAGAAAGCGATCAAGGAATACTATCACATAGATTTAAAACCGGACGAATTGTTAGTTAGAGTGCCACACAACCGATTAAACAACACCGAGATCAACAATTTAGCGGCTTCAAGCAATCAAGGAAGATTTAACAGCGAGAGCGATCATGCGCTAGCGGTTTTAAGCCATTATGAAGCCAAGTTAAAAGAATTAGAAACCAAGCTAAACGCTGAGAGCGTCTATCAATTAAAAAACATTGTGGCTAATAACCTTAATTTTGACAAAGCTACTCATCCTAATGTAACCGATAGTAATTTAGCGTTGCTTATGTTTAACATGCCAAGGACCAAGACGCAAGGGATAGAATTACTCAACCGCTGGCAGAAAGAATTTTCAAACGATATTAAAAGCTATGAAAAGGTTAAAAAAATGTTTGTAGATAACGCCGGCAGTTTTCACAATCTCATCCACGATATGAATTTTCCTAAGGTGAGTTTAAACGCTTATTTAAGCGATATTATGGATCGCAGTTTTGCCAATTTAAAAAATTACCAAAGCACGAGCGAGAGCCTGAAAGATTTGAGCGAGAAATTCTATAAAACGAGTTCTTTAGATATGTTTGAAAAGAGCGAACAAAATACGAGCGATATCAGCGAGATTTTAGGAGGAGCAATTGCCCGATTTGCGAGGTTTGATGATCCAAGCAAAGCGTTATTTGAAGCGTTAAAGAGCGATAACATTAAAAAAGGCTTGAAAGAGTTCAAGATCGCAGACGTTACTAAGGACATGTTTAATCCTAAAAGCAAGGAATTTAAGGACATTGACATTTACGACTTCACGCATTACCTTTTAATGGTCAATAGAGAGCCGAATGAAAACAATCCCGTATTAAACCGCTTGATACAAGCCGTGAAGGACATGCAAAAAGAGAGCGAGAAAGGGATAAAAGAAGTTAGCAAAAGCGCTAAGGAAAGCGAGATAAAAGAACGAGCCTTTAAAGTCATAGAAGACAAAGAAGCGTTTTTGAAAGATTTGAACGCTATCAAACCCATGCAATTACCCAAAGAGATTGATACCGATAGCTTTTTAAACGCTTTTAATGGAGTTAGCAATAAAGAAAATTTCATTAAACATTTAAAAAATAAGCCTGATGCTAAGCACCGATTAGCTTACTTGCATTTAGTAGAACCTACCTTAAAAGAACCCGATATTACGCTTATTTTCAAAGATCAAGGTAAGGAAGTTAAAAAAGAGCATATCAAAGCCTTCCAAGGCGATCCTAAAACGATTTATTATTTTTTAGTTACACAAGATAATGACAGTAAGCTTATAACAGGATTAAAAGTTAAACCGATTTACATTAAAGCAGAGATTGACAAGGCGGACATTATCCACTCTTTCATTCCGCAGGCAAGAACGCTTAAAGAATAAGCCGATGGAGTGGGCTTGCATTGAAACTATAAAACAAAAACTTGAAAAAGTCAAGGAGTAAGAAAATGATAATAGGAGAAATAGAGAAACCATTTGACATTATATTAGAAGCGAGAAGCATACTTAATAAACGCATCAAAACGCTTTTACTTTTTTTTGGTCTTAATATGTTTTGTTTGAGCGTGAGTTTTACCAATAAACCTCATTTGTATTTTTGGGCTTTAGTGGTAGGTTGTTATTTGTTGGTTTATGAGTGGCAAAAGAAACAGAAAAATTTCCAAAGCGCTAAAAGCTTAAAATTTGACAGCGTTAGCGAATTAGAAAAGGATTTAAAAATGAAAGTAACTAGTGATGAATTGGAAAACATTAAAAAACTTAATAAAAATTTAAAAATGTTTTTTTAATGTAGAAAATGTATCTATTATTTTTTTATTAGTTAGTTATCTTATTGTTGGGATGCGTGTTACTCTCTCTCTTATAGATAATCACGGAGTGTTACAATGATCAATTACCCTAATTTACCTAACAGCGTTTTAGAGATTAAAGAGCAGCCCGAAGTGAAAGAAATCACTAACGAATTATTAAAGCAATTACAGAGCGCTTTAAATTCTAATAGTCTTTTTACCGAGCAAGTGGAACTAAGCCTTAAAGGGATTGTTAGGATTTTAGAAGTGCTTTTGAGTTTGGATTTTTTCAAAAACGCCAACGAGATCGATAGCAGTTTAAGAAATTCTATTGAATGGCTGAGTAACGCCGGCGAGAGCTTAAAATTAAAAATGAAAGAATACGAGGGCTTTTTTAGCGATTTCAATACGAGCATAAAAAGCAACGAGCAAGAAGTAACGAGCATTTTAAACGCTAACACCGAGAACATTAAAAGCGAAATTAAAAAGCTAGAAAATCAAATTATAGAAACCACTACAAAGCTTTTAACGAGCTATCAAATCTTTTTAAACCAGGCTAGAGAAAACGCTAACAATCAAATAACCGCTAACCAAACGCAAGCGATAACTAACATTAACGAAGCGAAAGAAAACGCTACAACGCAAATTAACACGAATAAGCAAGAAGTTTTAAGTAACATCACGCAAGAAAAGCAACAAGCCACAAGCGAGATTAACGAAGCGAAAAAAACCGCTTTTAACGAACTTTTAGAAACCTTGAAGCCGAAATTTAGCGGCTTGTTTGTGGGCGCGTATTATATTAGGAATGTGATCTATATCCAAGGCGGATGGGAACAAAAGATCAAGGATTTAAGCGATTACGCGCTAGAGAAAAGCAAGAAAGGAGAGTAAAATTTTAGGTTGGGAGATTGATGAAGATTTATTTTGCACGAAATTTAGGGCAACGCTTCAAAAATGCAAAGAGAATGAGCATGATAAATAAATCACAGGACAAATTAAAACATGGTTTAAAAATCCTTTCAACAAAGAGAGCTTTAAAAGGGTTGTAACATTAACTCTCATTGAGCGTATGGGTTTGAGAAAAATAAGCCTCAAATCCGTTTAAATCTTGGATCAGTTCTCATCAAGCATGGATAATTAAAACCTTTTTGACTAAATTCAAGCCCTTTACTATTGATTGCAAAAAATGTTTTTAGCATTTTTTAGATTTTATTATCCGTATTTGATGAGATCCAAGCCTTTTTTATTTTATAAAAAGGGCTGTGTGAAATTACAATGAAATGTAATCCACTTCTTTTGGTTTTTGGTGGCTAGTAATGAGTTGCTTACAGGTTGCAACGCCTTCTGAAGTGCCAACCATCAATAGCTTGGATTCGCTTGCAATAATCGTTTCTCCGTCAGGCATGGGGATGTATTTGCCATCTTTTTGAGTGATACCAATCACAAACGCTTTAGCGATCTCTCTAAAATGGGCTTCTTTTAATTTCCTTAACACAAGCCAGCTGGTTTTAGGGACAATCACTTCCTCTAAGTCTAAAAGCGTGTCTTTTTTATTGATAAAACGCTCTAAGATATTTTCCATATCCGGACGCACCGCCATCGCGCTCACTCTCTGCGCCATGAGTTTTGTAGGGGAAACCACCATATCAGCCCCTAATTTTTTTAATTTTTCTAAGCCTTCATCGCTATGCGCGCTCGCAATGATGTAGTAAGGTTTGCGCTTTAATTCCTTTTCAAACAAGCGCACGCTCACCATTAACGCCACATTCACCGGTAAAATCTTAGACAAAGCCACAACGCCCCTAGCGCTGCTTAAGTGGGTTTTTAGCATGGCTAAATTGGTGTGCGGATCGCCTATGATATAGTAGGGGTATTTGTGCTTAATGGCTTCTTCTTCAAAATTAGGATCATTATCCACGACCACAAAGGGGATTTGAGCGGAGCGGAATTGCTTGCTCAATTCAATGGTGTATTCGTTGTGGTAACAAATCACATAATGATCCTTAAGGCGCGCGATTTTGTAAATCATACCTTTCTCCTTAATCAATCTGGTAAGCGTGCCTTTATTGACCACGCTAACTAAAATAGCCACGCTAAAGGCAATGATTCCTGCCCCAAAAAACATTAAAATGGAAGTTAAAAAAATACTTATAGGCCCAAACTGGCTTTCATTTAAAGCGCCAAACCCTGTAGCTGTCATGGTGTAAGTCGTTTGGAAGAAAGCTTGCATAAGGCTATAATTTTCTAGGGCGAAGTATCCCAGAGTGCCTAAAAGCACAAGCAATTGGATTAAAATAAGCGGGAGTCTAAAGACCTTAAATTGCTCATAGATTTCAGAATTTAAATTGACTTCTGGCTGAATTTCATCGTCTTTTTTGATTTTAAAAAATTTCAACTTTTCAAACAAAACCAATTCCTAGATCAAAATAAATTCTTTTGAAAGCGTTTACCTCTAAATTTAATCAAAACGATAAACCTAAGCTGTGTTTTAATCTCAAAAAGAAGTTTAGTTTTAAGGGAAGTTTTAAAAAGGTTATCAAAAACACCAAAACCACCCCTACAATCAAAACGGACAGAAATTCTAAAAACTAAGCCCCTTTACGCATGGTTCTTAAAGTGGAAGCAGCCACTTTAATGCGTTTAGTCGTGCCGTCGTCTAATTGGATCTTAACCGATCGCAAGTTAGGGAGTAAGCGGCGCTTGTTTTTGTTGTTCGCATGACTGACATGATTGCCTATCATAGGCCCTTTGAAAGTTAAAGTGCATCTTTTTGCCATTGTGTATCCTTAATTATTGAAATAAACTTTGCATTATACTTAAAATAGCCTTTAAAAAGACTGATTTTAAGGCTAATTTTTAAATGGTTCGTTTAAGAACTACTTTTTTTGAGGCATAGAACTTTTAAAGCCTTTCATTCTATCAATAGCGTCTCGGTATTTGGCAATATTTTCTTCTGTAAGTTCTGTTACAGCTTTTTTCATGACAACCGCATACATTCTGTTTAAGATCTTATGTATCGCGTCTTCTTTATTCTTTTCCAAATCTTCATGGATAATGCTGTTTGAAGAATTAAGCCCTCCAGAATTACTATGTTTGTAAGTATAGGTCATTGCCTGAAAAATTCCTACTTCCACAGCAAAATCATGGACTACACGATTGCTTTCTGGCTCATAAAAATTAAACCATACAGAGCCTGAGCTTTGATCCACTAGCGTGTCTAAATTAGGATTATTGGGATCTTTTAAATTCATTTTCAAATCTTCTAAGATCCCTACCCACCCTTTCAAATCCAAAACGGAAAAAATCTTTCTCTTATCTTGCGCGTTCAAAGCTTTTTCATCTTGAAAACGCAACACTTGATAGCCTCTTTTTTCAAAAATAGTTTGGATTTGATTGACTAAAGCGTCTTGAAACTTATCAATATAGGGTTTTAGATTATCGCTCACTTGAATGCGCGGCGCTAAAATACCTACAATATGGTGGTTTTGTGGGGCTTGAACAATATGCACCGGGTAATTAAAATCTAGCGGCGTAACATGTTCAGAGCTTGTTTGTATTCTTTCATGAGTTTGAGCTTGAGCTTGCTTTTGATTTTTGGCGTCATTTGGTTTTTTTGTTTCAGCGCTTGGATTCATCGCACAACCGATTAACACGCCTGAAAGCCCTAAAGCCACTAACATTTTAGAATAAACTCTAACTTTTTTAAAAATAAGCGAACGCTCCACAAAAGACTCCTAAAAATAAAAATTGAGGCCATAGTTATACTATTTTTAAGTAAATCAATTTGCGCTACAATTTTCTTTTTTTCTAAATTTCAAGCATGCATGGCGATTTTAGGAGATTTTATGCTCTATTCTTTACTATATGGCTATTTTAATATCAATCTTTTCCAGTATTTGACTTTTAGAGCAGGGTTAGGGTTTTTCATAGCCTTTTTTCTCACGCTTTTTTTAATGCCTAAATTCATTCTATGGGCCAAGGCTAAAAAGGCTAACCAGCCCATTTCTAGCTTCGTGCCAAGCCACCAGAATAAAAAGGATACCCCTACGATGGGGGGGATTGTGTTTGTTTTTGCAACCATTGTTGCGAGTGTGTTGTGCGCGTCTTTGGGCAATCTTTATGTGTTGTTAGGGATAATCGTGTTAGTGGGTTTTAGTTTTGTGGGTTTTAGAGACGATTACACTAAAATCAACCAACAAAATAATGCCGGTATGAGCGCGAAAATGAAATTTGGCATGCTTTTTGTCCTTTCGCTTATGGTGTCTGTTTTATTGAGCCTTAAGGGGTTGGACACTTTTTTATACGCGCCTTTTTTGAAAAACCCCTTGTTTGAAATGCCCACGGCTTTAGCGGTTGGTTTTTGGGTGTTGGTTTTTTTATCCACGAGCAATGCGGTGAATTTAACCGACGGGTTAGACGGATTAGCGAGCGTGCCTAGCATTTTCACCCTCTTAAGCCTTTCTATCTTTGTGTATGTGGCAGGGAATGCGGAATTTTCTAAATACTTGCTCTATCCTAAAGTCATAGATGTGGGGGAATTGTTTGTGATTTCGCTAGCGTTAGTGGGATCGCTCTTTGGCTTTTTGTGGTATAACTGCAACCCGGCAAGCGTGTTTATGGGCGATAGCGGGAGTTTGGCAATAGGGGGGTTTATCGCTTATAACGCTATTGTTTCGCATAATGAAATCTTACTCGTTTTAATGGGGTCTATTTTTGTAATAGAAACTTTGTCTGTGATCTTGCAAGTAGGGAGTTATAAAACCCGTAAAAAACGCCTTTTTTTAATGGCACCCATCCATCATCATTTTGAACAAAAGGGTTGGGCAGAAAACAAGGTGATCGTGCGTTTTTGGATCATTTCTATGCTGAGTAATTTAGTCGCTCTTTTAAGCTTGAAGGTGCGTTAAAATGAAAATCTCTTTATTGGGGCATGGCAAAACCACTCTAGCCCTAGGGCGTTTTTTTAAAAAAAACCATAACGAAGTCAAATTTCTTGATGATAAATTCCATTCATTCCATAAAGATAGCGAGGGTTTTCTTTGCTACCCCAGTAAGGATTTTAACCCTAATGATTCCCAACTAGAGATAGTCAGCCCGGGCATTAGTTTTACGCACCCTTTAGTCATAAAAGCCAAGCATTTAGTGAGCGAATACGATTATATTGATAGCTTGTTTGATTTGGTTTTCACGCCTACTATAATCAGTATTAGCGGCACTAACGGGAAAACCACCACGACAGAAATGCTCACCACGCTTTTAGAAGATTTTAAGGCTGTGAGTGGGGGGAATATCGGCACGCCCTTGATTGAATTGTTTGAAAAGCAATCGCCCTTGTGGGTGCTAGAAACAAGCTCTTTTTCTTTGCATTACACGAATAAGGCTTACCCTTTAATCTACTTGCTCATCAATGTGGAAGCTGATCATTTGACTTGGCATTGCAATTTTGAAAATTATTTGAACGCTAAACTCAAGGTTTTAACATTGATGCCTAAAACTTCGCTCGCTATCCTCCCTTTAAAATTCAAAGAACACCCCATTATTCAAAACTCGCAAGCGCAAAAAATCTTTTTTGACACAAGCGAAGAGGTTTTAGAGCGTTTAGAAATCCCCTCTAACGCTCTTTTTTTTAAGGGAGCGTTTTTATTAGACGCTGCCTTAGCCCTTTTAGTTTATGAGCAATTTTTAAAAATGAAGAATTTAAAATGGCAAGACTATAGAGAAAACGCCCTTAAAAGACTGAACGCTTTTAAAATCGGCTCGCATAAAATGGAAGAATTTAGGGATAAACAAGGGCGTTTGTGGGTAGATGACAGCAAAGCCACAAACATTGATGCCACCTTACAAGCCCTAAAAACCTTTAAAAACCAAAAAATCCATTTGATTTTAGGGGGTGATATTAAAGGGGTCAATTTAACCCCCCTTTTTGAAGAATTTAAAAACTATAAAATAAGCCTTTATGCCATAGGATCAAGCGCTTCTATCATCCAAGCCTTAGCGTTAGAATTTAATGTTTCTTGTCAAGTTTGTTTAAAGTTAGAAAAAGCGGTTCAAGAAATTAAAAGCGTTTTATCGCAAAATGAAATCGCTTTGCTTTCGCCTAGTGCGGCCAGTTTGGATCAATTTTCTTCGTATAAAGAAAGGGGTGAAAAATTCAAGGCGTTTGTTTTAAAAGACTAAAGCGCATGCACCACGACTTCTAATTGTGAAATTTTTTGAAAAATCTCGTTCCGTTCTGATTCGTTTGAAACTTCCATAGAAACATTAAAGCTATAAAATTTAGCGTTTTTAGAAGTGTTTTTAAATTCCAATTTAAAGGGGCGTTGGTAGGTTTCTAAAAGTTCTTTTAACATGCTTGTATCGTTAGTGGTCATAATCACTCTATAATCCCAAAGGCAAGGGTAAATAATGGTGGGTTTTTCTAAATCAGACGGCATTAAGAAGCTCCTTAAACAATTTAGGAATGGCAATAGGGCTGTATGTAGAGCGGTTGACAAAGCCAAATTTGATTTCTGAAGCAAAGACTTTAAAGGGCTTCATAGGCTCTAAAGAAGCGTTTTGGATGCAATAAATTTCTTGAAAAAGCACCACAAAAACCTTTCTTAATTCTTTAATTTGCGTTCTTATTTCTAAGACCTGGCCAAGGCTTGCAGGGGTGAAAAAATCCGCTTTGATAGAGCGAATGACAAACACGCCTTCTTCATTTTCTGGCAAGACATTTTTTTTAAAAAAAAACTCGCTCCTAGCCCTTTCGCAATATTTCAAATAATTCGCATGATAGACCACGCCTTCAGAGTCGGTATCTTCGTAATATACCCTACAGCGCATTAATTCCCCTTACTTAAATAATGAAATTTTCTCAAAATTATACAATATGTAACTTAACTATAGTATAATCTGGGGGCGTTGCTTTATATTTTTTAGGTATTTTTGAAGTGGGTTTTTTCTTAAATTTTAGGGTTTTTAAAG
Source organism: Helicobacter pylori NQ4053 (assembly GCF_000274605.1). Classification (NCBI taxonomy): domain Bacteria; kingdom Pseudomonadati; phylum Campylobacterota; class Epsilonproteobacteria; order Campylobacterales; family Helicobacteraceae; genus Helicobacter; species Helicobacter pylori. Next base: position 61,280 of record NZ_AKNV01000003.1, read on the forward strand.
ATTTTAAAAAAATACAGCAATAGTTGGGCGATTAAGGACATCGCTCTTTAATTTTAATCATTTACAAGGAGTTTGATAGTTAAGAATGGGTAATCATTTTTCTAAATTAGGATTTGTTTTAGCGGCTTTAGGAAGCGCGATAGGTTTAGGGCATATTTGGCGTTTCCCCTATATGACTGGGGTGAGCGGTGGGGGTGCTTTTGTTTTATTATTTTTATTTTTATCCTTAAGCGTTGGTGCGGCGATGTTTATCGCTGAAATGCTATTAGGACAAAGCACTCAAAAAAATGTAATAGAAGCTTTTAAAGAGCTTGACCTTAACCCCAAAAAACGCTGGAAATACGCAGGGCTTTTGCTTATTTCTGGGCCTTTAATACTGACTTTTTATGGCACTATTTTAGGCTGGGTGCTTTATTATTTGGTGAGTGTTAGTTTTAATTTGCCTAACAATATCCAAGAATCTGAACAAATTTTTACTCAAACTTTGCAGTCTATAAGGTTACAATCCATTGGGCTTTTTAGCGTTTTATTTATAACCGGATGGATTGTTTCTAGGGGGATTAAAGAAGGGATTGAAAAACTCAATCTAGTCTTAATGCCCTTACTCTTTGCCACTTTTTTTGGTTTGCTTTTCTATGCGATGAGCATGGATTCTTTTTCTAAAGCTTTCCATTTCATGTTTGATTTCAAGCCAAAAGATTTGACTTCTCAAGTGTTCACTTATTCTTTGGGGCAGGTTTTCTTTTCTTTAAGCATCGGTTTAGGGATCAATATCACTTATGCTGCGGTTACGGATAAAACGCAGAATTTGCTTAAAAGCACGATTTGGGTGGTTTTATCAGGGATTTTAATTTCTCTTGTGGCAGGGCTTATGATTTTCACTTTTGTGTTTGAATACGGGGCGAATGTCTCACAAGGCACAGGGTTAATTTTCACTTCTTTACCGGTGGTTTTTGGCCAAATGGGAGCGATAGGTATTCTTGTTTCAGTTCTTTTTTTGCTCGCGCTCGCTTTTGCTGGAATCACTTCTACGGTGGCTTTATTAGAGCCAAGCGTGATGTATCTTACCGAAAGGTATCAATACTCTCGTTTTAAGGTTACTTGGGGTCTTGTAGCGCTAATTTTTGTGGTAGGCGTGGTGTTGATTTTCTCGCTCCATAAGGATTATAAAGACTATCTCACTTTCTTTGAAAAAAGTCTTTTTGATTGGTTGGATTTTGCCTCAAGCACCATTATCATGCCTTTAGGCGGGATGGCAACCTTTATTTTTATGGGCTGGGTTTTGAAAAAAGAAAAATTGCGTCTTTTAAGCACGCACTTTTTAGGCCCTAAATTGTTTGCAACTTGGTATTTCTTGCTTAAATACATCACCCCTTTAATTGTGTTTTCCATTTGGTTGAGCAAGATTTATTAAAATATTTAACATGGGAAAATTTTCTAAATTAGGCTTTATTTTAGCCACTTTGGGTAGCTCTATCGGTTTAGGGCATATTTGGCGCTTTCCTTATATGGTAGGTCATAATGGGGGAAGTGCGTTTGTGCTTTTATATCTGGTGCTAACCTTGAGTTTAGGCATTGCTATGCTTTTAGTGGAAATGCTGATTGGGAATTTGGGTAAAAAAGATGTTGTTTCTAATTATCAAATCTTAGATCCTAAAAGGAAAAAATATTACCCTTTCACTTCTTTTTTTATTTTAGGCGGTCCTCTCATTTTATCCTTTTATGCGGTGGTGTTAGGCTGGGTGCTTTACTATCTTTTTGTAGTAACTTTTGATTTACCTAAAGATTTAGAGCAAGCCAAAATGCAATTTAGCATGCTCCAAAATGGCAGTTTAATCTGGCCTGTTATTGGCTTTAGCGCATGCTTATTGCCGACAGTATGGTTTGTTTCTAGGGGGATTGAAGAAGGGATTGAAAAATTAAATGTCGTGCTTATGCCGTTATTGTTTGTGATTTTCATAGGGCTTTTAATCTATGCGATGACTTTAGAAAGCATGCCTAAAGCTTTGCGCTTTTTATTTAATTTTGAGATTCAAAAGATTGATTTTAAGGTTGTTATGGACGCTTTAGGGCAGATGTTCTTTTCTTTGAGTTTGGGGGTAGGCACGATCATTACTTATTCAGCTTTCACGCCCAAAAAAGAAAATCTATTCAAAAGCTCTCTGTTTATTGTTTTACCGGGTATTTTAATTTCTCTCATTGCCGGGGTGATGATTTTTACCTTTGTGTTTGAATACCATGCGGATGTGTCTCAAGGGCCAGGGCTTGTTTTTATTTCCTTACCTTTAACTTTCGCTAAAATGGGCATAAGCGGGCAGATCGTTTCGCTCTTTTTCTTTATGGCGCTTGTTTTTGCCGGGATCACTTCCACGGTTTCTTTGATAGAGCCTTTAGCGCTTTATCTTATCAATCGTTTTAATTTCTCGCGCCTTCAAGCGTCGCTATGGATAGGGGTTGTTGTGTATGTTTTAGGCGTTTTAGTCATTCTTTCTATGAATGAACGATACGCTAAGTTTTTAAGCCTCGCTCATAAGAGCGTGTTTGGGTGGCTGGATTTCATCACTTCTTCATTTTTAATGCCTTTGGGAGGCTTGTTTTCAGTCTTATTTGTGGGGTGGGTTTTAAATAAAAAGCGTTCTTTTTTAGCCACGAAGCATTTCTTTAATATAAACGCTTTTAAAGCGTGGCATTTTAGCGTTCGTTTTATCGCGCCTGTAGTGGTTTTAGCGATTTTCATCTTGCAATTTAAGTGAAATAAGGATGCTTGATGAAAAGCATTTTGATCTTTATGATTTTTGTAGTTTGTCAGTTAGAGGGCAAAAAATTTTCACAAGATAATTTTAAGGTGGATTATAACTACTATTTGCGCAAACAGGATTTGCACATCATTAAAACGCAAAACGATTTGTCCAATGCTTGGTATTTCCCTCCACAAAAAGCCCCCAAAGAACATTCTTGGGTGGATTTTGCTAAAAAATATTTAAACATGATGGATTATCTAGGCACTTATTTTTTGCCTTTTTATCATAGTTTCACCCCCATTTTTCAATGGTATCACCCCAATATCAACCCCTATCAACGCAATGAGTTTAAGTTCCAAATCAGTTTTAGAGTGCCTGTATTTAGGCATATTCTTTGGACTAAAGGCACGCTTTATCTGGCTTATACCCAAACTAACTGGTTTCAAATTTATAATGACCCCCAATCCGCCCCCATGCGAATGATCAATTTCATGCCTGAACTCATTTACGTTTATCCTATTAATTTTAAACCTTTTGGGGGTAAAATAGGGAATTTTTCTGAAATTTGGATAGGTTGGCAGCACATTTCTAATGGCGTGGGGGGCGCGCAATGCTATCAGCCTTTTAATAAAGAGGGTAATCCTGAAAACCAATTCCCAGGAGGGCCTGTGATCGTTAAAGATTATAACGGGCAAAAAGACGTGCGTTGGGGGGGGTGTCGCTCGGTGAGCGCGGGGCAACGCCCTGTGTTTCGTTTGGTGTGGGAAAAGGGAGGCCTAAAAATCATGGTCGCTTATTGGCCCTATGTCCCTTATGATCAATCCAACCCTAATTTGATTGATTACATGGGGTATGGTAACGCTAAAATTGATTACAGGAGAGGGCGCCATCATTTTGAATTGCAACTTTATGATATTTTCACGCAATACTGGCGTTATAATCGCTGGCATGGGGCTTTCCGCTTAGGCTATACCTACCGCATTAACCCTTTTGTGGGGATTTATGCGCAGTGGTTTAATGGCTATGGCGATGGCTTGTATGAATACGATGTTTTTTCCAATCGTATAGGGGTAGGAATACGCTTAAACCCTTAAAAAAGCGTTCTTTTATGCTATAATAAGACTAAAAATTCAAGGGGATTATTCAATTATGAAAATCAGTGTTAGTAAAAACGATTTAGAAAACACTTTGCGCTACTTGCAAGCTTTTTTGGATAAAAAGGACGCTTCTTCTATCGCTTCACACATCCATTTAGAAGTCATTAAAGAAAAGCTTTTTTTAAAAGCGAGCGATTCCGATATTGGGTTAAAAAGCTATATTTTTACGCAATCTAGCGATAAAGAGGGCGTTGGCACGATCAACGGGAAGAAGTTTTTAGACATTATTTCATGTTTAAAAGACTCTAATATTGTTTTAGAGACTAAAGATGACAGCTTGGTGATCAAACAAAATAAAAGCTCTTTCAAACTCCCCATGTTTGACGCTGATGAGTTCCCTGAATTCCCTGTTATAGATCCCAAAGTGAGTATAGAAGTCAATACCCCTTTTTTGGTGGATGCGTTTAAAAAAATCGCCCCTGTGATTGAGCAAACCAGCCATAAAAGGGAGTTAGCCGGTGTTTTAATGCAATTTGATCAAAAACACCAAACCCTTTCAGTGGTAGGCACGGATACCAAACGGCTTTCTTACACGCAGTTAGAAAAAATCTCTATCCATTCCATCGAAGAAGACATCTCTTGCATTTTGCCTAAAAGAGCTTTATTAGAAATCCTTAAGCTTTTTTATGAAAATTTCAGTTTTAAAAGCGACGGCATGTTAGCGGTGGTTGAAAACGAAACACACACTTTTTTCACCAAGCTCATTGATGGGAATTACCCTGATTATCAAAAAATCCTCCCTAAAGAATACATTTCTTCTTTCACTTTAGGCAAGGAAGAATTTAAAGAGAGCATTAAATTGTGCAGTTCTTTAAGCTCCACCATTAAACTCACTTTAGAAAAAAACAACGCTTTGTTCGAATCTTTGGATTCTGAGCATAGCGAAACGGCTAAAACCTCTGTTGAGATTGAAAAAGGTTTGGATATTGAAAAAGCCTTTCATTTGGGCGTGAACGCGAAATTTTTCCTTGAAGCCTTAAACGCTTTAGGGACAACGCAATTCGTTTTAAAATGCAATGAGCCTTCTTCGCCTTTTTTGATCCAAGAGTCTCTTGATGAAAAGCAAAGCCACTTGAGCGCTAAAATTTCTACTTTGATGATGCCAATCACATTATAAAGGCTTGATTGAATGCAAAATTACCAGAGCCATAGTATTAAGGTTTTAAAAGGCTTAGAGGGGGTTAGGAAACGCCCTGGAATGTATATTGGCGATACCAATATAGGCGGGTTGCACCACATGGTGTATGAAGTCGTGGATAACGCTGTAGATGAGAGCATGGCGGGTTTTTGCGATACGATCAACATCACTTTGACTGAGGAAGGTTCATGCATTGTAGAAGATAACGGGCGAGGCATTCCTGTAGACATTCACCCTACGGAAAAAATCCCCGCTTGCACCGTGGTTTTAACGATTTTGCATGCGGGGGGCAAATTTGATAATGATACTTATAAAGTTTCAGGCGGTTTGCATGGCGTGGGCGTTTCGGTTGTGAACGCTTTGAGCAAACGCTTGATTATGACCATTAAAAAAGAGGGTCAAATTTATCGCCAAGAGTTTGAAAAGGGTATTCCTACTAGCGAGCTTGAAATCATTGGCAAAACCAAAAGCGCTAAAGAAAGCGGCACGACTATTGAATTTTTCCCTGATGAAAGCGTGATGGAAGTCATTGAATTTCAAGCGGGTATTTTACAAAAACGCTTCAAAGAAATGGCGTATCTTAACGACGGCTTAAAAATTTCTTTCAAAGAAGAAAAAACCCAACTGCAAGAGACTTATTTCTATGAAGACGGCTTGAAACAATTCGTTAAAGACAGCGCTAAAAAAGAATTGCTCACCCCCATTGTTGCGTTTAAAAGCATGGATGAAGAAACGCGCACTTCTATAGAGGTCGCTTTGGCGTATACTGATGATTACAATGAAAACACTTTAAGCTTTGTGAATAACATTAAAACTTCTGAGGGCGGCACGCATGAGGCGGGCTTTAAAATGGGCTTGTCTAAAGCGATTTTACAATACATTGACAATAACATTAAAACCAAAGAATCGCGCCCCATCTCTGAAGACATTAAAGAGGGTTTGATCGCTGTTGTGAGCTTGAAAATGAGTGAGCCTTTGTTTGAAGGGCAGACTAAATCCAAACTCGGCAGCTCGTATGCACGCACGTTGGTTTCAAAATTAGTCTATGACAAAATCCATCAATTTTTAGAGGAAAACCCTAACGAAGCTAAAATCATCGCTAATAAAGCCCTACTAGCTGCAAAAGCCAGAGAAGCCAGCAAGAAAGCCAGAGAGCTTACAAGGAAAAAGGATAATTTGAGTGTTGGCACTTTGCCTGGAAAATTAGCCGATTGCCAGAGCAAAGACCCGCTTGAGAGTGAAATCTTTTTAGTGGAGGGCGATAGCGCGGGCGGGAGCGCTAAACAAGGGCGCGATAGGGTTTTCCAAGCGATTTTACCTCTAAAGGGTAAGATTTTAAATGTGGAAAAAAGCCATTTGTCAAAGATCCTAAAATCAGAAGAAATTAAAAACATGATCACGGCTTTTGGGTGCGGCATTCAAGAGAGCTTTGATATAGAAAGGTTGCGCTATCATAAAATCATTATCATGACCGATGCTGATGTGGATGGGAGTCATATCCAAACCTTGCTGATGACTTTTTTCTATCGTTATTTACGCCCATTGATTGAACAAGGGCATGTTTATATCGCTCAAGCCCCTCTTTATAAATACAAGAAAGGCAAAACAGAAATTTATCTTAAAGACAGCGTCGCTTTGGATCATTTTTTAATTGAGCATGGCATCAATTCGGTGGATATTGAAGGGATTGGCAAGAACGATTTGATGAATTTGTTAAAAGTGGCACGCCATTACCGCTATACGCTTTTGGAATTAGAAAAACGCTACAACTTGCTAGAAGTTTTACGCTTTTTGATTGAGACTAAGGACGCCTTAAACCTTGATATGAAAGTTTTAGGAAAAAGCATTTTAGAAAAATTAGAGGGTTTGAATTATCAGATCTTACGCTCTTTTGCTACTGAAGAAAGCTTGCATTTGCATGCGCAAACCCCTAAGGGCTTGGTGGAATTTAATTTAGATGACAACCTCTTTAAAGAAGTGTTGTTTGAAGAAGCGAATTACACTTACCAAAAGCTTATGGAATACAATTTGGATTTCTTAGAAAATAAGGATATTTTGTCGTTTTTAGAAGAAGTGGAAAATTACGCTAAAAAGGGAGCGAATATCCAGCGCTATAAGGGGCTAGGCGAGATGAACCCTAATGATTTATGGGAAACGACCATGCATAAAGAAAACCGCAGCTTAATCAAACTCAAAATTGAAGATTTGGAAAAAACCGATGCGGTCTTTTCGCTTTGCATGGGCGATGAAGTAGAGCCTAGAAGAGCCTTTATCCAAGCGCATGCTAAAGATGTGAAGCAACTAGATGTGTAAGGGGTTTTGATTAGAACCCCCAAGCATTTAACCAAGCAAGAGAGCGTGAATTTAGGGGCTTACTACACGCCCCCTTATTTAGTGGATTGCGCTTACAAGCTTTTAAAAAAGCATGTTGGTATTGAAAACTACACGCTTTTAGACACCGCTTGTGGCAATAAAGAGTTTTTAAAACTCCACCACCCTAAAAAAATAGGAGCGGATATTGACCCTGAGTGTGGTGCTTTAATGATAAACGCTCTAGCCAATCCTAAAAGAGAAAATTATGGCATTAGCCAAGATGAACCTTTAATCATCGTGGGCAATCCCCCCTATAACGATAGAACTTCCTTTATCAAACAAGATATTAAAAATAAAGATTTCATTTTTGAGATAGACAACGATTTGAAATCCAGGGATTTAGGGATAAGTTTTTTAAAATCTTTTGCAATTTTAAAGCCGGCGTTTATTTGCGTGTTACACCCTTTATCTTATCTCATCAAAGAAGCTAATTTTAAGCAATTAAAGCTATTTAAGGATCATTACAGGCTTTTAGACGCTTTGGTTGTTTCTTCTAAATCTTTCACTAAAAATAACGAATTTCCTATTGTGATAGCTTTATATGAGCGAGGGCGAATGGACTATGCAGATATTAAGCGTTTTATTTTTCCAACTGATTGCGATACGAAGCTATGCTTAAACGATTTTGACTATATAGCCAATTATGTGGATAAATACCCTAACGCTAAAAAGGTTGGGGCATGCGTGGGCTATTTTTTCCCTATGCGAGACATCAACGCTCTTAAACGCAACAAAACTTTTTTAGACGCGCCAAGCGAAAATGCGGTGCGTATCAGTCAAGATAAATTGATTTATTACCAATATATCCATTATTTTAAGGAAATCGCCCCTAAAATCCCTTATTATTTTGGCAATTTGGATATTATTATTGACAATTTTGCTTTTTTAAAAATTAAAGACGCTTTTTTAAAAGACAAAAGAGCGCGTTTAGAATATTTTAAAAAATTGTTTCAAGGACACCCTTGTGAGTTTGATTAAGATTGATAATAATAAAAAAGTGATTGAGGTTTCTATTCCTTTAACTTCCATTTCAGGCAAAGTGCGTGTGAAAATCAGACATGCCTTTAGCGATTATGGCATTTCAACAGCGACTAGAAAAATCCCTTTTAGTTTAAAGCATTATGTAGAGTGGCAAATCGGTTATGATGTCCCCATTAAAGATAAAGAAAAATTTGAACTCACTACCCTAAAAGATGAAAAATATCATTTTTTAGGGGCTAATAATAAAAGAAAAACCCTTTATGAATTGAGCGAAATAATTTATTACGCTAAGCGATTGGGTTTAATCAGTTTAGAAAATTTAGAAAATACTTTAAAATATTTAGAAAAACAAAAACAATTCATAGAAGATAATTTCACGATCACAAGAGAAAGATTTAGATCGCATCAATTTGGGGGCATGGATTTTGAACTTTCACGCATTTCTTATCCTTTACTCATTCATTCTTTTAATGATAATCAGTTGAGCGAAATCGTTATTAGAGAGCAACAATACGGCTCTAAAACCCAAGCCATGCTATATTTTTGCTTTTCTATTCTGGAATTAAAAACCGCTACCCCCTTATTAAATAGAACGGCTGCACTCAAAGAACATGCTCTTTTAACTATCCATAAAACCAACGCTCTTGTGTTTTTAGAAATGCTTAAAATTTTTAGCCTTTTAAGCCAAGTGCACCATAACGATGTGTTAAAGATTTTAGAAAAAATACTTGAAAATTAACAATGATACGAATTGTTAAAAAGAGAATGAATATCCAACGCTACAAGATCCAGGCGGGATAAAACCATTTATGAGAAACCACCATGCATCAATAAAAACGCACTTCATAAAGCTATAAAAACAAGGCTAGGCTTTAAACTTGTATCGTTTTTCTTTAATGGCTTATGTTATACTAATAAAATACAGATTTGATTGAAGGCATTAAACGACTGCATGGTATTTTTTCATAAGAAAGTTATTTTAAATTTTACCTATTCTTTAATGGTTGCTTTTTTATTCCATTTATCCTGTGGGGTTCTTTTAAAAGCCGATGGAATGGCTAAAAAGCAAACTTTATTGGTGGGCGAAAGGCTTGTGTGGGATAAGCTCACGCTGTTAGGGTTTTTAGAAAAAAATCGTATCCCTCAAAAACTCTACTACAATTTGAGCTCTCAAGATAAAGAATTGAGCGCTGAAATCCAAAGCAATGTTACCTACTACACTTTAAGAGATGAAAACAACACGCTCATTCAAGCCCTTATCCCTATAAGCCAGGATTTGCAAATCCATATTTACAAAAAAGGGGAGGATTATTTTTTAGACTTTATCCCCATTGTTTTCACTCGTAAAGAAAGAACCCTCCTTCTTTCCTTACAAACTTCGCCCTATCAAGATATTGTCAAAGCCACCAATGACCCCCTTTTAGCCAACCAATTGATGAACGCGTATAAAAAAAGCGTGCCTTTTAAACGCCTAGTGAAAAACGATAAAATCGCTATCGTTTATACAAGGGATTATCGTGTGGGGCAAGCGTTTGGCCAGCCGACTATCAAAATAGCCATGATTAGCTCTCGTTTGCACCAATACTATCTCTTTTCCCATTCAAACGGGCGTTATTATGACTCAAAAGCGCAAGAAGTGGCAGGGTTTTTATTAGAAACCCCAGTGAAATACACCCGCATTTCTTCGCCTTTTTCGTATGGGAGGTTCCATCCTGTCTTAAAAGTCAGACGGCCTCATTACGGCGTGGATTATGCGGCTAAACATGGCAGTTTGATCCATTCTGCTTCAGATGGCCGTGTGGGTTTTATAGGGGTTAAGGCGGGGTATGGGAATGTGGTTGAAATCCATTTGAATGAATTGCGCTTGGTGTATGCTCACATGAGCGCGTTCGCTAAGGGGTTGAAAAAAGGATCGTTCGTTAAAAAAGGGCAAATCATAGGAAGAGTGGGAAGCACCGGTTTAAGCACCGGGCCGCATTTGCATTTTGGCGTGTATAAAAACTCCCGCCCGATTAATCCTTTAGGCTATATCCGCACCGCTAAAAGCAAATTACACGGCAAGCAAAGAGAGGTTTTTTTAGAAAAAGCTCAGCATTCTAAGCAAAAATTAGAAGAACTTTTGAAAACCCATTCTTTTGAAAAAAATTCATTTTATCTTTTGGAGGGTTTTTAATGTCTTATTTTAAGAATGCTTTCAATCAAAAATCTTTAATAGATGATTCTAGTGTGTATTTAGAGCCTTGTTCTAGCTCTAATTTCATAGAATTAAAACGCATGCATTATAATGAAGAGAATACTAAGAAAACATGGGATATTATTAAGTCTTTAGATAGTGTGGCGGTTTTACTCTATGAAAAAGAATCCGATTGTTTTGTGATTGTGAAACAATTCCGCCCAGCCATTTATGCGCGCCATTTTCATTTTAAGCGCGATCAAGATCAAAATATTGACGGATACACTTATGAATTGTGCGCGGGGCTTGTGGATAAAGCTAATAAGAGTTTAGAAGAAATCGCTTGCGAAGAAGCGCTAGAAGAATGCGGTTATCAGATCAGCCCTAAAAATTTAGAAACCATAGGCCAATTTTATAGCGCGACCGGGTTGAGCGGGAGTTTGCAAACGCTCTATTACGCTGAAGTGTATAAGAATTTGAAGGTTTCAAAGGGTGGGGGGATTGATGCCGAAAAGATTGAAGTGCTGTTTTTAGAGCGATCAAAAGCTTTTGATTTTATAATGGATTTTCAATACGCTAAAACCACCGGATTGTCTTTAGCCATTTTATGGCATTTAAAAAAGTTTAAAAATGTTTAAAAGGAATTTTATGTTAAGGCTTTTGATAGGACTTCTTCTAATGAGTTTTATAAGCTTGCAATCAGCCTCTTGGCAAGAACCCTTAAGAGTGAGTATAGAATTTGTGGATTTGTCTAAAAAAATCATTCGTTTTCCGGCTCATGATTTGCAAGTGGGGGAGTTTGGTTTTGTCGTTACTAAACTTTCAGATTATGAAATCGTTAATTCTGAAGTGGTCATTATCGCCGTTGAAAATGGTGTCGCAACGGCTAAATTCAGAGCGTTTGAGTCTATGAAACAAAGCCATTTACCCACTCCAAGAATGGTCGCTAGAAAGGGGGATTTAGTCTATTTTAGGCAATTCAACAACCAAGCGTTTTTAATCGCTCCTAATGATGAACTCTATGAGCAAATCAGAGCGACTAACACCGATATTAATTTTATTAGTTCTGATTTGTTGGTTACTTTTTTGAATGGGTTTGACCCAAAAATCGCTAATTTAAGAAAAGCGTGTAATGTTTATAGCGTGGGGGTGATTTATATTGTAACCACGAACACGCTCAATATTTTAAGCTGTGAGAGTTTTGAAATTCTAGAAAAAAGAGAGCTGGATACAAGCGGCGTTACTAAAACTTCCACGCCGTTTTTTTCTAGAGTTGAAGGGATTGATGCAGGCACGCTAGGGAAACTTTTTTCAGGCAGTCAATCTAAAAATTACTTCGCTTACTATGACGCTTTAGTCAAAAAAGAAAAACGCAAAGAAGTGAGGATTAAAAAGAGGGAAGAAAAGATTGATTCTAGAGAAATTAAACGAGAGTTCAAGCAAGAAGCCATTAAAGAGCCTAAAAAAGCCAATCAAAGCACAGAAAACGCTCCTACTTTAGAAGAGAAAAACTACCAAAAAGCAGAGCGAAAACTTGATTCTAAAGAAGAAAGGCGCTATTTAAGAGATGAAAGGAAAAAAGCCAAAGCCACCAAAAAGGCTATGGAATTGGAAGAAAGAGAAAAAGAGCATGATGAAAAAGACGAAAAAGAGACTGAAGGAAGAAGAAAAGCTTTAGAAATGGATAAAGGCAATGAAAAAGTCAATACCAAAGAAAATGAGCAAGAAATCAAGCAAGAAGCCATTAAAGAGCCAGATAATGGAAATAACGCCACCCAACAAGGCGAAAACAAAAACGCTCCTAAAGAGAACAACGCTCAAAAAGAAGAGAAAAAACCAAATTCTAAAGAAGAAAAACGCCGTTTGAAAGAAGAAAAGAAAAAAGCCAAAGCCGAACAAAGAGCGAGAGAATTTGAACAAAGAGCGAAAGAGCATCAAGAAAGAGATGAAAAAGAGCTTGAAGAGCGAAGAAAGGCGCTAGAAGCGGGTAAAAAATAACATGTTAGACCAACAACACATTAAATATTTTAAAAACCTAGTAGGGGGAGAGGATTTTTTCACCGATTTAGCGCATTTGAACGCTTATTGCTATGACGCTACCAAAGAAAGGCATTTGCCTAGCGGTGTGATTTTCCCTAAAAACGAGCAAGAAATCAGCCAGATTTTAAAATACTGCAACGAGCACCGCATCATCGTTGTGCCTAGGGGGGCTGGGAGCGGTTTTACAGGGGGGGCGTTGAGCGTGAGCGGGGGGCTAGTTTTAAGCGTAGAAAAACATTTGGATAAGATTTTAGAGATTGACACTAAAAATTTAATCGCTAGAGTAGAACCGGGCGTGATTAACAAGCATTTCCAAAACGAAGTGGAAAAATTGGATTTATTCTACCCCCCAGATCCAGCGAGTGAAAATCAAAGCACTTTAGGGGGGAATGTCGCTGAAAATGCCGGTGGCATGCGTGCGGCTAAATACGGCATCACTAAAGATTATGTCATGGCTTTAAGGGTGGTTTTAGCGAATGGTGAAATCATAAGGGCAGGCAAAAAAACGATCAAAGATGTCGCCGGCTTTAATGTTGCAGGGCTGATGATCGCTAGTGAGGGGTGTTTGGGCGTGATTTCTGAAATCACTTTAAAGCTTTTAGCCAAACCGCCCCTAAAACAAAGCGCGATGGGGGTTTTTAACCATATTGAAGACGCCATGAACGCCGTTTATAAGACAATGAGCAGTGGCGTTACGCCTGTAGCGATGGAATTTTTGGATAACTTGAGTATCCAAGCGGTTGAAGAGAGATTTTCTAAAGGCTTACCCAAAGACGCTGGAGCGATACTCATCACTCAAGTGGATGGCGTGGTTAAAGAGCAGATTGCATGGCAACTCAATGAGATAGAAAAGCATTTCAAAGCCAATGGGTGCGTGGATTTTAAGATCGCTCAAAACGAACAAGAAGAGCAGGATTTATGGTTTTCAAGGCGTAACGCTTCCCAAAGCATTAGCGTTTATGGTAAAAAGAAATTGAATGAAGACGTGACCGTTCCTAGGGCGAGTTTGCCGAGTTTGTTGCAAGAAGTCGCCAAAATAAGCCAAAAATACGGCTTTAAAATCCCTTGCTTTGGGCATACGGGCGATGGCAATGTGCATGTGAATATCATGCTAGAAGATCCTAAAAAAGATTTAGAAAAAGGCCATAAGGCTATGGAAGAGATTTTTCAGGCCGCTATTAGTTTGGAGGGGACTTTAAGCGGGGAGCATGGCATAGGCTTGTCTAAAGCCAAATTCATGCCTTTAGCGTTTAATCATAGTGAAATGGAGCTTTTTAGGAACATTAAAAAAGCTCTCGATCCTAACAATATTTTAAACCCTTTTAAAATGGGGTTGTAAGATTCAAAAGCAAGGAAAGTGCATGAAAATCGGTGTTTATGGAGCGAGCGGTCGTATAGGGAAATTACTTTTAGAAGAATTAAAGGGGGGGTATAAGGGATTAGAGTTATCTAGCGTGTTTGTCAGGCAAAAATGCGAAACGGATTTCAGCTCTTTTTCACACGCCCCTTTAGTAACCAATGATTTAAAAGTGTTTGTGAAAGCTTGCGAATGCGTGGTTGATTTTTCTTTACCTAAAGGCGTGGATCATTTGCTAGAGACTCTTTTAAAATGCCCTAAAATTTTAGTTTCTGGCACGACCGGTTTAGAAAAAGAAACGCTAGAAAAAATGCAACAATTAGCCTTAAAAGCGCCGCTTTTGCACGCGCACAACATGTCTTTAGGGATTATGATGCTCAACCAATTAGCCTTTTTAGCTTCTTTGAAATTAAAAGATGCGGATATTGAAATCGTAGAAACGCACCACAATCTCAAAAAAGACGCCCCGAGCGGCACGGCGTTGAGTTTGTATGAAACTTGCGCTAAGGCTAGGGGGTATGATGAAAAAAGCGCCCTTACCACTCACAGAGAAGGTTTGCGCTCTAAAGAAAGCATTGGTATAGCCGCTTTAAGGGGGGGCGATGTCGCCGGGAAGCACACGATAGGGTTTTATTTGGAAGGCGAATACATAGAGCTTAGCCATACGGCGACTAACCGCTCTATTTTTGCTAAAGGGGCTTTAGAAGTGGCTCTATGGCTTAAGGATAAAGCCGCTAAAAAATATGAAATCAACGAGATGTTTGGTTGAATGTTTTAATTCTTTTTGTATAAATAATTCACGCTTTTACGATGAAATATTTCCCCTTTTTAGCCTTACTAAAAGGTTTTTACTATACTATAAGGGATATTGCTAACGATTAAGCTGTATTGGAAGAGTTTATTTTGCAAGAATTAATCTTGCCTTGTGTGATTAGTAACACAAGGCAAGTGTGGTAAACCCTACTACAATTTCAATTCAAGGAGCCTAACTAAAATAAAAGGAGAAATTTTAGTTAGGGCTTTATTATAGCAAAAATTATCAAGGATTACAAAGGGTAGCGTTTCTGGTTGGGATTTAGGGCGTTATTTTGATTGTTTTGAGTTTCATTTACTTTTTGTTTCATAATAAATCTTAACTATCATAGACGCATGATTAAAGTATGTAAGTTATTAAAAATTTTAAAACAAAAGGATATAAAATGAAAACCATTAGAAATAGCGTGTTCATTGGAGCGTCTTTACTCGGCGGTTGCACTAGCGTTGAGACTTATTTTGACGCTTTGCGTGTTGCTTGCGTTAAAGACGCTGTTATAGAGAAAGAAGCACGCCACACACCCAAAGACTTTGGTAGCCCTTATTTTAGCAATCAAACTGATATTGGGTTTTAGGGTTTTTTCTTCTTAAAAAATGTTTTGGCTTTTTTGTTAAATGTTGATTGAGCCAAGCATTTCAAAAATTTCAAAACACAAAAAACACAGGATTAAAACAAATTTTTTGCTTTTTCAAGAATAGTGAAGCGCTCAAACGCTAAAGACACAGGCTTTTTTAGGCTGATATTGGGGGAGAGTTTGGCTTTCACTTTGTGTCCCTATAATTAGGGATTTTACAGAGCTTGAGCGTCCCAAGTGCGTTCGATTTCTCACGCATCACATCTTTAAAGGCGTAACTCCCGACACTTCTTGCTGTAGATACGAATGCATGGGGATATTATAAATGAGTAGCATTCATTCCAAACGCTAAAAATGTTGGGGGATTTCTGCTAAGTTGTTTTAAAACTTTATTTTATAGTTTTAGGTTTTATTTTATTGTAAAATTCTTAAGGAGATAGGGGGTATTTTGAAATCATTCTCCCCCTTTTAACCCCCCCAAAACTAAACCCCCCTAACCCCAAAAGACCGTATCACAAGAAATCATCGCTCGCTTTTCGCAAGCTCTTTTAACATTTATCTTAAAAAATGCTTTTAAGCTATTTTTTAAATTTTATGATCAATACCCTATTAAAATAAAACCAAAAAGCAAAGAAAATCAATTTTTCCAACCACTTTTTTTAAGAACAAGGCATTTTTGCCCTATTCTAAATTGTTAAAATGGGATTATTAACCCACTCATTGTTTTAGCATGAATAAGTGGTGATAAATTCAAAAGGATGGGGCTTGCTCTCCCATGGGAACACTTCAGCGTTGAATTTAAGAGACTGATAGGCTTGAATAAATTCTTCGCTAAAGACCTGCCCCTCTTTTAAATACTGCTTATCGGCTAGCATTTCTTCTAACGATCTCCTTAAAGTGTGGGGCATTTGTTTGATACCCTTTTCTCTGATTTCGTCCAAAGTTAGCTTGAAAAGGTTAATGTCCATCGCTTCGCCGGGATCCATTTTATTTTTAATGCCATCAATGCCCGCCATTAAAATAGCCCCAAAAGCCAAGTAGGGGTTTGATGAGCTGTCCGGGAATCTGAATTCAAACCTCGCGCTGTTTTTAGAAATCCCATAAGGGATACGCACGCTCGCACTCCTGTTATTAGCCGAATAGGTTAAAATAGATGGGGCTTCATATCCCGGAATCAAGCGTTTGTAAGAATTAGTGGAAGCGTTAGTGAAAGCGGCTAACCCTCTAGCGTGGCGCAACACGCCCCCTAAAAAATGCAACGCAAACTCACTCAAGCCCTTGTAAGCTTCGCCGCTAAAAAGGTTTTCGTTGTTTTTCCAAACGCTCACATGGGTGTGCATCCCGCTCCCGTTATCCCCATATAGGGGTTTTGGCATGAAAGTGGCGGTTTTCCCATTTAAATGAGCGACCATTTTAACCACATATTTGAGTTTTTGGACATTATCAGCGGCTTCCACTAAATCCCCAAATTTTACGCCCACCTCGCCTTGCGCTTGCGCGACTTCATGATGGACGACAAAAGTTTCTAACCCCACTTGGTTTAAGACTTTCACAATTTCAGTGCGAATATCCATCATCGTATCCGTTGGCGGTACAGGCAAATAGCCTCCTTGCTTGCCCGGTCTATGCCCAAAATTCACGCCATTTTCAAAGCTTCTATCCCTATTCCATTCGCCCTCTTCGCTATCCACTTCATAGTATTGGGAATTGGAAGCGTCTTTAATCTTAATGGAATCAAAGATAAAAAATTCATTCTCCGCGCCAAAATAAGCCACATCGCCCAAACCTGAATCTTTTAAATGCTGTAAGGCTTTTTTAGCGATACTTCTAGGGCATTTCTCATAAGGCTGGTTTTTATACACATCATACACATCGCAAAACACGACCACGCTCACATCCGCGCTAAAAGGGTCAATGAAATAACGCACCAAATCGGGGGTTAAAATCATATCGGAGTGTTCAATGCCTTGCCAGCCTTTAAAACAACTCGCATCAAAAGGAATCCCCTCTTTAAGCATGCCATGCGTTAAAGCCCCAAAAGAATAAGCGATGTGATTCCAAGTGCCTTTAATATCGCTGAATCTAAAATCCACAAATTCCACTTCATTTTCTTTGCAAAATTCAAAAAATTCTTTGATCTTGCTTTCACTATTTTGAGTTCTTACTATCATTAACCACCTTTAATTGTTATGAATTGAGTTTGATTGATAGGGGTGATTATAGCATTTATGGGGTAAAAAAGTAAAATTGACGTTCTAAATTTTTAGAGACTAAAAACCACCTTTTTTAAAATTTTGGCATTCTGTTTTCTTTTTTTGTGGTAATATTCGTTTGCTAGCTATTAGGTATAGTTAGCCATATCCTAGAAATAGGGGTATGATTTTAAATTTCATATAAGGAAATATTATGAAAAAAAATAAAGATAACTTTACTGTTTCAGATGGCGTTTACTATGATAGATACGGCAACCCTTTAAAAGGTGGTGCTATACAAGTTTGTAGAGCCAAACATTTGAATGGTGGTCTTAAGCAGACTTTAGATCAAAATGAAGAACTTAAGAAAGCACTCTTTTATTCACTTTCTCTTCTTTCTACTATGGGTATTAGATTTCAATAAAAAAGTATCATAGTTAAACTCTTGCATCCACATGGGTGCGAGTTGGTCAAGGCAATTAGCTTTTGTAGTTAAGAAAATGCCTTTAAAGGTTTTTAAATCAATGTTTTGTTGAATATGGAGTTTTTATTTTGACTCCGCTCCAATCAAGCGTTGATAATAAAATTTAAATTAAACAATGGAGAACTTGACTTTAATTTTAATTTTAATTTTAGCCAAGCGATAACTTCTTAAAGCGTTCGTAGGGTTTTAGGGGATTTTGAGAGGGGGATTATTTCAAAATACCCAACTACCCCCTTAAAGTTTTATAAAAACATCATTAAAAAGCTTAAAAACAAACTTCTTTCAAAAAAATTAAAAAAATTTTAGCGATCAACATTTGATGAGAATAGAGCCTTTTTTATTATAAAAAGAGTATAATTACAAATTACTTACAACTTAAAGGGGATATAATGAAAGTTCTATTATTAGAAGATGTGAAAAATTTAGGCAAAGCAGGTGAAGTGTGTGAGGTTAAAGATGGTTATGGGAATAACTTTTTAATCGCTAACCAAAAAGCCAAACTCGCCACTAACGAAGTGATCAATAAATACAAAGCCGAAGTTAAAAAGAAAGCGGAAAAAGAAGCCCTAGAAAAGGCGCAAAAATTGCAAATGGTAGAAACCTTACAAACCATCACGCTGACTATCCACAAAAAAGTTGGCGCGAACGGCTCTTTATTTGGAGCGATCACTAAGGAAGAAATCACGGAGCGTTTGAAAGAACAGCATGCGAGTTTAAATTTAGATAAAAAAGACATTGAACTCAAACACCCGATTAAAAGCACAGGGATTTATGAGATTGAAGTCAAGCTTGGATCGGGGATTGCGGGCGTGTTTAAAATTGATGTGGTGGCTGAGTAGAAAATGTTTGAAGCGACGACGATCCTAGGCTATAGAGGGGAATTGAATCATAAAAAGTTCGCGCTCATTGGAGGCGATGGGCAGGTAACTTTGGGTAATTGCGTGGTCAAAGCCAATGCGACAAAAATCAGAAGCTTGTATCACAACCAGGTTTTAAGCGGATTTGCCGGAAGCACCGCGGACGCTTTTAGTTTGTTTGATATGTTTGAACGCATTTTAGAGAGTAAAAAGGGGGATTTGTTTAAAAGCGTAGTAGATTTCAGCAAAGAATGGCGCAAGGATAAGTATTTACGCCGATTGGAAGCGATGATGATCGTTTTAAATTTGGATCACATTTTTATTTTGAGCGGCATGGGCGATGTTTTAGAGGCTGAAGACAATAAGATCGCTGCTATTGGGAGTGGGGGGAATTTTGCTTTGAGCGCAGCTAGGGCTTTGGATCATTTCGCTCATTTAGAGCCAAGAAAACTCGTAGAAGAGTCCTTAAAAATCGCAGGGGATCTTTGCATTTACACCAACACGAATATTAAAATTTTGGAGCTTTAATGTCTAAATTGAATATGACCCCAAGAGAAATTGTCGCTTATTTGGATGAATACATCATTGAGCAAAAGGAGGCTAAAAAGTTTATCGCTATCGCTTTAAGGAATCGTTACAGGCGTTTGCAACTGGAAAAATCCTTACAAGAAGAAATCACGCCTAAAAACATTTTAATGATTGGCTCTACTGGCGTGGGTAAAACGGAAATAGCAAGAAGAATGGCAAAAATCATGAAACTCCCCTTTGTGAAAGTGGAAGCGAGCAAATACACAGAAGTGGGTTTTGTGGGGCGCGATGTGGAGTCTATGGTAAGGGATTTAGTCAATAACAGCGTGCTTTTAGTGGAAAATGAGCATAAAGAAAAATTAAAAGACAAGATTGAAGAGGCGGTTGTAGAAAAAATCGCTAAAAAACTCCTACCCCCCTTGCCTAGTGGCGTGAGTGAAGAGAAAAAACAAGAATACGCTAACAGCCTTTTAAAAATGCAACAAAGGATCGCACAAGGCGAGTTGGATAGTAGAGAAATTGAAATTGAAGTGCGTAAAAAAAGCATAGAGATTGATTCCAATGTGCCGCCTGAAATTTTAAGGGTTCAAGAAAATTTGATTAAGGTTTTCCATAAAGAACAGGATAAAGTCAAAAAAACTTTAAGCGTTAAAGAGGCTAAAGAAGCCCTAAAAGCAGAAATCAGCGACACGCTTTTAGATGGCGAAGCCATTAAAATGGAGGGTTTGAAGCGTGCGGAAAGTTCAGGGGTGATTTTTATTGATGAAATTGATAAGATCGCTGTCAGCTCTAAAGAAGGAAGCCGTCAAGATCCCAGTAAAGAGGGGGTTCAAAGGGATTTGTTGCCGATTGTAGAGGGGAGTGTGGTGAATACGAAGTATGGTTCTATTAAAACAGAGCATATTCTATTCATTGCGGCAGGGGCTTTTCATCTTTCTAAACCGAGCGATCTCATCCCTGAATTACAGGGGCGTTTCCCTTTAAGGGTGGAGTTAGAAAATTTAACCGAAGAAATCATGTATATGATTTTAACCCAAACTAAAACCTCTATCATCAAGCAATACCAAGCCCTTTTAAAAGTGGAGGGCGTAGAAATTGCGTTTGAAGACGATGCGATCAAAGAGTTAGCCAAACTTTCTTATAACGCCAATCAAAAAAGCGAAGATATAGGCGCTAGAAGGTTGCACACCACCATTGAAAAAGTGCTAGAAGACATTAGTTTTGAAGCGGAGGATTATTCGGGGCAAAATATTACTATCACTAAAGAATTGGTTCAATCAAAGCTAGAGGATTTAGTGGCTGATGAAAATTTGGTGAAGTATATTTTATGATGAAAACTAAGGCGGGCTTTGTAGCTCTTATAGGCAAACCAAACGCTGGAAAAAGCACTCTTTTAAACACTTTATTAAACGCTCATTTAGCCCTTGTTTCGCATAAGGCTAATGCGACCAGAAAATTGATGAAATGCATCGTGCCTTTTAAAGACAAAGAAGGGTATGAGAGCCAGATCATTTTTTTAGACACACCAGGGCTCCATCATCAAGAAAAATTACTCAACCAGTGCATGCTCTCACAGGCTTTAAAAGCGATGAGCGATGCTGAATTGTGCGTTTTTTTGGCTTCTGTGCATGATGATTTGAAAGGGTATGAAGAGTTTTTGAGTTTGTGCCAAAAACCCCATATCTTGGCTTTGAGTAAGATTGACACAGCCACGCATAAGCAGGTTTTACAAAAATTACAAGAGTATCAAAAATACGCTTCGCAATTTTTAGATCTAGTGCCTTTGAGCGCGAAAAAATCTCAAAATTTAAACGCGCTTTTAGAATGCATCAGCAAGCATTTAAACCCTAGCGCATGGCTTTTTGAAAAGGATTTAATGAGCGATGAAAAAATGCGCGATATTTATAAGGAAATCATTAGGGAGAGTTTGTTTGATTTTTTGAGCGATGAAATCCCTTATGAAAGCGATGTGATGATTGATAAATTTATCGAAGAAGAACGCATAGACAAGGTTTATGTGCACATTATCGTAGAAAAAGAAAGCCAAAAAAAAATCGTGATAGGCAAAAACGGGGTAAATATCAAACGCATCGGGACTAACGCGCGATTAAAAATGCAAGAAGTGGGCGAAAAAAAGGTTTTTTTAAACTTGCAAGTGATCGCTCAAAAATCATGGAGTAAGGAAGAAAAGAGCTTGCAAAAACTGGGTTATATCCATCAAAGGAAAAGGGATTGAAAAAAATATTACCGGCTCTGTTAATGGGGTTTGTGGGATTGAATGCTAGTGATCGTTTGTTAGAAATCATGCGCCTTTATCAAAAACAAGGCTTGGAAGTGGTGGGTCAAAAGCTGGATTCTTATTTAGCGGATAAATCTTTTTGGGCAGAAGAGCTTCAAAACAAGGACACGGATTTTGGCTATTATCAAAACAAGCAGTTTTTATTTGTAGCGGATAAATCCAAGCCCAGTTTGGAGTTTTATGAAATAGAAAACAACATGCTTAAAAAAATCAACAGCTCTAAAGCCCTTGTAGGCTCTAAAAAGGGCGATAAAACTTTAGAGGGCGATTTGGCCACGCCTATTGGAGTGTATCGTATCACGCAGAAATTAGAGCGTTTGGATCAATATTATGGCGTTTTGGCTTTTGTAACGAATTACCCTAATTTGTATGACACCTTGAAAAAACGCACCGGGCATGGCATTTGGGTGCATGGAATGCCTTTAAATGGCGATCGGAATGAATTGAACACTAAGGGCTGCATTGCGATTGAAAACCCCATCCTAAGCTCTTATGATAAAGTGTTAAAAGGCGAAAAAGCGTTCCTTATCACCTATGAAGACAAGTTTTCCCCCAGCACCAAAGAGGAATTGAGCATGATTTTAAGCTCCCTTTTCCAATGGAAAGAAGCTTGGGCTAGGGGCGATTTTGAACGCTACATGCGTTTTTATAACCCCAATTTCACTCGCTATGACGGCATGAAATTCAACGCTTTTAAAGAGTATAAAAAAAGGGTGTTTGCAAAAAATGAAAAAAAGAATATCGCTTTTTCTTCTATCAAGGTGATCCCTTACCCCAACTCTCAAAACAAACGCTTGTTTTATGTGGCGTTTGACCAAGATTATAAAGCCTACCAGCATAACAAGCTCTCTTATAGCTCCAATTCTCAAAAAGAACTTTATGTAGAGATTGAAAACAATCAAGTGTCTATTATAATGGAAAAATAGGGCTTTGTTTTAATGGGAGCAGTCTAAACGGATTTTTTAACCCATTCAGTCAAGCCTAATACAAAGTTTGATTACAAATTACAGAGCTTCCATGGCTTTTTCATAGCCAAATTCTGCGGATTTTTGCAAGAATTTTTTAGCCCTGTCCTTTTTCTTTCTAGTGCCAAGCCCTTCTTTATAAGCGATCCCAATCCTATAAAGGATCTCCCCCATTTGTTGTTTGAGTAAAGTAATATTGCTTGAAATTTCAGCAATATCTTCCCAAAGAAGTGTCTTATCTTTGATTTGAGTGGATTTCATAACAAGTATTCCAAACTTCTTTCCAAATTTTATAGGATTCGCGCTCAAACCTGAAAGATCAATGAATCGCGATCCAATAAGCATACTAGTGAACACAAGGTTTGGTAATCTAAAATTGTTAGCAAAATAATTTGTGCTTTTATTAGAAAATATGCGAACCACATACCTGTAAGTCTTAAGCGCTTGTTTCAAATCCTTTCTCATCCCTAAACCTTCTGCTTGCATGCGTCCTAAAATAAGAGCGCCCCCTAACAACCCGCTCCCATACCCTTTGATAGCGTTTTGTGCATAGAATTGCGCTTTTTTGTAATCCACTTTCACGCCCTTTCCCTCCAAATACATTTTGGCTAAATAAACATTGCCAAGCCCAATGCTGTATTCTTGCGCCAATTTAAAATCTTTAAAGGCTTGTTTGTATTGGCCTTGATTAAAATGGTCTAAACCATTTTCAAAATAATATGTCTTATGATTTCGTGCAATTTCATCCCACTGATTTCGTGCCCTTTCATCCCAATCATCACTTATGCTAATATATTCATCAGCTATACAAAGTGAAAACGGCAACAATAAACCCAATAAAAGCAATAAAGGCTTTAAAAAAGAGAGGGTGGTGCGATAAAAATCTTTAAACATGTCAAGTCCTTTTACAATTTGAGCCATTCTTTAGCCTGTTTTTCTAGCCAGATCACAAGCGAACTTTCAAAGCAATTTGAATGGATAGCAGCAAGCTTAATCGATCTAACTTAAACGCTTCATTCTATCAAATCATCTCTTTTTAGACTACAAACAACAACATAGTAGCGACAAGCAATAGGGAGATGGTTTCATATTTTTTGCTATAATAACATGAATTTGTTTCATAGTAACAAATTGAGAATATACCTTATGGAGGTAACACTATGGCTGACACAATCAATACAACTGAAACAACCCATGAAACAAAGAAACCAAACGCTTTTGTAAATTTTTTCAAAAACAGTCTGGCTGATAAGCGTTATGATTCATTAGGTCTCATTGGAGCAGGGGTTTTATGTTGTGTCTTGAGCGGTGCTATGGGGATTGTTGGGATAATTTTTGTCGCAATAGGAATCTTTTTGTCTTATAAATATGGAGGAATAAATAAAAGTTTCAGGGAAACCAAACAACCTATTCCCCCCATCAAACAAGACTTTAAAAAAGGGATTGACACCTTTTTGCATGTCTGTTTTAAGTTCTTCTATTTTTTGAAACTGCCGCTTTTGAACCTCTTGCTCTATAACTAGCTTTTTTTGTTCATCAGCCTGCTTGCTTGCCACAAACACCCCTCTCTTTATAGATACACCGCTTCACATGTAATCGTATAAAAGATTTTTTTGAGAGACTCTACGGTGCTAATATGTTTCAAAAGATCATTAGGATCATAAGAATTGAATACGGCCAATAAAACATTATATAGCTTATCATCGCATAAAATTTCTCTTGTTTCTCCGCGCAATGACAGAAAGCAGCGTTGTTTGTTGGTCGTGCTGATACTTTTGAAAGTAAAAAAGTCTTTCACTTCAGGATTGATCTGTAATTCTACATTCAATCCCATTTCTTTACCCTTTTCATCAAAGATTTTTTCAATAATGGGATCGTAATGCTTCAAATCCTTTATTTTTTTAAGGACTCTATTGACAATCACGAAGTCAAAAACTTCATCTTTGATAATATCGGGATTGACTTCTTTGAAAGTTACTTTCTTGTCTTTCAAATTTTTGATAGTCGCTTTAAAACTATCAAAATCTAAATTCGTATAAACAAGCCCATTGGGAGTGTTTTTTTCTTTTTCTAGCGCTTCTTTTTTGGCTTGATTATCATCATTTGCTAACCCATACAAACTGAAAACAACGAGACTTAAGAGAACTTTCAAAAAAAAGTCTCTTAGCTTTTTATTACTATTATTATTGTTGATCAATTTAGCTAGCTCCTCCACCTTCGCCAATATTGAAGCCAAACTTAGTGCTCAAATAGATAATGCCACCTGCCACCGCTAACATAGCTATGGGCTGTGCATAAGCAAAAACAGTCGCCTGACCTCTTTTGATGTCATCAGAGATTTTCCAAATATCCGCTATGCCTTTGACCCCTAAAGCGCAACCACCTACGATCGCTAGAACAGAAATGATCTGAATAACCAACGTTCTAGTCTCACTAACGCCTGTTGCAGGACTGGTGACCGCCATTAAAGGATTGGTCGTTACCACTAGCCCTAAAGTTACTACAACTCTCTTGTAGCTGTCAGTGATTCTTGTAAAAAATTTCATGCGTTTCCTTTCAAATTGAAATCAATCGTTTAAGTATATCAAAAAAAAGTATTTTTATACCATTCATACAAGCGCTACTTTATAATTTAAATCAAAACCGACGCTTTTGTTTGACAACTGACGTAATTTAGGAACAATAAACCTACTTGTCCCAACCATTTTTCTTTCTCAAGTCGTTGTAGAATTGTAGATCTTTAGGATCTTTGATGTATTTTTTAATCGTCTCAGGTTGAAACCTAAAAACAAGCAAAAACAAACCCAAGCTGATCAGAGTGAGAATAAAGCTCCATTTTAAGCAACTCCATAGACCACTAAAGAAACTTTTTTTGAAGCTGTCTTTGAAAATCTGTCCTATTGATTTGTTTTCCATTTTGTTTCCCATGTGGATCTGTGGATCACAAACGCTTAATTACAAATACATACACTATAATTACTATAATAAGTATGGCAAACACAAACCAAACCATTTTTAGAACGCTTCATGCGCTCACCTTGCTTCTTTCTCCAACCATCTTTAGCATTGCATTTGATTTCTTCAAAAAGGCTCATTTCTTAATTTCTTTTCTTTGTTAAAATTTGTCCATTTTAGCAAATTTTTGTTAATTATAGGTAAAAATGTGAATCGTCCCTAGCCTTTAGACGCCTGCAACGATCGGACTTTTTCAATATTAATGAAAAAATGCCAAATATTCTAAATATTATGGTATAGTGATAATGTTCAAAGACATGCATGAATTGACTACTCAAAGTGTGTAGTGATTTTTAGCAGTCTTTGATACCAAATTTAGGTATAGTAAGGAGAAACAATGACTAACGAAACTATTGACCAACAACCACAAGCCGAAGCGGCTTTTAACCCGCAGCAATTTATTAATAATCTTCAGGTAGCTTTTCTTAAGCTTGATAACGCTGTCGCTTCATTTGATCCTGATCAAAAACCAATCGTTGATAAGAATGATAGGGATAACAGGCAAGCTTTTGATGGAATCTCGCAATTAAGGGAAGAATACTCCAATAAAGCGATCAAAAATCCTACCAAAAAGAATCAGTATTTTTCAGACTTTATCAATAAGAGCAACGATTTAATCAACAAAGACAATCTCATTGATGTAGAATCTTCCACAAAGAGCTTTCAGAAATTTGGGGATCAGCGTTACCGAATTTTCACAAGTTGGGTGTCCCATCAAAACGATCCATCTAAAATCAACACCCGATCGATCCGAAATTTTATGGAACATACCATACAACCCCCTATCCCTGATGACAAAGAAAAAGCAGAGTTTTTGAAATCTGCCAAACAATCTTTTGCAGGAATCATCATAGGGAATCAAATCCGAACGGATCAAAAGTTCATGGGCGTGTTTGATGAATCCTTGAAAGAAAGGCAAGAAGCAGAAAAAAATGGAGAGCCTACTGGTGGGGATTGGTTGGATATTTTTTTATCATTTATATTTGACAAAAAACAATCTTCTGATGTCAAAGAAGCAATCAATCAAGAACCACTTCCTCATGTCCAACCAGATATAGCCACTACCACCACTCACATACAAGGCTTACCGCCTGAATCTAGGGATTTGCTTGATGAAAGGGGTAATTTTTCTAAATTCACTCTTGGCGATATGGAAATGTTAGATGTTGAGGGCGTCGCCGACATGGATCCCAATTACAAGTTCAATCAATTATTGATTCACAATAACACTCTGTCTTCTGTGTTAATGGGGAGTCATGATGGCATAGAACCTGAAAAAGTTTCATTATTGTATGCGGGCAATGGTGGTTTTGGAGACAAGCACGATTGGAACGCCACCGTTGGTTATAAAGACCAACAAGGTAACAATGTGGCTACAATAATTAATGTGCATATGAAAAACGGCAGTGGCTTAGTCATAGCAGGTGGTGAGAAAGGGATTAACAACCCTAGTTTTTATCTCTACAAAGAAGACCAACTCACAGGCTCACAACGAGCATTGAGTCAAGAAGAGATCCTAAACAAAATAGATTTCATGGAATTTCTTGCACAAAACAATGCTAAATTAGACAACTTGAGCGAGAAAGAGAAAGAAAAATTCCGAAATGAGATTAAGGATTTTCAAAAAGACTCTAAGCCTTATTTAGACGCCCTAGGGAATGATCGTATTGCTTTTGTTTCTAAAAAAGACCCAAAACATTCAGCTTTAATTACTGAGTTTAATAAGGGGGATTTGAGCTACACTCTCAAAGATTATGGGAAAAAAGCAGATAAAGCTTTAGATAGGGAGAAAAATGTCACTCTCCAAGGTAACCTAAAACATGATGGCGTGATGTTTGTTGATTATTCTAATTTCAAATATACCAACGCCTCCAAGAATCCCAATAAGGGTGTGGGTGCTACGAATGGCGTTTCCCATTTAGACGCAGGCTTTAACAAGGTAGCTGTCTTTAATTTGCCTGATTTAAATAATCTCGCTATCACTAGTTTAGTAAGGCGGGATTTAGAGGATAAACTAGTCACTAAAGGATTGTCCCTACAAGATGTTAATAAGCTCATCAAAGACTTTTTGAGCAGTAACAAAGAATTGGTTGGAAAAGCTTTAAACTTCAATAAAGCTGTAGCTGACGCTAAAAACACAGGCAACTATGATGAAGTGAAAAAAGCTCAGAAAGATCTTGAAAAATCTCTAAGGAAACGAGAGCATTTAGAGAAAGAAGTAGAGAAAAAATTGGAGAGCAAAAGCGGCAGCAAAAATAAAATGGAAGCAAAAGCTCAAGCTAACAGCCAAAAAGATGAGATTTTTGCGTTGATCAATAAAGAGGCTAATAGGGATGCAAGAGCAATCGCTTACGCTCAAAATCTTAAAGGTATCAAAAGGGAATTGTCTGATAAACTTGAAAATATCAACAAGGATTTGAAAGACTTTAGTAAATCTTTTGATGAATTCAAAAATGGCAAAAATAAGGATTTCAGCAAGGCAGAAGAAACACTAAAAGCCCTTAAAGGCTCGGTGAAAGATTTAGGTATCAATCCAGAATGGATTTCAAAAGTTGAAAACCTTAATGCAGCTTTGAATGACTTCAAAAATGGCAAAAATAAGGATTTCAGCAAGGTAACGCAAGCAAAAAGCGACCTTGAAAATTCCGTTAAAGATGTGATTATCAATCAAAAGGTAACGGATAAAGTTGACAATCTCAATCAAGCGGCATCAGTGGCTAAAGCAACGGGTGATTTCAGTAGGGTAGAGCAAGCGTTAGCCGATCTCAAAAATTTCTCAAAGGAGCAATTGGCCCAACAAACTCAAAAAAATGAAGATTTCAATACTGGAAAAAAATCTGAAATATACCAATCCGTTAAGAATGGTGTGAATGGAACCCTAGTCGGTAATGGATTATCTGGAATAGAGGCCACAAATCTCGCCAAAAATTTTTCGGATATCAAGAAAGAATTGAATGAGAAATTTAAAAATTTCAACAACAATAACAATAATGGACTCAAAAACAGCACAGAACCCATTTATGCTAAAGTTAATAAAAAGAAAGCAGGACAAGTAGCTAGCCCTGAAGAACCCATTTATGCTCAAGTTGCTAAAAAGGTGAATGCAAAAATTGACCGACTCAATCAAATAGCAAGTGGTTTGGGTGGTGTAGGGAAAGCAGCGGGCTTCCCTTTGAAAAGGCATGATAAAGTTGATGATCTCAGTAAGGTAGGGCGATCAGTTAGCCCTGAACCCATTTATGCTACGATTGATGATCTCGGCGGACCTTTCCCTTTGAAAAGGCATGATAAAGTTGATGATCTCAGTAAGGTAGGGCGATCAGTTAGCCCTGAACCCATTTATGCTACGATTGATGATCTCGGCGGACCTTTCCCTTTGAAAAGGCATGATAAAGTTGATGATCTCAGTAAGGTAGGGCTTTCAAGGAATCAAAAATTGGCTCAGAAAATTGACAATCTCAATCAAGCGGTATCAGAAGCTAAAGCAGGTTTTTTTGGCAATCTAGAGCAAACGATAGACAAGCTCAAAGATTCTACAAAAAACAATACTGTGAATCTATGGGCTGAAAGTGCAAAAAAAGTGCCTGCTAGTTTGTCAGCGAAATTGGACAATTACGCTACTAACAGCCACACACGCATTAATAGCAATATCCGAAATGGAGCAATCAATGAAAAAGCAACCGGTATGCTAACGCAAAAAAACCCTGAGTGGCTCAAGCTCGTGAATGATAAGATAGTTGCGCATAATGTAGGAAGCGTTCCTTTGTCAGAGTATGATAAAATTGGCTTCAACCAAAAGAATATGAAAGATTATTCTGATTCGTTCAAGTTTTCCACCAAGTTGAACAATGCTGTAAAAGACGTTAAGTCTGGCTTTACGCAATTTTTAGCCAATGCATTTTCTACAGGATATTACTGCTTGGCGAGAGAAAATGCAGAGCATGGAATCAAGAATGTTAATACAAAAGGTGGTTTCCAAAAATCTTAAAGGATTAAGGAACACCAAAAACGCAAAAACCACCCCTTGCTAAAAGCAAGGGGTTTTTTAACTTAAAATATCCCAACAGACACTAACGAAAGGTTTTGTTCTTTAAAGTCTGCATGGATATTTCCTACCCCAAAAAGACTTAACCCTTTGATAAAAATTAAATTTGATTGTGCGTTCGTGCTTTATAGTGCAGAATTAATTAAGGGTTATAAAGAGAGCATCAACTAGAAAAAACAAGTAGCTATAACAAAGATCAAGTTCAAAAAATCATAGAGCTTTTAGAGCAAATCAATCGCGCTCTTAACCAAAGAAAAATCAGAAAAACCATAGGAATTATCACACCTTATAATGCCCAAAAAAGACACTTGCGATCAGAAGTGGAAAAATGCGGCTTCAAGAATTTTGATGAACTCAAGATAGACACTGTGGATGCCTTTCAAGGCGAGGAGGCAGATATTATCATTTATTCCACCGTGAAAACTTATGGTAATCTTTCTTTCTTGTTAGATTCTAAACGCTTGAATGTAGCTATTTCTAGGGCAAAAGAAAATCTCATTTTTGTGGGTAAAAAGTCTTTCTTTGAGAATTTGCGAAGCGATGAGAAGAATATCTTTAGCACTATTTTGCAAGTCTGTAGATAGGTAATCTTTTCCAAAGATAATCATCAGACATTCTTCGCTTCAAAACACTTTCGTAAATCTCTCTAAAGCGCTTTTTATAATCAACACAATACCCTTATAGTGTGAGAGATAGCCCTTTTTGGGAATTGAGTTATTTAACCCTAAATTTTTATTAGCGTTACAATTTGAGCCATTCTTTAGCCTGTTTTTCTAGCCAAACCACATCGCCGCTCGCATGAAATTCCACTTTAGGGAACGCGCATGCGTTTTTCTTAAGGGTGTATTTTTGCTGCAAATATCCCACAATAGCATCGCCAGAATGGATGAGTAGGGGGGGCGTTGAAAGGGCAAAATGATCCATAAAATAGCCCTTAATTTGGTGAGCGATCAAGGGAAAATGCGTGCAACCTAAAATGATCACTTCAGGTAAAATCTCTAATGGAGTGAAATAATAACGCATGCAAGTTTCTAACAATTCGCCCTCTAAAATATTTTCTTCAATCAAAGGCACAAAAAGAGAAGTAGCTAAATGCGAAATGTTCAAATAGCCTTGCTGTTTCAGGGCGTTATCATAAGCGTTAGATTGGATCGTCGCTTTTGTCCCTAGCACCAAAATAGGGGCGTTTTTATCTTTCACTTGCCGTTTGATCGCTAAAATGCTTGGCTCAATCACGCCCACAATAGGGATTTTGGAATGCTTTTGCATCTCTTCTAAAGCCAGAGCGCTCGCTGTGTTGCATGCCACAATCAATAATTCAATCTGGTGTGGTTTGAAAAAATCCAAAGCCTCTAAGCCAAATTGCTTGATCGTGGTGGGGTCTTTAGTGCCATAAGGCACTCTAGCGCTATCGCCATAATAGATGATTTCATCAAACAATTGCGCTTTTAAAAGGCTTTTTAAAACGCTAAACCCTCCCACACCGCTATCAAAAACGCCTATTTTCATGACACTTTTTTTAATTTAATGGGATTAATTAGGGATTTTATTTTTCATTCATTAAATTTAAAAATTCTTCATTGTCCTTAGTTTGTTGCATTTTAGAATACACAAAGCTTAAGGCTTCTATGTCGTCCATTTGTTGCATCACATTCCTTAAAACCCACACTTTAGTCAAGCGGTCTTTGCCAAGCAGGATATTATCTTTTCGTGTGCCGGATTTTAAAATATCAAAAGCTGGGTAAATGCGCCTATCCGCAATATTCCTTGCTAAAACGATTTCGCTATTCCCGGTGCCTTTAAATTCTTCAAAAATCACCTCATCCATTCTAGATCCCGTTTCAATCAACGCCGTAGCGATAATCGTCAAGCTCCCGCCTTCTTCAATATTCCTTGCGGCCCCAAAAAAGCGCTTGGGCCTGTGCAAGGCGTTCGCATCCACGCCCCCACTTAAAACCTTACCGCTTGAGGGCGTTACGGCGTTATACGCCCTTGCTAAACGGGTGATAGAATCCAATAAAACCACCACATCTTTACCCATTTCCACTCGCCTTTTAGCCCTTTCTAAAACCAATTCAGCGATTCTTATGTGGTTATTGGCCGGCAAATCAAAAGTGGAGCTAAAGACTTGACCTTTAACGCTTCGTTGCATGTCTGTAACTTCTTCAGGGCGCTCATCCACTAAAAGGATAATCAGATCCACTTCAGGGTGGTTAGAAGTGATGCCTTGGGCGAGTTCTTTCATCAGCTCCGTTTTCCCAGTCCTTGGTGGCGCGACGATCAAAGCCCTTTGACCTTTCCCCACAGGGCTGAATAAATCTAGCATCCTGCCGGTAACTTTAGTGGGTTCGTATTCTAATTTGATCTGTTCATCAGGGAATAGGGGGGTTAGATTGTCAAATAAGGGGCGGTTTCTAATCTCATCTGAAGGCGAGTAATTGATAGCTTCCACTTTTAAAAGGGCGTAGTATTTTTCCTGATCCTTGGGGGATCGCACTTGACCGGTAACAATATCGCCATTCCTTAAAGCAAAGCGCCTGATTTGAGAAGGGCTGACATAAGTGTCGTTATGCCCGTCTGAAAAACTCCCATCAAACCCTCTTAAAAAGCCATAGCCATCAGGCATGATTTCTAAAATCCCGGTAAAAAGAATGTATCCGCCTTGCGTAACTTGGGTTTTTAAAATTTCAAACATCAAGTCTTGTCGTTTGAATTCTTGGGGGTTTTCTACTTTGAGCTTGTTAGCGATTTCTAAAAGCTTTTCAGTAGGGTAGGTGCGTAAATCTTCAATGTGATAACCGCTCACTGGCGTGTGGGTTTTGACCTTGTGCGAACTTTTGTGCGTAGGCGCGTTTTCGTTCATTAAATTTCCTTTTAATTAAAAAGAGGTTTCTAGTTGTTTCAATTAAGATAAAAGTACAAAAAGCTAAAGCATTCTTAAAGAATTAGTGTAATCAAAAGATGCTAATAAGTGGCGCATGCCACAAGCGTTGAATTTCGTAATGCTTCGTTATGCTATCATAATTTTTTTAACAAAGTCAAATTTTATTTTAACTTTAGAGTGGTTTTAATTTATTGTTACTTATGCTATAATTTTAAGTTTAAATTTTAAAAATAAAGGATACTTGATGAAAAAAGGCATTCACCCCGAATATATCCCATGCAAAGTTACTTGCGTAACTAGCGGGAAAGAAATTGAAGTTTTAAGCACCAAGTCTGAAATGCGTATTGATATTTCTAGCTTTTGCCACCCTTTCTATACCGGTAGCGATAAGATCGCTGACACTGCAGGGAGAGTAGAGAAATTCAAGCAACGCTACAACTTGAAGTAACTCTTTTAAAAAGCGTGGCTTTTTGTGCTGTATTTTTTGCCCACTCCTATAGGTAATCTCGCTGACATCACGCTACGCACTTTAGAAGTTTTAGAGCGTTGCGAGGTTTTTTTGTGTGAGGATACAAGGGTGAGTAAGAGGCTGTTGCACTTGCTCGCGCAAAACCCTATTATCAGCCATTCTTTTCCTAATATCGCTGCTAAAAAAAGGGAATTTATCGCTTTCCATTCGCACAATGACCAGGAATTTTTAAACCAAATAGAGCTTTCTTTTTTTGACAAAGAAATCGCTGTGATGAGCGATGCAGGCATGCCTAGTTTGAGCGATCCGGGCATGAGTTTAGCCGCTTACGCTTTAAAACATAATATTCAATACGATGTTTTGCCCGGGGCTAACGCACTCACTACGGCATTTTGCGCGAGCGGGTTTTTAGAAGGGCGGTTTTTTTATGCTGGCTTTTTACCCCATAAAAGCAAGGAAAGGCGCTTAAAAATCACTAAAATTTTAAACGCTTTAGCGTATTTAGAAGAAAAAACCCCGGTGGTTTTTTATGAAAGCCCGCACCGATTGTTAGAGACTTTAAAGGATTTAAACGATTTGGCTCAAGGCATGCATTTGTTTGTAGCTAAAGAGCTTACCAAACTCCACCAGCAATATTATTTAGGAGAGGTTTCTCAAATCATGACGCAATTGCAAAAGAGCAATATCCAAGGGGAATGGGTTTTAGTGCTTTTGAACGAGAAAAAAATAGAGCCTTGCATGGGGCTATCAGCGTTATTGGAGTTGGATTTGCCTCCTAAAATTAAGGCTAAAATGGAAGCCGCTATGACGCAAAAAAACGCTAAAGAGCTTTATTGCCAGCGTTTGTCAGAAGAAAAAAATCAATGCGATTAGAAAGGGGTTTAGCATGCAAGCAGTGATTTATGGCAAGCAGGTGATTACGCACATTCTAAACTTCCATCAAGAAAAGTTGCAAGAAATCTATCTTTCTAAAGAAATAGACAAAAAGCTTTTTTTCGCGCTCAAAAAAGCATGCCCTAATATCATCAAAGTGGATAATAAAAAAGCGCAAAGCTTGGCTAAGGGAGGGAATCATCAAGGGGTTTTAGCTAAAGTAGAACTGCCTTTAGCCGTTTCTTTAAAAGAAATTAAAAAAGCTCAAAAACTTTTGGTGCTTTGCGGGATTACGGATGTGGGGAATATTGGAGGTATTTTTAGGAGCGCGTATTGCTTAGGAATGGATGGCGTTATTTTAGATTTTGCTAAAGAATTGGCTTATGAGGGGATTGTGCGATCCAGCTTGGGGCTTATGTATGATTTGCCTTTTAGCGTTATGCCTAACACGCTGGATTTAATCAATGAATTGAAAACGAGCGGGTTTTTATGTTTGGGCGCGAGCATGCAAGGCTCTAGCCAAGTAGAAAATCTGTCCTTAAAAAAATGCGCTCTTTTTTTGGGGAGCGAGCATGAGGGGTTGTCTAAAAAAATCCTTGCTAAAATGGACACTATATTGAGCGTAAAAATGCGAAGAGACTTTGATTCGCTCAATGTGAGCGTGGCAGCAGGGATCTTAATGGATAAAATCAACTAGGTGGTCAATTGAATGGAACAGAATAAAAAAAGTTTAGAAAATTTAGATCTTTCTGATGTTCAAAACGTTTCTAAAGATATTTCTGGCGCGGCATTAGAAGAATTATCGCTTAAAAATTTAGATAAAAATTTGCAGATTCTAAAAGAAGTTGGAGTGGCAGAAATTTGCAAGGCGACTAAAATCGCTTCTAAAAATATCCATTCTATCTTGGAAAAACGCTATGAGTCTTTATCAAGGGTGCATGCTAGGGGTTTTATACAGATTTTAGAGCGTGAGTATAAAATTGATTTGAGCGCATGGATGAAAGAATTTGATAAGGCGTGCACTTTTAAAGAGGGTGTGGGAGAAGAGCAAAAACAAGAAACAAGCCCTGAAGAAACAGCAAAAAAACCCCTTAAGGTTGAATTGGATTACAGCATCAATCAGGCCAATACTTCATTATCCAAAAAATCTTCCAAATGGAAACCCTTTGTTTTGGTTTTAGGGGTGGTTGTCATTATTTTGGCGGTCGTTATCATTCAAAACAGCTCTTCTTTGAAAGAAGAAAGAGGGCAAGAAAGCGCTATTAAATCCGGCACTAAAAAGAGTTCTTTCAATGAAGCTAATCCTACAGAAGAAAACAAGCCAGAGCCAACGCCTAAGCCAAAAGAAAAACAAGAAAAACAAACAGAACACGACAAGCAAGGAAAAGAAGCGATCAAAGAAAATCCTAATACCATTTATATTATCCCTAAAAAAGATATTTGGGTAGAAGTGATTGATTTGGATGAGAAAAAAAATTCCTTTCAAAAGGTTTTTAAAAAAAATTATTCTTTAGAAACCAAAAACCACCGCCTGTTGTTGCGTTTTGGGCATGGGCATCTTAGTCTTAAAAACAACCATCAAGAACAAGAATATAACGACAGCAAAACCAGGCGGTTTTTATACGAGCCAAATAAAGGCTTAACGCTCATCAACGAGGCCCAATACAAAGAACTCCAGCAATGAAAAACCTTTTTTTAGCTTTTATTGTTGGGGGAATGCTTTTAAACGCTGACGCTTTAAACGATAAGGTTGAGAATTTAATGGGGGAGCGGGCTTATCATACGAACAAGCTTTTTTTAGAGCGTTTGTTTAAAAATCGTAAGGCTTTCTATGTAATGGGGCGTTTGGATTCCTTGAAACTGCTCAACACTCTCAAAGAAAACGGGCTTTTGTCTTTTAATTTTGACAAGCCAAGCATGTTGAAAATCACTTTCAAGGCTTCAAGCAATCCCCTAGCGTTTGCCAAAAGCATCAATAATTCTTTGAGCATGATGGGGTATTCGTATGTTTTGCCTATTAAAATGCAAAGCTCTTCGGGCGAGAATGTTTTTTCATACGAGCTTAAAACGGAATACGTTTTAGACCCTAACATTTTGATAGAGACGAT
Organism: Helicobacter pylori NQ4053; assembly: GCF_000274605.1. NCBI lineage: Bacteria > Pseudomonadati > Campylobacterota > Epsilonproteobacteria > Campylobacterales > Helicobacteraceae > Helicobacter > Helicobacter pylori. Next base: position 97,347 of record NZ_AKNV01000003.1, read on the forward strand.
GAAAAGGCATGGTTTTGATTTTGTGGATATTAGGTGCATATCCTTGAAAGAGTGGGAATACGACTTTGTCTTACAAAAGATCAAGCTCCCTAATGCGAGAGTTTTAGTTTTGAGTAGCGATCCTGTGGAGTTTAAGGAAGCGAGCGGGAAATATTGGTTGAGCGTGAATCAAAATGCGTATTTAAAAATAAGCTCCAATAACCCTTTATGGCAACCCAAAATCATTTTTTATGATGAAAACTTAAAGATCATTCAAATCATTGCTAAAGAAAACAGACAACAAGAAATCGCTCTTAACTTGCTTGATGGCGTGCGTTTTATCCATATCACTGACGCGAAAAACCCTATCATTTTAAAAAATGGGATCAGCGTGGTTTTTGATGCGATGCCTTAAGTAGGGGTAACCCTTATCCAATTGATTGGAATATAAGAAAATCCGCTTTCAGGCTTGAAAAAAAGAGAGCCTTAATAATAGCGATCCACCCAATATTTACCAAAAAAAATCTTTTGTATCACACAGCCCACCAATAGATCAGCTCCCGCTTCTATAAAAAGGACAGCCCACCAATTAATAAAACCAAACCATACAAAAAACAAATGCACTGGTAAAGCGCCAAGCAATAGTGAAATGCCGCTCACAATAGAAATTCCAAAGCGGGTTTTAAGGATTTTACTTTTTTTGCCAAACGCCATGTCTGCTACAAATTCCCCACTAAAAGAAATCAAAAACCACCCAATCAAATGTTCAGGCATCAATAACCAAGCAACTGCGCTACTTCTATTAACCGCTGTAATGACAAGAAGTGAGAAAAAATACACGCTTGCAGATGCAAAATGCCTGCCCCTATTCCTTAAAGACCAATTCCTAGAAAAGCGGCTTTTGATTTTTTCATGTATAACCATGGGATTTCTTTCTTTTTTAAAATACCATTAGACCTAACTTTTGTATTGTAAAATAAGAATGCTTTCATTCAATACGCTGAGCATGATGATTGTCTTTTTATATTCAAACAAAAGGAGAGAGATAGCAGATTGGTAACACAATGATGTTTTTTATATTTTTTTACAAACTATGTGAAATATCCGCTTTTTTCTAAAATGATAGCAAGTGGTGAAAAATTTGGCTTTGTTTTTATTGAGCGTTGGTTATAAAAAAATATTGCTTTTTTTAAGATTGGATAGTAAAGAGCTTGATTTTATTCAAGCGGTATTTTTTAAAGCGTTCTTTAGGATGGATTTTAGTTGTAGGGGGAGAATGATTTCAAAATACCCCTTATTTCTTTAAGAGAATGGGTTTAATAAAGTTTAAACACACAAAGTTTTTTATAGATTTAATTCATTCCCTCTACAAACGAACCAAGCGACATTAATTTTTGATAGCGGTTTTCAAGGAAATGAGGGTCTTGTTGGATAGTCCTTAGAGCGTCTAAAAAATATTCTTTGATCGTGTTAGCCGCTGAAAATTTGTCTCTATGAGCCCCTTTGCTAGGCTCTAAAATAATATCATCAATAAGCCCCGCCTCCTTTAAGTCTCTAGGCGTGATTTTCATCGCTTTAATAGCCACTTCAGTCTTGCTAGGGTCATCCCAAAGAATCGCCGCGCAACCTTCTGGGGATATAACGCTAAAAATGGAATATTCCATCATAGCCAATTTATCAGCTACCGCAATCGCTAACGCGCCACCACTACCCCCTTCACCGATAATTACAGAAATAGTAGGGACTTTTAAGGAAGCGAACTCTTGGAGGTTTTTAGCGATCGCTTCACTCTGGCCTCTTTCCTCTGCACCAATCCCCGGATACGCCCCAGCTGTATCTACAAGCATTAAAATAGGCAAATTAAACTTTTCAGCAAACTTTGCCATTTTCAAAGCTTTACGATAGCCACAAGGGTTAGGCATGCCAAAATTTCTTAAGAGCTTGTTTTTAGTCCCTCTGCCTTTTTCTTCTCCGATCACCACAACCGGAACATTATCAATTTTCCCTATAAAACACACGATCGCTTTATCATCGTTATAGTGCCTATCCCCAAAGACTTCATACTTATCTTTTAAGATGAGATCAATGTAATCCATAGCGTAGGGTCTGTCAGGGTGTCTTGCTAACTGGAGTTTTTGAAAATCAGTGAGATTGGAGTAAATGCTTTTAACTTCCTTATCCAATCTTTTTTCTAAGATTTCTTTAGCGTCCTCATCGCCTCTAATAAGGGCTAATTCAATTTCATTTTGAATCTCTTTAATATGATTTTCAAAATCTAAATAAATGGCCATTCAAAATCCTAACTTTGTAAAACTAGGCTTTTTTGAAAATCACAACACCATTAGTGCCACCAAAACCAAATGAGTTACTCATCACTGCATTTACTTGCTTTTCTCTGGCCGTATTAGGGATATAATCCAGATCGCATTCTGGATCAGGCGTTTCTTGATTGATGGTAGGAGGTAAGATCCCTTGATTCATGGCCATGATAGAAATAACGGCTTCCAACGCACCCGCAGCGCCCAAGCAATGCCCAATCTGCCCTTTAGTGGAGCTAACAGGAGGGACTTTTTCTTTAGAACCAAACACATTTTTTAAAGCGATGCTTTCATACCAATCGTTATAATGCGTGCTTGTCCCATGAGCGTTCACATAGCCTACTTCCACTTTCGCCATTTCCAAAGCCATTTTCATGGCTCTAAAAGCCCCTTCGCCATCAGGGGCTGGGGCTGTGATATGGTTAGCATCGCCACTCTCGCCATATCCGGCAAACTCTGCATAAATTTTTGCCCCTCTTTTTTTCGCACTCTCGTATTCTTCAAGCACCAAAGCCCCAGCGCCTTCGCCCATCACAAAACCATTGCGATCCTTATCAAAAGGTCTTGAAGCTTTTTTGGGATCATCATTTCTTGTAGAAAGGGCTTTAATGCTCGCAAACCCTCCAATCCCTACAGGACAAATGGTGGATTCCGCTCCCACGACTAGCATTTTATCAGCCCCATTAAGCAAAATGGTTTTAACGGCTTCAATAATGGCATGAGTGCCTGCTGCACAAGCCGTTACGCTAGAGAGATTAGGCCCTTTAATGCCAAACTCAATGGAAGTGAAACCACCAATCATATTCACTAACGCAGAAGTGATAAAAAAGGGATTGACTTTTCTAGGGCCTTTTTCAAAACAAAAAATGGAATTCGCTTCAATATTGCCTAACCCGCCAATCCCAGAGCCAGAGCTTACGCCCATGCGGTTTGCCAATTCTTCAGGGCATTTGTTGTGAGCATCTAAAATCCCACTATCTTTCATCGCCTCTTTTGTGGCTTTCAAGGCTAATTGAATGAAACGACCCGCCTTTTTAACATCTTTGGGATTCATCACCTCTGTAGGGTCAAAGTCAGTGATTTCTCCAGCAATACGCACAGGAAACGCGCTCGCATCAAAACTTTCTATGTGTTTGATACCGCATTCCCCTTTAGCGATCGCTAAAAAAGAATCTTCTTTATTTAAACCTAGCGAATTGATCATTCCCATTCCAGTTACTACAATCCGACGCACCAATAGCTCCTTATTTCAAAACTTTAATTCAATAAAACTAGATTTTAGCTAAAGCTAAATTTTTGACTAAAACCTGGAGACAAACCGCTCCAAGTTAAAAAGATTAAGCTAGTTTATTGTCCTCAATATACTTCACCACATCGCCCACATTGACGATTTTTTCCGCTTGCTCATCAGGAATTTCAATGTTAAACTTTTCTTCTAACGCCATGATTAATTCCACGACATCTAAAGAGTCCGCACCCAAATCCTTCACAAATTCCGCCTCTGGCGTAACTTGTGCCGTATCCACATTCAACTGCTCAGCAATAACTGCCTGAATATCTTCAAATAAAGCCATAATTAAAACTCCCTTGTTTTGTAAAAATTAAATCAACCATTCATTGGAGCGTTTATTTTTGCTCCAAAACATCTAAAATCCTATACAACAAATAAATTACAATGAGAAACAATATTAAGTAAATAATCCCCATTTGATAATAACCTCTTTGTTTTAGAATAACCTCATAATGTTAGCATGATTTTTGCTACTTACAAACTTTTATCGCTAAAAGAATGTTTAGGACTACATATAAAGTCCGCCATTGACTTTGAGAGTCTCTCCAGTGATGTAACTAGAGTGATCACTCAAAAGAAACGCTACCGCTTCTGCCACTTCCTTAGCAGACCCTAGCCTGTTTAAAGGAATGTTTTTAACATAATCCGCTTTGAGTTCGTCTTTCAAATTAGCGTTCATGTCGGTTTCTATAAAGCCTGGCGTTACAGAGTTGAAACGAATATTCCTTAAAGCTCCCTCATAAGCAAAGGACTTGCTCATCGCAATCATTCCCCCCTTACTCGCTGAGTAGTTTGTCTGCCCCATATTACCTCTTTCACCAATGATAGAAGCGACATTAACCACGCTCCCAAAACGACTCTTACTCATCACCTTTAAAGCCTCTCGGCAACCTATAAAGGCTGAAGTGAGATTATTGTCTATGACATGGTGAAAATCTTCTGTTTTCATTTTGATGGCTAATTTATCGCGTACCACACCAGCGTTATTCACCAAATAAGACAAACCTCCATCGCTTTGGACAATGGTTTGTATCGCTTCAATAAAATCGCTTTCAGAAGCCGCATCAAATTTAATGACAGCTGCCTTATAGCCTTTTTCTTCAAGCTCATTTTTCAAAGCGTCAGCCACTTCAGCATTACTGCGGTAATTGATCCAAACTTTCAGCCCCATAGAAGCGAGAGTTTTGGCGATTTCGGCCCCAATGCCTTTAGAAGCTCCCGTAATGAGAACATTTTTCCCTGTGAATTGCATTATTCAATAATCCTTAAATTTTAAATTTTTCTTAAAGCCTATTATAGTCTTGATTCATAACGCCTTAACATATAAAGACGCTTTAAAACTTTCTTCTTAGCACTGATTTTTTGTTTTTTGCGTTTTTCAGTTTTAGACTCAAAGAATCTCCTTGCACGGCATTCTGTTACCACCAAATTGCGATCGGTTTGCTTTTTGAATCTCCTATAAGCTTCATCAAACGCATCGCCTTCTCTAACCTTAATCCCTGGCATACTGCTATCACCTCTTTTCCATAGCTTAAAATCATTGCTTAACAATGGCTACAAATGAAATAATATTATATAAGACAGATTAACCGATTGTCAAGAATTTTTATTTTTTTCTAGCAATTTTGTTAATAAGGTTATAAGGATCAAAGGCGACCGTCATATACACTTGGTAAGATTCTGACCAAGGCAAGCTCCTATCAAAGCCCCCACGCATCGCATTAAGCACGAAGTTGATGCGGACCGATGCGAAGTCGTTTTTCCAATTGTAATAAAAATCAAAACGGTTATACATGTTGGCTTGAAAGAATGGCACGCCACGATAAATAGGCGTGGGGCAGTAAGAAGGCGCGCAATACATTTCAACATATTGGTATTGGTTATAAAAAGGCATTTCTGGGGTCTTGGCGAAGAAAAATAAATTGTGGATGCCAAAGCCTTTGTATTGGATCTCCACATCAAATTGCCCGCCCACGCTGTTCATAAAAGGCACATTTTTGTGAATTTGCCTTAATCGGCTTGATTCAGAAACCATGCCAAAACTGGCGTTGAGTTTTTCCATAAAGGGGGCGATGTCTAAAAGGCTTGTCCCTATGTAAGCGTTAAAGTAGAGGCGATCCATAAGATAAATATTATTATTTTCAATCGCTTTTTTTTCATTAAATTTCATGCCATCAGCCCCATTCAAAAGGTATTTGTCTTCATTATGGAACAAGACAAAATACCCTCCAATACCCAATAAATCCTTAAAGAAATTATAAGCGACAGATCCGTTCATTTGAAACCTGTCCATTGCATTCCCATAAGGGTTTCTCCCGAATTTACAAGTGTTGTAACAATTGCCTCCAAACCAATCTAGCATGAATTCCGCATGCCCATAATAGGGTTTTGAAGGCGAATAATGGTTTTGAAATTGCAATAAAAACCCTCTAGCATTTGGATCTATAAACCAATAATAAGGGGCAAAAATATTCAAACCATACCTCCCTAAGAGGTTTTTTCTAGGAAAGATGCCACCATAAAAAGTAAAACGCTTCCCTCTAGCCTTATAATACATCGTAGGCCCCCAGCGGTAGGGAAAATTAGTGCTGTAATTATGGAAGTTTTGAAAGAAATACGCCCCCACAGTCAGGCTTTGCTCCACACCTCTTGTATAAAATTGGATCCCAAAATTTGGAGTTAGACGGGTTTTAAGATTGGTGTTAGTATTGACCCAATAAGGCGTTGAGCCTTCATGGTCCATGATGAACATATTGAAACCCAGATTATATTTAAAAATATTCCAATCAAAAGCATGCGAATTAACCGCTAACAAACAAACCAAAAAAGAATGTTTTAAAAAGGTGTTTATTGCCACTTGTTACCCCTATGTCATCATTATTTTTGATAAAAAAGCTTATCTTGTAACCAATGGGTATTCTAGCACATCTAAAAATATTTTTCTTTAGATTTAATATTAAAATAGCACTTATTTCATGTTAGAATAGCCGTTATGATGTTACAACATACTAACTAAAAAAGGAAATTTTAATGGAATTAGGAAATAAAAATATAAAACCCGGTCGTAAGCGTGTCGCTGTAGATGAGTTGAAACGCAATTTTTCAGTGACTTTTTATCTCTCTAAAGAAGAGCATGATGTTTTGAGACGCTTAGCTGATGAAGAAGTAGAAAGCGTCAATTCTTTTGTCAAACGTCACATTTTAAAAACAATCATTTACAAAAAAGGCACTAACCAAGATTCTTCTATCAATTGTGATTCTTCTAGTAGGCTTTAAGCCTACTTTAAGGTGATCGTTCTTTAAGAGCAACACCCACTAGAGCATTTGGTTTTAATCCCCACCGATGAGCGATCCATCAAGCAAAACCCTTTCCCCTCCAAATAGCGTTTCGCATCAAACCCTGCCACAAACAAGCCTCCAGCAAATAACGCCAAGTCTTTAACCACTAACCTTCCAGCCCCAGAAAGCCATGGGAAATGCTGATTGACAAACACTTCTGGCGTTGTGAATAAAAAGGATAGAGTCGTGATCGTCATTCCAGCGACAAGTAAGCCCCCAATCACGCCCATTAAAGGCATCCAAAGCCCTAAAAGCACCAAAATACCTAGGATCATGATCGTGATCCCTAAACCTTCAGCCACTAAATAAGTGTGGTTTTCTTTATGCCATTCTTTGTTTTCAACGATTTTAGGGTTATCTTGCATTTCTTCTTGCATGGATTGGGATTCAGACATTTTGTGTTGTTTGTATGCGGGCTTTTCAAATTTATACATGAAAGAAAAGAAAGGGGAGTTAGCCACAAAAGGAGCGATCCCTTCAGCTTCATACGGCACAAACTTAAGCCCTCCAATCCAAATAAAAATGATGAAAATAGCTATATGCATCAAATAGCCGCCTAGATTCTGGAGTTTTGTAATCACTTCAAGCAATGATTTTAACGCTTGCATGGTTTTATTCCTTTAGGATATTTTTTATATTGCTAAAAACAGCTCGCAAATGATAGCGCATTATGTTTAATTACGACAAAATCATTTTGATTACTACTATAAGAAATAATGATCAAAAACACCCATTTTCAAAAACCCTCATGCCTAAAACACTCATGCCAATATAACGAACGATTCCTTTATAAAAAATTCCATCATTTTTTAAAGAAAGCTCTAAAGATTCGTTACTTTTAGGGATGAGAGTGGCTTTTTTAGGCGTGTTATAAAAAATGCGTGCGGCGATAAAAACCGCTGCCATGCCTGTCCCGCAAGCTAGCGTGAAATCTTCAACCCCTCTTTCATAAGTTTGTAAAAAAATCGTCTCTTTATTTTCTATAAAAGCGATATTAATGTTAGCGTTAAATTCATGCCTTAAAGCCCTTAATTCCAGCGTGTTAAGGGAATTTAACCACTCTTTATTTTTCACAAACCCCACTAAATGCGGCACTCCTGTATTGATGAGATAGAACATAGGGATATTTTCTAAAACGCTGTTATTAGTAAAAAATTTTTTGCATCTTAAATTGGGTATGGTGTCTAGGATTTCGTAGTTACCGAGATTGCTCTCTATGATATTGGGTTCTTCTATACGGATAGAAATCTCTCTTTTTCCGGCTAAAAAAACATGCTCTTTAGGGGCTATATTATGCTGGTAGGCAAATAACCCCACGCAACGGCTCGCATTCCCACACATGCCAGCTTTAGAGCCATCTGAATTGTAAAAATCCCATTCGTAGTCATAATTTCTGCTCGGTAAGACGACCACAAGCCCATCAGCCCCAAAACCCTCATGCCTATGGCACACCTGTTTGGCTAAATTGGAAAAATCTTTTTTTTTGAAGCTTTGCGTGATTAAAAAATCATTCCCGCTCCCTGAATACTTGTAAAACACCATCTATATAAGCCTTTTTGATTTAATTATAAGTTAAAAGAGGTTTTTTATCCTTAAAAGAGCGTTTTTTAGCTAACATTTGATAATTTTTGGTTCAGTTTAATGGGGATAATTTCATGAAAGCTCAGTATTTTTTTTGGATTCTTTTTTTGATTGGTTTTTATTGGATGATCTATTTGTATCAAGATTTTTTAATGGATGCGCTGATCGCTGGGCTTTTGTGCGTGGGGTTTTTTCAAGTGAAAGTTTTTTTAGATAAGCGCTTTTTCAATGTTGTCAGTTCGTTTTTATGCGTTTTGGTTTTAGCGAGCGTTTTGATCGTTCCGTTGTATTTTATTGTTTATAAAAGTTCTAATATTATTTTTGAAATCAATTTTGAAAAATTTTCAGCCCTAATCAAATGGCTTAAAGGGACAATCACTGAAAATTTATCGCATTTTCCTACCATTCATGATGGAGCGAGCAAGTTTTTAGAAAATTTTAGTGCCGCTTCCATCACGGGCTATTTGTTGAAAATAAGCAGCTATGTGGGAAGATACAGCTTGAAACTCATTACAGACGCTTTGTTTATCTTGGGGCTGTTGTTTTTCTTTTTTTATTACGGGGAGAGATTTTATCGTTATTTTTTGGGGGTCTTGCCTCTTGGAATCAATCAAAGCAAAAAGATTTTTGAAGAAGTGGCTGGGATTTTACGCATCGTGCTTTTAACTTCTCTCATCACGGTTATTTTAGAGGGCGTGGCGTTTGGGGTGATGATCGTATGGTTTGGGCATGACGGCTGGTCTTTAGGGATTTTATACGGCCTAGCGTCTTTGGTGCCGGCTGTTGGGGGGGCTTTGATTTGGATCCCTATAGCGATTTATGAACTTTATCATGGGAATGTGAATGAGGCGATATTTATCGCTTTGTATTCTATTTTATTGATTAGCGTGCTGATTGATAGCGTGATCAAGCCAATTTTAATCGTCTTCATCAAAAAAAGAATTTTTAAAACCACCCTTAAAATCAATGAAATGCTGATTTTCTTTTCCATGATTGCTGGGATTTCACAATTTGGTTTTTGGGGGATCATTGTGGGGCCTACTATCACGGCGTTTTTTATTGCGTTACTGCGATTGTATGAAAATTACTTTATCCAAAACGATCAAAAAGCATGCGAATGATATAAGCCCTATGCTCACAACGAAATTTTTAAAAATGATATATAAGAGTGAGAAATAACCATTCTTATGAAGAATTTTCAAACACCTCATTCAATGCGAATGCAAATTTAAACCCATATCATCTTAATAGATACAAATTTTATTTTTTATAACGAATGAGAGGGTAGGAGCAGTTTTTGCATAAAAGCTCTAACGCTTCGCCCTTTAAAAAATGGGTTTTGATAGCCATAGCTTTTTGGCTCTTTAAAATATCTTTTAGGGGCGTATGGTTTAAATCGCCAAGGTTGATATGAGCTTGCGTGTCCATGCAGCACGGCACGACAACGCCATTAGATAAAATAGCGACTTGCTTGATCAAGCCGTAACAATAGGGGATTTTTGATTCCTGGTTTAAAGGATTTTGGGCGTTCAAATTCGGCCATTTAAAGGTTTTTTGGATATTCAAAAAACTTTTTTTAAACAAACGAGCGCGCCCTTGCGTTTTTAAACCCTCTAAAGAAACACATTCAAAGCTTTCTAAAAAAGGCTTGATCAAATTCTGGTGTTTCTCAAGGGTGCTGTCTTGAATGCGTAAATTCAAAAACACTTCGCTGTTTTTTTCACATTTGTAGCGGCAAAATTCTAAAATTTTTTGGATGTAGCGGTGCTGGTTGATTTTGTTGCGATTGTCTAGCCCTGCGTCCAAAGAAATAGAAATTTGATAGATTGCATCGTGTAAAAGCGTCTCAAAATCGTGCCAATACACCCCGCTAGTAACCAAATCCACTTTCAAAGAAAAGCGTTTAGCGGTGCTTAAATAGCGGTTTAAATTTTTGAGTTTGCAAGGATCGCCTAAAACATGCAAGGTGATGATTGGGGTTAAGGGGGCCGCTTCTCTACAAATTTTTTCAAACAATTCCAAAGGCATCACGCCTCTGATATTTTTGGGGTTAGGGCAAAAACTGCATTGCAACCCGCAAATATCGCTTAATTCTATATAGATTTTTTTAAAAAGTTTCTTGTTGGGTGTCAATTCTTATGAGAAAATAGTAACGAAACAGACTAGACATTGAAGCGAAAATGCAACACATCGCCATCTTGAACGATATAATCCTTACCTTCAATGCGTAACGCTCCCTTTTCTTTCGCTCCGGCTTCGCCCTTATAAGCGATAAAATCATCATAACTGATGGTTTCAGCTCTGATAAAGCCTTTTTCAAAATCCTTATGGATCACCCCAGCAGCCACGGGTGCACTAGAGCCTTTTTTAATCGTCCATGATCGCACTTCCTTGACCCCAGCGGTAAAATAATTGATCAAACCTAATTCCTTAAAACTCAAACGAATGGTCTTTTCTAGTCCGCTTTCTTCTACACCTAAACTTTGCAAAAATTCTTTGACTTCATCTCCACTCATAGAAACCATTTCTTCTTCCAATTTAGCGCACAAGGCAACAAACTCGCTATTTTGGGCTTTCGCATGGTTTTTGACTTTTTTGGCATGCTCATTGAGTGCGTTTAAATCTTCTTCGCCCACATTAGCGACGTAGATCATTTTTTTATGAGATAAAAAACGCAATTCCTTGTCCAATTCTAAAAAAGCCTCGCTTGTATTCAAGGGAAAAGTTTTCGCCGGCTTTAATTCTTCTAAATGCGTTTTTAAACTCAAAGCGCATTCTAAAAGATTTTTAGCGTCTTTTGAGCTTTTTAGGGCTTTTTGCAAGCGATCGATCCTTTTGTCTAAAGTGGCAATATCCGCTAAAATCAACTCCAATTCAATGGTCTCTATATCATTCAAAGGATCAATCTTGTCGTTCACATGCGTGATATTGTCATCTTCAAAACAGCGCACCACTTGCAAGATCACTTCGCATTCCTTGATATTGGCTAAAAACTGATTGCCTAAACCCTCCCCCTTGCTCGCTCCCTTAATCAATCCGGCAATATCCACAAATTCCACCACAGAATGCAAAATGCGTTCAGGCTTTACGATTTGAGCCAACGCATCAAGCCGCCTATCAGGCACATTCACGATGGCTTTATTGGGTTCAATGGTGCAAAAAGGGTAGTTCGAACTTTGGGCGTTTTGGGTTTTAGTGAGCGCGTTAAAGGTGCTGGATTTGCCCACATTAGGCAAACCCACAATGCCTACAGACAAGCCCATTTCAAGCCTTTTTCAAAAGCTCTTCCACAAAAGCTGTGCATGCTCTCACGCCAGCCCCACTCGCTCCAAAGCTATTCACATCCCATTCTTTTTCCACATAAGCAGGGCCTGCAATGTCAATGTGTAGCCATTTGTCTTTAAATTCATCTCTAATAAATTCATTTAAAAACAAGCCCGCTGTGATCGCACCGCCATAGCGTGAAGAAGAAATATTGCACACATCAGCGATTTTAGATTCAATCAATTTCTTTAAATGGCGGTTAAAGGGGAGTTTGGCTAATAATTCACCGGATTCTAACCCCGAAGTTTCAAAGAGGTTTTTTAACTCTTCATTATGCCCCATGATCGCTGAAGTGAATTCGCCTAAGCCCACAACGCATGCTCCGGTAAGGGTCGCAAAATCCACGATCACATCAGGGTTTAAATCTTGAGCGTAGCTCAAACAATCCGCTAAAACCAAACGCCCTTCAGCGTCAGTATTACGCACTTCAATGCTCTTGCCTTCTTTAGAGATTAAAATATCATCTGGTTTATAGGCAGCCGGGCCTATCATGTTTTCTGTAGCCCCAATAATGCCATGCACTTCAGCTTCCACGCCCAGTTTGGCTAATGCGTTTAAAAGCCCAATCACCGCAGAGCCACCGCCTTTATCCGCTTTCATGGTAACCATGTAATCGGCCGGTTTCAAGCTCAAACCTCCGCAATCATAAGTCAAGCCTTTGCCCACTAAAGCGATTTTTTTCTTCGCTTTTTTAGGCTTATAAACTAAATGGATCAAGCGAGGAGGATTGACTCCAAGAGAGGCTTTATTGACCGCTAAAAAGGCGTTCATTTTCTTTTCTTCTAAAAATTTTTCATCATGGACATGGATTTCTAAATGGTTTTCTTTAGCCACTTTTTGCGCCACTTCAGCCATATAAACCGGGGTGCCAATCATAGGGGGGGTATTGACTAGATCTCTAACGATATTCAAGCTTTCTGTCATGATTTCAGCGTATTTTAAAGCTTCTTTAGCGCTCTTTTCTAAAGAATTCGTGCAAGTTTTTTCGCAAGGTTTGTGCAATTCTAAAGCGACAATGGCTTCTTTTAAAACGCTTTCTTTTTTGTTGGATTTAAAAGTGTCGTATTCATACAAGCCTAATTTTAAGCCCAAGAACAACGCTTTCAAATTTTCTAAAAGCGCGTTATCTTTAGAATGCGTCCCACAAGTATAAACGCCCACTTTAACGCTTTTAAAAGCGAGTTTCTTAAGGGTGCGAACGGCCAAACACGCGCTCTCTCTCAATAAATGCACATCGTCTTCTTTAACGCCCACATACAGGATTTTATTTTCTTGGTCTAAAAATACGCCTTCGCTTTCGTATTTAAAGGTTTCTAGCAATTCTTTATTTTTGACCCAAGCATGATCAAAATCCTTATTGATAATAAAAACTAAACTGCATTCAGCTTTCGCGTTTTCAAAAGTGGTTTTTTCTAATTTGATTTTTAACATAAAGTCTCCTTTTTTAATTTCATATCTTTCAAGAATTGTATTGCGCTCTAGCGGTTTTTCTTACTATAGTATTGGAAATACCATAAAACCAACGCCAAGAAAGATACTAATAGTAATATTAGCGCATAAGGGTGTTTTTTAAGCCATTCTAACGCATGCAATAACTCTTCTCCTAAATACCACGCTAGAATAATGGTAATGCTCGCCCACACCATCGCACTAATGAGGTTGATGATAGCGAATTTTAAAGCACTATAGCGCGTGAGTCCTATGCTAATGGGAATGATGGTACGCATGCCATACATGTAGCGTTGGATAAAAATGATAAACCAGCCATGTTTTTGCAACAATAAATGGGCTAGGGCTAGTTTTCGGCGTTGTTTTTCTAGCTTTTTTTGGATGTAAGCTTTATTGGTGCGACCGATGTAAAAATAGATCTGATCCCCCACAAAACCCCCAATCCCTGCGACTAAAATGGCTAACCCCAAATGCATATGACCGGTATAGCTGGCAATCCCTGCTAAAATCAACCCAATTTCGCCTTCTAAAATACTCCACCCGAATAAAATGAGATACCCCCAAGTCGCTGCATGCTGATTCCATAAGTCAATGATGTATTCTTCCAAAATTCACCCTTATCCTAGCATTCTAACAAACAAAAGGTTTTCACTCGCTCTTCTAAAAGTTGGATACCCGGTAATTCTTTTAACCCTATCAAAAAGCATGCTTCTATGCATTCAGCTTGTAGGGCTTTGATAAGCTCAAGGCTCGCTAAAGCTGTGCCTCCAGTGGCTAATAAATCATCAATCAACACCACTCTTACCCCCTTAATTCCCCTAAAAGCGTCAGAGTGGATTTCTATGCTATCGCTCCCGTATTCTAAACTATAGCTTTGAGATAAGGTGTGTGCGGGGAGTTTGCCTTTTTTCCTCACAGGCACAAAACCCACCCCAAGCGCATAAGCTAAAGCAGAGCCTAAAATAAACCCCCTCGCTTCAATGCCCACGATAAAGTCTATATTGAGAGCGAGATAGCGTTTTTTGAGCGCGTCAATGAGTTTGTTAAAGAGTTTAGGGTAGTTGAGTAGCGTGGTAATGTCTTTGAATAAAATCCCTTTTTTAGGGTAGTCTTTCACTTCTCTGATGTTTTGTAAAAGTTCTTCTTTGAGCGTTTCATTCATTTTAATTTCCTTTAATATAACGGATTGGTTGTAGAATTTTGGTTTATTATAGCGTTTTTAAAGGAGAGCTTCTATTTTTTGCTCCAATTCTTTAATACGATTTTTATATTTATCCGATTCGCCTTTGTATTCAGAGTTGCGCTGTTTAAGGGCTTTTAATTCTGTTTTTAACGAGCTCATTTCTTGGGTAAGAATATCAATATTGCCTAAAGCCCTTTGGAGTTGCAACTGGTGTTTTTGGATCAAAATTTCAGCTTCTTGTAAGGTGAGCTTCATGGATGCGTTAGTGCGTTCTTGCCGTTTAGCTACGGTTTTAAAAAAGAAAGTACGCACACCCATATAAAGGATAAAAACAATAGCGATAGTGATGATAAACCATTGGGTAAACATTCTATTAAAATATCCTTTTAGCGAAACGATGCAATTATACTACATTAGGTTGATGATTTCAGCGATTCATCTAGTTTTTGGATGCGCAACACATGGCGGCCTTGTTCAAATTCTGTAGAGAAAAACGCTTCTAAAATGCTTTCTGTTACGCCAATACCGCTAATCTTTTCGCCCAAGCACAAGACATTAGCGTTATTGTGCAAGCGAGTCATTTTGGCCATGTAAGCATCAAGGCACAAAGCGGCTCTAATACCCTTAAAGCGATTAGCGCCCATGCTCATGCCTATCCCTGTGGCGCACACTAAAATGCCATAGCTTTGCGGATTTTCTAAGACCTTTTGGCACACTAATTTGGCGTAATCAGGGTAATCCACCCTCATAGTGGGTAAAAAAGCTTGGATCTTAAAACGCTTGTCTTCTAAAAAATGTTTAACAAATTCTGCAAGATGCAACCCTGCATGATCGCTTCCTATAAAAACTTGAGCAATATTCAAAGGCTTATTCATCAGCTCTCCTTGATAAAAGATTAAGAAAGGAGTAAGGAAAATAAAAATCTTGTGGGTGCATGGATAAAAAACTCCGATAAAGGGGGGATAAACAAAAAGACAAACACTACCAACATGCCGTAGCGTTCCATTTTAGAAAACCATTCCAATAAAAACGAACTTTTAAAATGCAACGCTAAAAAGCCTAATGCTTTGGAGCCGTCTAAGGGCGGGATAGGGAGACTATTGAAAACGCCTAAGACAAGATTATAAAGAATGCCTTGAATGAGAAAGGTTACTAAAGCGAGCTGATAAAGATTCAATTCATTGATGCTTAAAGCGTTGATCCCTAGTTTTTGGAAGCTCCAATGCGTGATGGAAGCGAGCAGAACGGCCAGGGTGAAATTATAAACCATCCCGGCTAAACTCACCACTACGCATGCCAAAGAGCCTTTTTGAGAGACAATGTAACGCATATCCACAGGCACGGGTTTAGCCCACCCAAACAAAAAAGGGGCTTGAAAAATGAGTAATAAAGCCGGTAAAAGCACCGAGCCCATCATGTCTAAATGCCTGATAGGGTTTAAACTCAAACGCTTGGCGTCTTTAGCGCTCCTATCCCCAAATAAAAATGCGCTCAAGCCATGCATGATCTCATGCCCTATGATAGCGATCAAAAGGGCTAGGATTTTCATTAAGGTGGTAATAAAACTTTCTAAAGAGAAATCAAAAAATTGCACAAAAAACCTTAATGCGTTGCGTTTTCTTTTTTAATGATTTTTTCTAAGCCTTCAACGCTTTTAAACATGCGTTCCCAACGCACCAGATAGCGTTTTTTAGGGTTATTTTCTGCATCCATTTCCAGGCTATTTTTTAAACTCAAACTGAAATAAACAAACCATGGCGAACCCACGATATTTTTATAAGCCACACTCCCCCAAAAGCGCGAGTCGCTAGAATTGTCTCTGTTATCGCCGATCATGAAAAATTCATCGTCATTGATTTTTTTATAAAACACCTTTTCGCCCTCCATTTGAATGAGTTGCATGCTGATATTAGCTTCTGCGCCTTGAGTGGCTAACTGCTCCATTAAGTGGAAGGTTTCATTGTCTTTTTGGTAATGGATACCCGGATGCTTATTTTTATAAGGGTTTAAAACAAAAATTTTACCCATAAATTCTTTAGTCATAGCATCTGGGTAATGTTTAGCGATGTAAGTTTTGTCCGTGCCGCTCTCAAAAGGGTGCAAATAAAACCCCTCACTAGTGAATAGCACCTCATCGCCCCCAATAGCAAAATTCCTTTTGACATAGTAAGATTTTTTTTCATGGGGAGGGATAAACACCACCACTTCGCCACGCTTAGGGCGATCCCCCTCTATCAAATGCCCGTTATTTTTAAAATCAGGCATAACAGGAAGCTCAATCCATGGGATTTTAGGAATGGGTATGCCGTAAGAAAACTTTTTGACAAAGAGCATGTCGCCCTCATAGAGCGTGCCTACCATAGAGCGAGAGGGAATGATAAAGGCTTGCGCGATAAAAAAGATAACCAACAGCACGATAATGATCGTCCCCACCCAACTGGAGCAAAATGCATAAACAGAGCGTAAAAATTTCATTTAAAATCCCTTCCTTTGTTGTTTTTCAAAAGCGATTAGAGTGTTTTCTAAAAGCGAGACGATCGTCATAGGCCCCACGCCTTTAGGCACAGGGGTGATAAAACCGGCGACTTTTTGCGCGTTGGTAAAATCCACATCGCCCACGATACGCCCATCATTTAAATGATTGATCCCAATATCCACCACTACAGCCCCTTTTTTTAACATGCTCGCTTTAATCAAATCAGGCTTACCCACGCCCACGCAGACAATATCAGCGCTTTGGGTGTAAAAACTAATGTCTTTAGTCAAAATATGGCACACGCTCACGCTAGCCCCAGCGTTTAACATGAGCATGCTTAAAGGTTTTCCAATGATATTGCTCGCCCCAATAATCGCCACATCCTTGCCCTTGATTCCAATATGATAATGCTCTAAAAGACGCATCACGCCCATAGGGGTGGCTGGCAGAAACGATTCTTTTTGAGTGCAGAGCTTGCCGATATTAAGGGGGTGGAAACCATCCACATCTTTGTTTGGGTCAATGGCTTCTAAAACCATTTTAGTATCAATGTGTCTGGGCAAAGGGAGCTGGACTAAAACGCCTGAAATGTTTTGATCGGTATTGTAATCTTTAATGAAGGACAGCAATTCAGCTTCAGTAATATTTTCTTGGAGAGTTTTTAAATCAAAATCCATGCCCACCCTTTGGCATGCTTTGATCTTCATATTGACATAAGTGATACTCGCAGGGTCTTTTCCCACTAAAATCACGGCCAGTTTGGGGCTTTTATGCGTTTGCGCGGTTATTGTTTGGATTTTATTTTTCAAATCTTTTTCTATATCATAAGCTAACGCTTGCCCATCTAATAAAACAACGCCCCTATTTGGCATGCCCATTTATCCTTTATATAATTAAAATCCTATTATTGTAGCAAAAATCATGCGTTTAATGGAATTAAAAACTCAGTTTGTCAATCTTTAAGATTAGCCCCATGATAGAGCAAGTAGAAACTAAGGGCTTTCAAAGATTCTAATTGCTGATAAAACTTAGAAGCTTCTATTTTGTCGTTTTGTTTCTTGTCGTTTTGTTTATCCTCTGGCTCTTTAGGGTTTTCATTCAAATACCTTAACCCTGAACTTGGGTTATAAAAATAATCTTTAGTAGCGATCGCTTCATAGCCTAGCGCGTAATTGGGGTGGCTTGGAGGGTTTGTTGTATTGTTAGAAAATAAGGGCTTCCCGAAACTCACGAATTGAAAGCCTTTAGGGGCGACTAATTCAATAATTGTAGGGGCGATGTCTAAATGCGAGCCGACTTGACTGATTTTTTTAGGCTTTAAAGTAGGGGCATATAAAATAAGCGGCACGGATTTAATGGTATATAAATCGTTTTTAGCGTATTCATAGCTCCTGTCAAAGTGATCCCCTGTGATGATAAAAAGCGAATTGGGGAATTTTTGGCTGGCTTTTTTGATGAAATTGACTATCACTTTGTCATACCAGTAAATATGCCCCAAAGAATTAGCGTCCGGTAAATTTTCTGATTTAGGGGTTTTTTCCACAAATTGTTGGATTTTTTCTAAAGGCACGCCAAAGGCTTTGAGATTCACGTTTTTGATCGCGTGGTTGCTTAAAGTCATGACCATGCTGAAAGTTTTTTCATGGGGGTTGGTGTTTTCTAAAATATAGTCAAATAGAATATTATCATGCACTCCCCAGTTGCTCTCTATGGGTTTAGGGTAGGGCTTGTTTTTAACAAATGCTAAGAGATGGTTATTGAAATAAAGGGCGTGAAAACCTTGTTTTTTGGTGAAACTCGTGAGTTTGTTCCAAATCCCGCTACCCCCATAATAAAAGTTGTTTTTATAACCTAAAGTTTTTGTGATATTGCCAATCGCCATAGGAAAACTAGGGAGGATCACCCCTGAATTGACTAAGTTATTATCATTGATATAGGGCAAGCCTGTGATCTGAACATCCAGGCTTTTAACGGTCCGTGGGGCGCCTTCAATAAAAGCAGAAAGCATGTAGGCATGTTCTTTTTTAACCAAATCTTGTAAAGCGCTCGTTAGCCCTATAGAATCAAATTTTTTATCAAAATGCCATGAGCTTAAGGACTCTGAAACGATATAGAAAACATGTTGAATGGTTTGAAGAGAATCGTTGTGGCTTGTTTGAGAAAGCAACTCATAGAGGTTGTTTGAAGGGTTCTCTTTAAGATTGAAATAATTTTTCGCCACTTCTAAAGGCGTTTCTTTAGCAAAATCGCTGAATTTAAGGTTATGGCTTTGTCTGTAATTGCGCGCTAAAAGATAAAGGTTGCGAAACGCCCCGGGGGTAATTTTCATTAAAAAAGGATCTTTGGCTGGCTCTATACTGAGATCTAAAGATGCGCCAACAAAGCTCAACTGCGCATTGATGTAAAACATTTGCGTGAGCGAAAAAAGCGCAAATAAAATGAAAGTTTTAAGGGGTTTGGTGATTTGATAAACATTTGTGGGCTTAAAAAGGGCGTTTTGGAGTTTGAAATAGATAAAAGAAATTAAAACGCTAAGGATTACAAAGAGTGAAAAACTAGAAAGAATAGGGTATTCCCCGCTCATTTTTAAAATCGTGAGCGTGTCTTCATGCAAAAATTCTAATAAATTTTCATCAAACACATTCCCATAAATGCCATAATAAACAATGTTCGCAATATTTAAAAACAGGATAATAGCGATAGAAAAACACGCCACAATATTAAGCATTCTGGTTTGGTGTTTAGGGATAAATAACCCCAATAACCCGATGATGATAAAAAGAATCGCCAGGCTTGAAACCACACGATTATCGTATCTTGCCCCATTGAATAGGGTTTTAATGATTTCATCAAAAATAGGGTTTTTTAAAGCATGCTTATAATAGCCAGTATAAAGGATAAAGCCGATACGATTGAACACAAACAACAAGCTCATAAAAAAGGTGAAATAAAAACCTTTTAAAAAGAGCGAAAAAAGGGCATTAGATAAGGGTTTCATAAGCGTTAATACAACCTTTTTTTAGCGAGATATAAAGTCTTAAAAAAGACAAAAAGAAATAATGGGAAATCCAATAAAGAATCCAAGATTTGAAAATTAGAACGCATCAAAAGCGAACTGGATAACGCTACTAAAGCGATCACACCTAATAAGGGGTTGCTCAAAAACAAACTGCCGCAAAAAAGCGCGCTAAAAATAAGAGAAGCCATGAAATGATGGTAGATTGA
Source organism: Helicobacter pylori NQ4053 (assembly GCF_000274605.1). Taxonomy (NCBI): domain Bacteria; kingdom Pseudomonadati; phylum Campylobacterota; class Epsilonproteobacteria; order Campylobacterales; family Helicobacteraceae; genus Helicobacter; species Helicobacter pylori. Next base: position 117,512 of record NZ_AKNV01000003.1, read on the forward strand.
AAAAGGCAGAAACCCTAAAATATCTGTCAAAAGCAACAGATTGAAAAACAGCATGACGCTATAAGATTGCAAGGTTTCTAAAGGGGGCTTTTTGAGTATATGACAAGAAAAGCTTGCATAAGCAAGGATCAAAAGACAACTAAAGGGGCTTAAGGGGGCTGTAAAACTGCTTAAAAATTCATTGAGCGATAGAGAATCTTTAAAAGCGATATTGCTTAAAATCACGCTTATCAAAGAGAGCGAAAACCTCAAACCCAATGGCTTATTTTTGAAAAAAAAGAAAATTAAAAAAAGCCATGCAAAACTCAGCGTGTAAGAAGAAGGTATAAACATGACTGATTACTTGAGAAGGGATTTTAAATAAGCCATATTGAAACGGATGTGTTTGATGTGAGAGCGGTTATGGGTATAGACAATATCTATAAAATGAGGATTAAGGCTATAGCTTGGGTAACTCACTTCATTGGCTTTGTCTAAAACTTTTAAGGTTTTAAAAGAGTTTGAGTTTTCTAATTTAGAAAGCCAGAGTTCTTTACGACGCAAAGATAAATCGCTAGGGTTGTGGATCAAATACAATATTCCATTTAAATTGAGTAAATTCAAAGAATCATCTAAGTTTTTAAGATTTGTAGAAATGGGTTTTTGCCAAGCGGTGGGGGTCTTGCAGGTTTCTAGCATGAGGCTATCTTTAAAAGAATGGTTTCTAAACGCCATGACAGCGCAGTCTTTAAAGGGGGTTAGGCTTGGCTGGAGCTGGTGGTTTAGGGTATTAGGCCTTAGAAGCTCTCTTGGATTATTTTGTTGGTCAAATTTCAACAACAAGGGGTATTGGGTGGCTAATTCGTGATAGAGCGGTAGCATAAACCCGCCATCAGTGGTGTTTAAAGGCTTATTCCTTACTAAATGGCTCAAATTTAAAAAAGGGCTTAAAGAGAGTTTTCGCGCAAACTTAAAACGAACCGACTCTAAAGCGCTTTCAAATTGATAGATTTTAGAAGTGGCCCACCCGCCCATGCTCACCCCTACGACAAACAACAAAATTTTATCGTCATGCAAAAAAAGCAAGGGGTTACCTAATTTTTTGATGTATTCATGCGAATGATGAGAAAGATCTTCTTTGGTTAAAATAGTGAAGGCTTCGCTCCAGCGATTAGTTTTGCTGTCAAAAAGATTCGCGCTGATTTTCACATCCCTTGCCCCTTCTTTAGTGCCGCTAAAATAAGCGCTCAAGAGATTATCATTAGGCAAGCTGATTAAAGCGCTCGCATGCACGCTTAAAGCGTCATTTGGTTTAGGGATAGTGAGCTGAGTGAAATAGGGGGGGGTTTGAGTAACAAGGGTTTGATTGTGCGTGAAAGCATAGGGGGGGGTTTGATGCGTCATTATAATTAAAAATGAAACGATAAAAAGCCCCACAAAAAAGGCGGCATGTTTTAGGCGATTTCTTGAAGGTTCCAAGATAGCGTTTCGCCCCCTCTTAAGATAGCAATTTTTTCATTCAAGCAAAGCGTGTGTGTAGGGACTATAAAAGGTTTTTTAGACAAACGTGCTTTTTTACTGGGCAAATTTTCTAGCGCGTAGATTTTTTTAGCGTTATCGCTGATAAAGGCTTGCAAGTTTTCTAAAGCGTTGTGTTTTTCAAAAAGTTCACATAACGCAGGCAATAAAATAGGGGCAGAAAAGATGCCCGCCGGGATGCTAGCGCTATGCTTTTTAGAAATGAAATGCGGAGCGCTATCAGAGCCAAAAGAGATTTTAGGGTGGGCTTTTAAAGCAAGGGATAAAAGCCTTTCTTGGTCTTTTTTGGTTTTGATTAAAGGTTTGCAAAAACAATGCGGGTTCAAACTCCCCCCTAATAAATCATCTAAAGTCATGCTGATATGGTGTAAAGTTAAAGTCGCATAGAGGTTGTCATGCTTTTCAATTAAAGCGATACTGCGCCAATCGCTCAAATGCTCTATAATGATTTTGAGTTTAGGGAATGAAAGCGCGAAAGTTTCTAAAACGCTATGGCATAAAAATTCTTTATCCAAACAAAACCCGGCTTGTTCTGCGTGGATGCATAAAATAAAGCCTAATTTTTGGGCGTTTTCTAAAATCTCTAAAGTTTTTTCACCCAACAAATCCGAAGTGCCGTTTTGCGCGTTTGTGGTCATGCCTTTGGGGTAGAGCTTTAAAAACCTGACGCCTTTTTCTTGGGCGCGTTGCAATTCTTCTAAAGTCAAACCATCATTAAAATACAAACTCATTAAAGGCTTGAAGTTTGAAGAATGGTTTAAAATTTCTTCTTCGTATTCAAGGGTGGTTGGAGTGTTGATTAAGGGCTTACTGAGATTAGGCATGATCACTGCAGCGCTAAAAGGCTCGCTAGAATATCTTAACACCGCTTTTAAAAGCGCATTTTCTCGCACATGCAAGTGGGCGTCTATGGGGTCAAAAAGCGTGATTTCCATTTTTAATTGCCCCCTAAGTAATAACGCACTCTAATGCGAATGAGCGTTTTAGTTTTGGGGCGTGGGTAATCCTTATAAGCGATCTGAATTGTCTTTAGGGTGTTGTCATCAAGCATTTTATATTCAGAGCCAATGATGATTTTAAGATCGCTAATATCGCCATTAGGGTGCAAGTAAAACTCTACCGCATTCGTCCCGTCTTGCCCTAAATAAGCCGCTACTTGAGGGTATTCTAAATATTTTTGCGTGATGCGCCCAATATCCCTTAAATTATTCCTGATGAAATCTTTTTCAGCTGTGCCTAAATCCCCAAATTCTTCACCATACAATTCATCAATATCCCTTCTAGTCTGGTTATCCAAGCCTTTATTGTTTTCTTGTCTGGGTGGTGCAACTTCTTTAGGCAAGAAAGAAAGCTGATTGGGGTCAAATTCTTTTTTAACAGGTTTTTTCTCTTCTATTTTTTTCTGTTCTACTTTTTGTTCCACTACTTTTTTCTCTTCTTTTTTCTCCTCTACTACTTTTTTCTCTTCCACTTTTTCCACTTTTTTGAGCGCCTTATGTTTGTGGTTGGGCTTTTTGGGTTCAGGTTTGGGCTTTGGTTTAGGCTCAGGCTTTGGCTTTTCTATGGGTTTTGGTGGGGTTGGCGGAGTAGGGGGTGTGGGTGGGGTGGGGGGTGTTGGGGGTTTTTGAGGGCCAGCTAGCGTGGGTTTAGGAGCACCCGGGGTGTTTTTGCTGGGATCTTGCGAATGGCCTCTTTTTAAAACCAATAAATTTTCAGGATTTAATTTAACGAGCTTGGGTTTTGAAGGAAAAAAATCTTCTCTGTGTTCAAATAAAAAATAAATCAACCAGTGTAATAATACAGACAGAATGAGAGAAAAGAAAAAATTCCTGTTAGAATGATCCACAGGATCAAAATTTTTCCCTAACTTAGCAGGTTGTAGTTTAGAATTTTCCGGCATATAAATTTCCTAATTTTGAATTCTTTATATTATTTTCAGCTTCTTTAATCAGTTCTTCCTTAGATGTTTTTGGGCTTATTTTGTCTAAAAGCAGGCCGTATTTATCGCTCAGTAAGACCAAGTAACGCTCCTTATTAGTCTCTATGGAAATGATTTTATGGTTCGCACCAACACGACCCAAAACACTAACTTCTAACTTAAAATCTTTTGCAGAAAAAGACCCTTGTGTGGGAACAATTTTTTTTTTGATTATATACAATATTAAGAGTAAGGCAGCAATAACCGTTAGTGCCTTATAAGCATGGCTTAAATCCAGTGGGGGTTTTAACTCTAGAGTGTTTAAAGGGCTTTGGGGTTGCTCGTTGGTGTCTTTTTGTGCAAGGTTAGTTTGCTGAGATTTTTCTTTCAAGCTAGGCGGTGGGGCTAAATGAAAACCTTTGGGTAAAAAAAGAAAGCGGAGCCGTTTTTTATCCTTGCTGTTTGAAGCTTGGATTTCTAATTCCATTTTAGCTTTTTTAGACAAGAGGTAGATGTCATTTTGGTAGGAAAACATTTCTAAGGCATTCAAAGAGGCTTCTTTAAAATCCATCATTTTTTTAGAATCCAGTTTAGCGTTTTTTAAAACGATCACTTTTTGGCCTTCAACTTCCATGATTTTAGGCGTTTTGTTAAAAGGCGTTTCAAAAGTGAGCGTGGTTTGCACGGCTTTTATAGGTGGTGTTGCTGAAGCGTTTGAATCAGGTTGGATTTCTTTTAGTGCATTTTGCCAATGAACCAATTTAATGGGGGTGTCATCGTTTAAAGGTATTTTTTCTTCAGCCAATAACATTAAAACAGCACTCAACAATAAAAACAACGCTTTCATGAATTTTTAGCGAGATAATACACAATGGCGTTAGAATCAAGGATTTCATTCAAACGAATGGCTAAATTCCTTTCAAAAACCATCACCTCACCCTTACCAATAACCCGCCCGTTCACAAAAGTATCCACGCTCTCTCCGGCGGGTTTTTGCAAATCAATCACAGAGCCTTTTTCAAAACGCAAAATTTGCAACAAAGGGATTTGCGTAGAGCCAAGTTCTGCGCTAAAAACAATCTCCATGTCTAAAAGATTTTTATAATCGCAGATGAGTTCTTCTAAATAAGTGGAAAGCTCTAGTTCTCTTTCTTTATTCGCTTTCTCTTTTTCTTTTTCGGCTATTTTTAACTTATTAGCTTCTGTTTCTGGCATAAAACTCTACTCTTTCAAGAATGATTTGACTTTGATTATAAAATCTTAATTTTACTATAAATTTTATAACAAATAAAGCCACTACGCCTTAAAGCTAGCTTTAGAAACGCAAAATTCTTTTAAAAAACACGCACCGCATAAGGGGTTTTTAGCTTTGCAGGTGTAGCGGCCAAACAAGATTAAGGCATGGTGGAGTTTGGATAGGTTGTCTTTAAAAAGCTCGCTCAATTCCTTTTCGGTTTTAATGGGCGTGTTAGCGCCACTTAATCCTAATCGGTGCGTCGTGCGGAACACATGGGTATCTACCGCCATATAATTTGCGTCAAAGCACACTGAAAGCACCACATTAGCGGTTTTTTGTCCCACACCATCTAAACTCATCAATTCTTTTTGCGTAGAGGGGATAACGCCCTTAAAATCCCTAACCACTTTTTGCGCCATACTGATTAAATGCTTGCTTTTGTTGTTGAAATACGAAACGGATTTAATAATCTCTTTAACCTCTTCTAAAGAAGCGAGCGCTAAATCGTTCACGCTTGGGTATTTTTCAAATAACTTGGGCGTTATTTGATTCACTCTAGCGTCCGTGCATTGAGCGCTTAAAATGGTAGCCACTAACAATTCATAGGGGTTTTTATGGTGCAATTCGGTGGTTTGGTTGGGGTAATGTTTTAAGAGCAACTCTTTGATTTGTTGGGCTTTTTGGTAAGTTTTAGCGCGTTTTAAACCCATTTTCACACGCTTTCTTTGATGACAAGGTATTGCGCTTCATGGGATCTTAAAGCCACTTGAATGCGGTTGATTTTAATTGAAAGCGTGGCTTTTTTCATAGAATAATGCAAAAGAATGCATTGAACCCCTTCATGGATACCAAAAGAGAGGAAGCGTTTTTTAAGGGCTTCATCGCAGTTAGCGATTTCTACGATTTCATAAACTTTGTCTTTAATGGCTTCATTGAGCGTCATTTTACTTCCTTTTTGATTCAATGTTTTTTTTGATTTCATCCACGATGATGTCAATAGGTGTGAAAATACGGCGCAAGATTTTAAAAGGCGCTTGGATAATATCTGATGCTAAAGTGACTTGAGTTTTAGGTTTATCCAGCGTGCCTTTGACATTCACATTAGTGGTGATTTTACCTCCTTTTCCTAAGACAAGATAGCCCACGATAGGGATTTTATTTAAAACATTACTCAAAGCCTTGATAGTGGAAACTTCTAAATTCAAATCTAATTTGTTTTTGTCTAATTCAATGATCCCATTACCAGCAATATCAAGCGTTTTGCCGATAAGATCAATTTTTTCTAACCCTAAATATTCTTTAGTGATCCCAAAAACAACAGACCCCTTTTTGATTTGATAGCCATTAGCCCCTAAATGAGGGTTCCTAAAGACAATGAGAGAGGGAATGGTGTTGATGAGATTGACCATGTTTTGCATGAGGGCGAAATTCTTTAAGCTTGTGTTTTGGAATTTCAATTCGCCATTGAAAACCTGATCTTCAAGAGCCCCAATAAGCGTGAATAAGCCTCCTTCTACGAAATCTTTTTGGAGGATGGTGTTGATATAATCTCCGCTAAAATTATGAGCCTTAAGATACAAAGCCCCATGCACTAAATCCGCCATGATCATGGCGTTTTTATAATTGCCATCAATTTTCACCCTATCGTCTTGAGCGACAATGTCAAGATTTTCTAAAGGAAAAGGCATTTTTTTATAGATCAGCACGACATCTTTAGCATGGATGCGTGTAGAGATAGGGATAATTTTGTGGGCTTTTTCATAGCGTTGTTTGGCGCTAATGAAAACATCTTCATCTTGGATTTCTTTAGAGCTAGGCTTTTCTTTTCGTTCTTTTGAGAATAATTCCGCAATAGCTGGCATTTTACTATCCAAGAAATCATCAATACTCAAATCAATGTTATTAAGGGTAATATCCTTTTGATCCCCCTTAACTTTTATGGATATGCTTTTGCTTGGAGTATAGACAGAAATTTCATCTTTATTGATAGAACCAAATAAAGAGAGGGAATCAAATTGCTTGCCGTTGCTATGATAGATGGGTAAAGTGATTTTTAAATCCTTAGCAAAAAAATCAATATTAATAAAATCGCTCGTAGAAACTTCTAAAGAGCCATCTTCTAAGGCGAAATATTTCATAATAGGGGAATAGGGCTTGATTTTTTTCAAATCTTTGATCCTAAAAACATAGGCGTTATCCTTAAATTCGCCCTCTAATAAGAGTTGTGGCACGCTCCATTGCATGTGGTTGGGGTTAGAAAAATCAAAATTCAAAGAAAGGTTTTTAAGAGTGTCTCCTGTAGCGTAGAAAACATCTTTAGTGAATTTATCTTCGCTTTGGGCTTTAATGGTGTCTATGATTTTTCGTCTAAAAACCTCTGAGTTTTCACCCTCTTGAATAACAGAATGCAAGCTTTTTAAATCTAAAGAAAATTTAGTAGGCTGTGGGTTATCTTGGGCGTTATTCAAGCCATAAGAACGCATGTTGATATTATTGTTAGTGTTGAATCGTATTTTATGGACTAAAGAATCCAAAGAAAGGGTTTTTTTATTCAAATCTAAAGCGATTTTAGCGTCTAAATCCAGCATGTTTTCATAGCGGGTGTGGGTAGTTTCTATGTAAATGTATTGGTATTCTTGGGTAATATCTAAGCTTATATTAGCGTTTTGCGTATAAAGGGGGATATTATAGAGCGAGAGAGTGCCTTCTTGCAAATTAACATTGCCTTGAACGCTAAATAAGGGGGCGGTGTTTTTCAAGAATTGTAAGGTGAGTTTCAAATCCGCGCTAGATGGCATGCTGATTTTATCCAAAGGTAAAACGACTTTATAAGCGCTCAATAAATCCTTAATGCTATCGCCATAATAATTAGGGGTCGTTTTTAAAAAAATCTCCAACTTGGGGGCTTCTAACAAATTGGAAAAAGTGGCGTAAGAGCCGGTTAATTCCATGGTTTCATAAGTGATTTTTTGGGGCTGTATGAGGAGCTGTTTGTTTTTGAAGATCAATTCGGTTTTATCCATTTTAATGGGCGATAAGCCATCATTAAAAACGACTGAAGGTTTCATCAAAGTGGCTTTAACTACAGAATTTTCCAAAAGCGATGGGACAAACTCGCCAGGAGTGAAATTAGCTTTAATTAAAGCGTTATCAATCTTAAAACTAGCAAATTGGATTTTATCAAAAATCCATGTTTTTAAATTTTTTTGCGATTGGCGTTGGAAAAGAGGCTTTAAAAACGCCAAGCTTTTCATTGGGGAAGTGTTAATTTTTAATTCTATGGTTTTTAAATCGGTTAGCCCTTGCAAATAAATTGCAGCGCTGGGTTCAATTAAAGGCTTGACAATCAAATTGAACGCCATTTTCCTAGCTTTAGGTGAATAGTGGGCGTTGCCATCCACTTGGACTTTAATGTCTTTAAAAAGCAAATTGATGATTTTAAGCTTGATATTTTTATCATCTTCTAGGGAAAATTCCCCTTTGACTCCTGGAAATTCTAACTCGTATTTATTCCCATCAAAAAAGATATTGGCTTTATTTTTATCGTCTAAAATGATTTCTTTGACTTTAAGTTTTTCAAAATAAGACACCGCCCAGATGCCATAACGGATATTTTTAATCAGATCAGAAACTTCTAAACGCTTTTTAGTGGGTTTTTGATGGAAGAAAGAAGAGAGATCAATGCGTTCAACTTCTAAAGAAAGCTTGTTATTGAGTTTTAAGTATAATTCAGAAATGCCAAGCTTCCCGATTTTTAAATTTTGTATGTGAATGCCGTTTGAAAGGGTTTTGTGAATGACGACTAAAAGAGTGAATACTGCCACAAACAAGATAATGACATTAAATACTTTCTTGGATACATGTTTTCTTTTATTCATCAGTATTCTTTTTTATTTAAGTATACCAATTTATCCTAACAAAGTGGTGGTTGTCCCGCAAGGTTCGCTCAAAAAAGTGTTTTTTTCTTTAAAAGAGCAAGGCGTGGATATGAACGCTTTAGATTTGCTTTTTTTACGCTTAATGGGCATGCCTAAAAAAGGCTATATTGATATGGGCGATGGGGCTTTAAGAAAGGGGGATTTTTTAGTCCGTTTGATCAAAGCAAAAGCGGCGTATAAAAGCGTTACTTTAATCCCTGGAGAAACCCGCTATTTTTTCACGCAAATTTTGAGCGAGACTTACCAACTAGAAACAAGCGATCTCAATCAGGCCTATGAAAGCATCGCTCCACGATTGAATGGCGCTGTGATAGAAGATGGGGTGATATGGCCAGACACTTATCATTTGCCTTTAGGGGAGGACGCTTTTAAAATCATGCAAACTTTGATCGGTCAATCCATGAAAAAACACGAAGCTTTAAGCAAACAATGGCTTGGATACTACCATAAAGAAGAGTGGTTTGAAAAAATCATTCTCGCTTCTATTGTGCAAAAAGAAGCCGCTAACACTGAAGAAATGCCCTTGATTGCGAGCGTGATTTTTAACCGCCTAAAAAAAGGCATGCCTTTACAAATGGATGGGGCTTTGAATTATCAGGAATTTTCACACGCTAAAGTAACCAAAGAGCGCATTAAAACCGATAACACCCCCTATAATACCTATAAATTTAAGGGCTTGCCTAAAAATCCTGTAGGGAGCGTGAGCCTAGAAGCGATTAGAGCCGTGGTTTTCCCTAAAAAAACGGATTTCTTGTATTTTGTGAAAATGCCGGATAAAAAACATGCTTTCAGCGCGACTTATAAAGAACATTTAAAAAACATTAATCTTTCTAATAATCATTTTTATGATTAAGGTAAATAGGGCGTTTTTTCTTTTAAATTGAGTAAAAAGTGTTTAGTATTTTCTCATTTTAATTTTAAGTTCCTACTATTAAAGCATTTTAGAATTTATTAAAAAAGGCTTGCTACAATTTTAGGCAAATTTTGATTGCTAGGGCTTTAGAACAGCTTTTAGCACAAAGGAGAATGAATGGCTAAAATGAGCGCTCCAGATGGGGTTGCCGTTTGGGTGAATGAAGACAGGTGTAAGGGTTGTGATATTTGCGTATCGGTATGCCCTGCTGGGGTTCTTGGCATGGGGATTGAAAAAGAAAGGGTGCTTGGAAAAGTGGCCAAAGTAGCCTATCCAGAGAGCTGTATCGGTTGCGTGCAATGCGAATTACACTGCCCGGATTTTGCGATTTATGTGGCTGACAGGAAGGATTTCAAATTCGCTAAAGTTTCTAAAGAAGCCCAAGAAAGAAGCGAAAAAGTTAAGGCCAATAAATACATGCTCTTAGAAGAGACTATTTTAGAAGGGAGAGGCAAATAATGCGTGAGATTATTTCTGATGGGAATGAATTAGTCGCTAAAGCGGCGATTGAAGTGGGGTGTCGGTTTTTTGGGGGCTATCCTATCACGCCAAGTTCGGATATTATGCATGCGATGAGCGTGGCTTTGCCCAAATGCGGCGGCCATTTTATCCAAATGGAAGATGAAATCAGCGGGATTAGCGTGTCTTTAGGGGCGAGCATGAGCGGGACGAAGTCTATGACAGCGAGCTCTGGGCCTGGTATTTCATTGAAAGTGGAGCAAATCGGTTATTCTTTCATGGCGGAAATCCCTTTAGTGATCGCTGATGTGATGCGTTCAGGCCCATCAACCGGAATGCCCACTCGTGTGGCTCAAGGCGATGTGAATTTTTTAAGACACCCCATACATGGGGATTTTAAAGCCGTTGCGCTCGCTCCTGCTAGTTTGGAAGAAGCTTACACAGAGACCGTTCGCGCGTTTAACTTGGCTGAAATGCTCATGACTCCTGTATTCTTGCTCATGGATGAAACCGTGGGGCATATGTATGGCAAGGTGCAAATCCCAGATTTAGAAGAAGTGCAAAAGATAACCATTAATCGTAAGGAATTTGTAGGCGATAAAAAAGACTACAAGCCTTATGGAGTCGCGCAAGACGAGCCGGCTGTCTTAAACCCTTTCTTTAAAGGTTATCGCTACCATGTTTCAGGTTTGCACCATGGGCCTATTGGCTTTCCTACTGAAGACGCTAAAATCGGTGGGGATTTGATTGACAGATTATTTAATAAGATTGAATCCAAGCAAGACATTATCAATGAAAACGAGGAAATGGATTTAGAGGGCGCTGAAATTATTATCATCGCTTATGGTTCGGTTTCTCTAGCGGTTAAAGAAGCCTTGAAAGATTACCATAAAGAAAGCAAGCAAAAAGTCGGCTTTTTCAGGCCTAAAACCTTATGGCCAAGCCCGGCTAAACGCTTGAAAGAAATAGGGGACAAATACAAAAAAATCCTTGTGATTGAATTGAATAAGGGGCAGTATTTAGAAGAGATTGAAAGGGTTATGCAAAGAAAGGTGCATTTCTTTGGGCAAGCCAATGGGCGTACGATTTCGCCCAAACAAATCATCGCAAAGTTGAAGGAGCTTTAAAATGGCGTTTAATTATGATGAATATTTGCGTGTGGATAAAATACCCACTTTGTGGTGCTGGGGCTGTGGCGATGGCGTGATTTTAAAATCCATTATCCGCACGATTGACGCTTTAGGTTGGAAAATGGATGATGTGTGTTTGGTGAGCGGGATTGGTTGTAGCGGGCGCATGAGTTCGTATGTGAATTGCAACACCGTTCACACCACGCATGGTAGGGCTGTGGCGTATGCGACAGGGATTAAAATGGCTAATCCTAGTAAGCATGTGATCGTGGTTTCTGGCGATGGCGATGGCTTTGCGATTGGAGGCAATCACACCATGCATGCGTGCAGAAGAAACATTGATTTGAATTTTATTTTAGTGAATAATTTCATTTATGGTTTGACTAACTCCCAAACTTCGCCCACCACGCCTAATGGCATGTGGACGGTTACGGCTCAATGGGGCAATATTGACAACCAATTTGACCCATGCGCTTTAACTACCGCCGCCGGGGCGAGTTTTGTCGCTAGAGAGAGCGTTTTAGACCCTCAAAAATTAGAAAAAGTGCTTAAAGAAGGTTTCTCGCACAAGGGTTTTAGCTTCTTTGATGTCCATAGCAATTGCCACATCAATTTAGGACGCAAAAATAAAATGGGCGAAGCGTCTCAAATGTTAAAATGGATGGAAAGCCGGTTAGTGAGCAAACGCCAATTTGAAGCCATGAGCCCTGAAGAAAGGGTGGATAAATTCCCTACAGGCGTTTTAAAGCATGACACGGACAGGAAAGAATATTGCGAAGCGTATCAAGAAATCATTGAAAAAGCACAAGGAAAACAATAATGGAAGCGCAATTACGATTTACGGGCGTTGGAGGGCAAGGCGTGCTGTTAGCGGGGGAAATTTTAGCTGAAGCTAAGATTGTGAGTGGGGGCTATGGCACCAAGACTTCCACCTACACTTCGCAAGTGCGTGGAGGGCCCACTAAGGTGGATATTTTGCTAGATAAAGATGAAATTATTTTCCCTTATGCTAAAGAGGGCGAGATTGATTTCATGCTTTCAGTCGCTCAAATCAGCTACAACCAGTTTAAAAGCGATATTAAACAAGGCGGTATCGTTGTCATTGATCCCAATTTGGTAACCCCTACTAAAGAAGACGAAGAAAAGTATCAAATTTATAAAATCCCCATTATCAGCATCGCTAAAGATGAAGTGGGTAACATTATCACGCAATCTGTGGTAGCGTTAGCCATTACCGTGGAGCTGACTAAATGCGTAGAAGAAAATATCGTGCTAGATACTATGCTTAAAAAAGTCCCTGCAAAAGTCGCTGAAACGAACAAAAAAGCCTTTGAAATTGGCAAAAAACATGCTTTAGAAGCTTTGAAAGTTAGGGCTTAATGGCTCTAAACTCTTGTTTTGAATTGATTTTCTTAATAAATTTTTGAGAACTTGATTACGATGGGATCAATATAAGCTCTAAAAAGGGGCTTTGCTTTTTTACCCATTTTAGATTAAGACGCTCGCAAACACCAAAGGCAAAAACACCAATGATTTTTGAAAAGCAAGACTACCAACAAGAGTGTATCTACAATATCATCACGCTTTTAGACGGCTTTGATTTTAAGCGCCACGACGCCTTAAATCTAAAAGATTGTTTAAGTCAATTTCATGCTGCATGTGAAATTCCTGTCAAAAATTTAAGCGGCAAGCTTAATGTTGATATTTTAATGGAGACAGGCACGGGCAAGACTTTCACTTACTTGAATTTAATCTTTGCACTCCACAAGGCTTATGGGCAAAATAAATTCATCATCTTTGTCCCACGAAAAGCCATTTTGGAGTCGGTTAAGCAAAATATCCGCCTTACGAAAGATTATTTTTATTTAGAATTCAAACGCCACCTGAAAACCTACACTTATGAAGGGGTTAAATCGCCAAGCAATATTATCAACCATTACATTAAAAACCAAGATGAACTGAGTGTCTTGCTCCTCACTAACAGCGCGATTGACAAGGGCGAAAAAAACATACTCAATAAAAACAGCGAAAACCTTTTTAACACCAAAAGCATTTTTGAAAATATCGCTGATTTAAAGCCTATTTCTATCATAGACGAGCCGCATTTGCTTAAGGGTGAGGCGTTTGGTAAGTATTTTAGTAAAATAGGCACGCTTTATTTTCGCTTTGGGGCGACTTTTGCCAAAGAAAAAGAGCATGCTTTAAGCAATGTAGCCTTTTGTTTGGATTCAATCAGCGCGTTTAGAAATTACCTTGTCAAACAAGTCCGTGTCCATTCTGTCATGCAAGATGCGCAAAGCCCGTTTTTGCTCAATGCGGATTCAAAAAGCGCAAAAATTGCCTTTTACAAAGCGGGTATTCCTAAACAAATCACGCTTTCAAAGGGAGAGGATTTAGGCAAAATTAACGCTTCTTTTAACGGCGTTAGCTTGGTCAAAACCACCAAAGATAAGGCTTATTTGAGTAATGGCGCTACGCTTGAAAAGACTTCTTATAAACTCGCGCAAGATGAAATCAGCACTCTTTTAGAAAAAGCCATTGACTTGCATTTTGAAAAAGAGGCGTTTTTATTTGACCAAGACATTAAAGCGTTAAGCCTGTTTTTTATCCCAAAAATTGAGGATTTTAGGCAAATTGATAACAAAGGCACGCCCTTTATTAAAACCGAATTTGAAAGGCTTTACAAACTCAAACGCACTTCAATTCTAGCAAAGGAAAATTTATCGCCAAGCTATAGAGAATATTTGAAAAGAGATTTTGATGAGAGCGGTAATTTACGCGTCCATCAAGGCTATTTTAGCGGCGATAGCATAGCGCTCAATAAAGGCAAAAAAGAAAGCAATAAAGAAAATATTGAAGCCAACGACATTAAAATGATTTTAAGCGAAAAAGAAAAACTGCTTTCATTCCAAACGCCTTTGCGTTTTATTTTTAGCGTGTGGGCTTTGCAAGAGGGTTGGGATAATCCAAATATTTTTACCCTTGTTAAACTGGCAAACTCCACCAGCGAAACAAGCCGCCATCAGCAAGTGGGGCGCGGGTTAAGAATTGCGCTTAATCAAGAGGGCAAGCGCATTACGCATGGATTTTTAAAAGGCAATGACAACGCCTTTTATAAAATAAACTACCTTGATATGCTAGTGAGTGGCGAAGAAGTGGGCTTTATGGAGGGTTTGCAAAAAGAGATTGAAGCGAGCAGCTTTATTGGTGGTGGCAGCACGCTAGACAGAGAGATTTTAGCCAATTTAGGGCTTAATGAAAGAAAGATCAATCAATTTTGCGATGCATTAGAAACATTAAACGCCGTAGAATTTGACGAAACAAACAACGCTTACAAAATCATTGCCCCTATTTGCGAGATAATGCAAAACAACGAAGAAAGGATAAAAAGCTTTTTAAGCGATGAAGAATATCACGCCGTTTTAAGCGCCTTTAAAATGGCTGAAGATCCAACCAACAAGCGCGATCAAATTATAAACGCCAATCAGCCTCCAGAAAAAGTCAAAATCCGCCAAAATTTAGCTAAGGAATTTAAAGAGTTATGGCAAACCATCAATGCGCAAAGCCATATAAGCTATCAAAATATCCAAAAAACCAAGCTGATAGAATCTATCGCCAAAGCGTTTAATGAAAGCCATGTGATGTGTGAGGCAATCATTTTTGAAAGCAAAAGGTATGACCCACAAACCAACAGGATCATCACAGAGCAATCAAGCACCCTAAAAATCAAAAACTACGCTAACGCCTTACAAAAAGAAATAAGCGCGCTTCTGCTTGACTTTGCCAAAGATGAGCGCTTACCCTTAAAATTCACGCTTGAACTCTACAACGCTTTAAACAAAGAGCATTTTACAAACTCACCCAAAAAAGCCTTTAAATTGCTTAAAGGCATCATTAAAGATAAATTGCATGAAAACTTGCTTTCTTGCGTGAGTTATGGATTTTGCCAAAACGCCTTTTCTAACACGGCTTTTGATAAAACCGATCCGCTTTATTTTGAAGATGGCTCGCCCAAAAATGAGATTGAAAAACACAAATTAGGCAAATACAAAAGCACGCAAGCTCCAAGCCAAAACTATCTTTATGAGACGATCATTTATGATTCTAAAATTGAAGAAGAAGTGAGTGAAGAGCGGGTGCAAACACTGGAAGGTAAAAGAATAGAAGTTTTTGCCAAGCTCCCTAAATTTAAAATCCCAACGCCTTATAAAAACTATGAGCCTGATTTTGCTTATTTGCTTAAAGATGAAAAGGGTGCAAAAATCTTTTTTGTTTGCGAAACCAAAGGCTATGACAAAGAAAGCGATATCCCACCAGATGAAAAGCGTAAAATGGACTACGCTAAGATCTTTTTTGAAACGCTATCTCAAAATTTAAAGAACGCAAAAAAAGAAATACGAGTCGTTTTTGCCACACGCATTAACAAACAAGATTTATTGAGCGCGCTTAAAAACGCATTAAAGGAAACGCCATGACAGACAAAAATCAAGCCAAAAAAATGGGTATCAACATTATCCAAAGCCAGCAAGAAAATAACCCCCTTTTTGACATGCTTTTAAAGAACTTCCCGCAAACGATAAAAGACGGACAAGTGAGCTTAAGCGCTATCAAAATGCTTTTAGGCTTTAATGAAAGCATGAACGATATCAGCGGCTATGAGCTCACTTGGACGGGAAAAGGGCTTGCCAACGCTCTTTATTCTGAACCTTGCCAAAAACAACTCAAATTACAAGAAAGTTTTACGCCCCAAACTTCAGCCAACAAACACCCCAACAACGCTATTATCATAGGCGACAATCTTGATGCGCTCAAACTTTTAAAATCCGCTTACAGCGAAAAAATCAAAATGATTTACATTGATCCGCCCTACAACACTGGAAACGATGATTTTATTTATCCGGATAATTTCAGGCAAGATTATCAAAAGATTTTAAGGGAAGTGGGTTTAATGGAAATAGATGAAAACGGAAAGGAAAAAGAAAGCGAGAGCTTGAAATTTTTTAAAAACAATCAAGGGAGCAAGACGCATAGTGGTTGGCTCTCTTTCATGCTGCCTCGCCTAAAACTCGCGCGCGATTTGCTTAAAGAAGACGGCGTGATTTTTATCAGCATTGACGATAACGAATGCGCGAATTTAAAAATCTTGTGCGATGAGATTTTTGGGGAGGATAATTTTGTTGGAGACTTTATTAAGCAATCAAAAGTAGGAGGAGGCAGTGACTCTAAATTTATCGTAAAAGAACACGAATATTGTTTGGTTTATGCTAAAAATATAAATTTAACTAATGAAATGTTTTTAAAGCACGATGATGATTATCTCAAAAGATACAAAGAAATAGATGATAAGGGCAGATTTTTTTGGGATACTTTTTCAAGAAGAGGTTTAACAAATCCTATAATATATGAAATTAAAGCACCAGATGGAACTTTAATAAAAGATGGTTGGATTAGAGCAGAAGAAACATTTAAAAAAAATTATCAAGATGGTGAAGTTAGAATTATAAAAATTAAAGATAAATGGAGCGTTCAATTTAAGCAGTATTTAAATTTAAATGGTAGAAAACCCCGTAGTATGACAACTGATTTTGGCGGAAGTATTGAGGGCAAAAATGATATTATCAATTTATTTGATAGCGATAAAATATTTAGCTATCCAAAGTCTATAAAATTTATTTCAACATTACTTAAAACGAGGGCGACATCATCTTAGATTTTTTTGCCGGGAGCGGGACAACCGCGCATGCGGTGATGGAATTAAACGCAGAAGATAAAGGCAATAGGGAATTTATTTTAGTTCAAATTGATGAAGAGATAAAAGAAGATAAAAGCGCTTATGATTTTTGTAAGAATGTTTTAAAAAGCGCAAAGCCTATCATTAGCGATATTACCATAGAAAGGGTCAAAAGAGCCGCTCAAAAAATCATTCAATCTCCAAAAGATAGCGGTTTGGATTTAGGCTTTAAAGTTTATACCTTACAAGACAAAGCGCAACTTACAAACGACAAAGAAGAAATAACGCTTTTTAACCGATCGGATTTAACGCCCTTTGACAAAGCCCTAAATTTAGCCTTACAATGCGGCAAAATGCTCAACCAAGCGCTAGAGATTATCATCAAAGACAAACTCTACAAATGCGAAGACGCTTACTTTTGTATCGTGTGCGATAAAGAAGCGCAAGAATATTTAGCCAAAAGTAAAAACGAAATGATATTTTTAGACGGCTATGAAGAGATTGATTTAGAAGCCTTCCTCAATCTCAACGCTAGCTTTAAAGAGCGTTTAAGCGTGGTGTATTGATTGGAAATAAAAAAGGTTAAAAACCGCTTGAGTGGTCTCGCCCCTAATCTTTCACTTATCCAATAGTTTGTTTTTGAGTATAATCCTACGAAAATTTTAAGGAACGGCATGGAGTTTTTAGGACTGCTTTTGAGTCTGGCCGCTATTTTGATAGCGTTTAAAAAGCCTGAAAAAGAAAATTGGGCGTTTGGGATTTTGATTGTGGTGTGGTTGGTGGAGCTTATTATTTTTATAGCCCATAGCTCTAGCGTTTTGCCTAACATGAATCTATAAGGGGGATGCATGAATAAAGAAACCCGATTTTATAATCTTTTTTCTTTGGCGGTTTTAGGGATTTTGATCTTTCCTGTGGGTTTGGCGAATTTTTATTTTGGCTATGTTTTGAAGGATTCGCCTTGTATTTTTTGCTGGGCGCAACGCATCAACATGATTTTAATAGGGGCGGTGGCGCTTTTGGTGGTGCGTTTTGGGTTTAAGCCTAAATACATTGCCTTGCTGTTGCTCATGGCTAGTAGCGGGCTATATGAGAGCTTTTATCATACGGGTAGTCATGCTTTAGAAGATGTGGGGCAGGGATTCGCGCTCGCTATTTTGGGCTTGCACACGCAGTTTTGGGCGCTTTTTGTCTTTTTTAGCGTGGTGGTGCTTTTAGCGGTTTTGCTCTTTTTTGCCCCTAATACCCAACTTTTCAAAGTTCGTTTGTTAAACACGCTCCAAAAAAGCGCTTTTTATGTTTTCTTTATTGTGGTGGGTTCTAATGCGATACAGGCGTTTGTTTCTACCGGGCCTTTCCCTTACATAGGGCAAAGCGATCCGGTGCGTTTTTCGTGGAATTTGAAAGAATCGGTCTGGTCTATGGAGAATTGGGATCATTTGAAATTCCCAAGAAGCGTTTTAGGCAGAAGAGATGTAGGCGAGCCTTTGAAATTGAGCGTTTTGCCTAAAGATAATGATTATGAACATTCGCCTCTAGAAATCGCAAAAGCGTTGAAGATTGAGAAAAAAGAAGAGCTTTTTTTAAAATTGAATGGAGCGATCACGGATTTGAGTTTCAATGAAGACAAGGCGATCCTTACCACAGAAAACCAAGGCCTTTATCTTGTAAGTAACGATTTGAAAACCATTCATAGTCATATGGTGTTGGATAGCTATTATAGCGCGACGGTGGGGGCGTTCGTGGGGGCGGATTTCAACGAAGATGAAAACATTGTGATCATGGGCAATAATAAAACGAGCGTAGAAATCACTCCTAACAAAAACGCTAACGCGCTTAAAAACTTCCCTTATTTTTTAGAAGGGGCCAACTCTTTTGATGAAGTGGAACGCAGCCGCTTGAAAACTTCTAGGGCGAAAAACTATTATGTTAGCGCTGCAAGAAGAGGGGCTAAATTCACTTATTTGATCACCGCTCCTAACAAGCGCTATAAGGATTTGATTATTATCTCCATGCTCAATAGCGACAAACAGGTGCATGGGGAGTTTTTACTTGAACTAGGTAATGCCAAACTTAAAGAAAAAAGGAAACTGGGCGAGTTAGTCATTAGTGCGTTAGCTTTAAAGGATAATAAGCTTTATGCGTTCAGTAAGGAATTTAACACGCTTTTAGTTATAGACCCTACAAAAGAAGAGATTCTTGAAGTTTATGGCTTGCCAAAAGAGATTAAAAATATCAGCGCTGGGTGGTTTAGGGATAATGAGCTTATTCTTGTGAGCTATGAGAATGATAAAAATATTCTCTATACCCTTAATTTTTAAACTCTTTTAAAGCTACTTTTTTCTAATATATTAACGCATTAGAAGATGGTCGCTATTTTAGAATAGAGGAAAGTCCGGGCTACATTAGACAAAATTCCATCTAACGGATGGCTAGCGCAAGCTAAGGGAAAGTGCCACAGAAAGCAAACCGCCTTTTTAAGGTAAGGGTGAAAGGGTGGGGTAAGAGCCCACCAAAGCTAAAGCAATTTAGCTTGTTTGGGCAAACCCAATTTGTAGCAAGAAGCGCATGGTAAGTCTAAATTGATACACGCTTCGCTTGAGGAATATTGCAAAATATTTCCCAGATAAATGGCCATCCATTGACAGAACCCGGCTTATTCTAATGCTCAACTGCGTGTTGATTTTTTAATAAAGTTTCAATCATTTTATTTTTTTTATTTTTTTACCTAATTGTTGTTTAAAATCTTAAAGATTTGTGTTACACTCTGTAAAATCAAAATCAAAGGAGATAGCGTGTTAGAAAAATCTTTTTTAAAAAGCAAGCAATTATTTTTATGCGGATTGGGTGTTTTGATGTTGCAGGCTTGCACTTGCCCAAACACTTCACAAAGGAATTCTTTCTTGCAAGATGTGCCTTATTGGATGTTGCAAAATCGCAGTGAGTATATCACGCAAGGGGTGGATAGCTCGCACATTGTGGATGGTAAGAAAACTGAAGAGATAGAAAAAATCGCTACCAAAAGAGCGACAATAAGAGTGGCACAAAATATTGTGCATAAACTCAAAGAGGCTTACCTTTCTAAATCCAACCGCATCAAGCAAAAGATCACTAATGAAATGTTTATCCAAATGACACAGCCCATTTATGATAGCTTGATGAATGTGGATCGTTTAGGGATTTATATCAATCCTAACAATGAGGAAGTGTTTGCGTTAGTGCGCGCGCGTGGTTTTGATAAGGACGCTTTGAGCGAAGGGTTGCATAAAATGGGATTAGACAATCAAGCGGTGAGTATCCTTGTGGCTAAAGTGGAAGAAATCTTTAAAGATTCTGTCAATTACGGAGACGTTAAAGTCCCTATAGCCATGTAGGATTAGAACAACAAGCGTTCTTCGCTATCGTCTGTTCTTTTGGGGGTGGGGGTGATGGAATTGGGAGTTGAATAGTAGGGGATTTTATCCACGATTTCTTTACGCAAGCCTTTGGGGACATCAAACTTTCTTTTTAAAGAAGGTTCAATGCTTAGAATGTTACGCATGAAATACGAATACACAGGTGCACTCACAACGCCTCCTGTCGCTCCTTTGCTAATAGGCGTGTTATCGTCTCTCCCAAACCAAATCACGCTTTGCAAGGTGGGGGTAAAGCCAATAAACCAAGCATCAATATTGTTGTTAGAAGTCCCGGTTTTACCGGCAATTTCTAAACCTTTAATGCGAGCCAAATTCCCTGTGCCATTTTCTACCGCATTCATCAGCACTGAAAGGGTTAAAAAAGCCTGTTCTTTGGAAGTGATCTTTTTGGTTTCCATAGGCGTGAAAGTTTTAACTTCGTTTTGTTGATCGGTGATGCTTTCAATGAGCATGGGTTTGAGCATGGTGCCGTAATTAGAAAATAAAGAATACTTTTCAGCCGCATCAATCGGTGAGATAGCAAAGCTTCCTAATACGATAGACAAGTCTTTAGGGAGGTTTTTAAACCCCATATCGCTTAAAGATTGATAAATTTTTTCAAAGCCAAGCTGATCGCTTAAATTGATCGTGGCCAAATTTAACGAATGGCTCAAGGCTTCTTGCAAGGTTACAAGCCCTAAAAATTTGCGAGTATAATTGCTAGGGTGCCATGCGTGGTTTTGCGCGCTGTTTTTACTATAATTGCCATTTTCAAAATTTCGCGCGGTATCAGGAATTTTAGAAGTCGTGGAATAGCCATTATCAAAGGCGATTTGATACACAAAGGGCTTGATCGCGCTCCCAAATTGCCGTTTGGCTTGCGTGGCGCGATTGAAAGCGCTTTTTTTATAATCAATCCCCCCCACTAAAGCTAAAATCTTACCGGTGCTCGTGTCTGTAACGATCATGCTAGCGTTCAAGTTGTCTTCATCTTCATTAGATGCGTTAGTTTTTGGCTTTTCTTTAGCGATTTTTTCTAAGATTTTTTGATGCCCAAAACGCAAGGACTCTAACGCTAAGCGTTGGTAATCCAAATCTATCGTGAGCTTTATGGTATAGCCTTGAGTTTTTAACCCGTCTAATTGATCCAATTGCTTCAACACTTCATCCACGACATAGGGGGCGATATTTTGCGTGGAAGTTTGGTTATAGACGATTGGCACTTCATTGAGAGCGCCTTTGAGCTCGTTAGAAGAAATCCAGCCTAAAGAATACAACCGCCTTAAAATATCATTAGCCCTAGAGAGTGAAAATTCTAAATTTTTGGTAGGATCATAAAAACTTGGAGCCCTAGGCAAGGCGACTAACATGGTGATTTCTTTAAGCGTGAGTTTGTCAAGGGGTTTTTTAAAATACCCTAAACTTGCGGTTTTCACGCCATAATACCCATGCCCAAAAAAAGTTTGGTTCAAATAGCGCTCTAAAATTTCTTCTTTACTTAAGACTTTTTCAATGCGTATGGAAATGATAGCTTCTTTGAGTTTTCTGGTTAGGGTTTTTTCTCGTGTGAGCACCATGTTTTTAACGAGTTGTTGGGTTAGGGTGCTACCCCCTTCAGTGTAACGACCGCTTTTAGCGTTTTTAATCATAGCGCGCATGATAGCGTCTAAATTGATCCCCCCATGCTCAAAAAAGAGGGTGTCTTCTACCGCTAAAAGGCTTTCAATAAATCGTGGGGGGATTTCTTCAAAACGCGCATAAAAACGAAATTCCTTATCATAAATATTAGCGATCAAACGCCCTTTTCGGTCTAAAATCTGTGAAGCGACGCCCGGGCGATAATCTTTAATCTTAGCAATATCCTTATCCGTAGTTACCCAAACTTGAGCGATAAGAATGGCTAACAACCCCATGACAATCAAAAATAAAACGATAAAACCATAAAAAATCTTTTTTAGCATTTAATCACTCTTAAAAGAAGATTGTATTTTAGAATAATTTAAAAGGGTGTTCGCAAGATCTTTAGTGTCTTCTAAGCTGTTTTTGAGGGATAAAGAGACTCGTAAAAGGGGTTTAGAAACCGTAGGAGGGCGGATAGCTCCCACTAAAAACCCTTTTTCTTTCAAAAAATGATGGGCGTTTAAAAGATCGGGATTGTTTTCAAACTCTAAAGTAAAAAATCCTGCGAGCGTTCTAATACCTAATGTTTCAAAAATAATCTGTTGGTGTTTGCTAAGCTCATTTTTTAATTCTTGTTTTTGTGCGATAAAGTATTCTAAATGGGCTAAAGTTAAAGCGGTGTCTAACAGGCTTAAAGCGGTGGTGTAAATCACGCTTTTAGCGCGATTGGTTAAAAACTCTATGGTTTGTAAGGGGGCTAAAATACACGCCCCATAGCTCGCAAGCGCTTTAGAAAAAGTGCTGAGCTTAATGATTTTGTCTTTTTCTTTGATGCGATGATATTCTAAAAAACCCAACAAATTCTCGCCGATGGTCCCAAAACTATGGGCTTCATCTACGATTAAAAAAGCGTTAGGGATTTCTTGAATGATTTCATAAAAATCATAAGGAGCGATGCTCGCATCCATAGAATAAACCCCCTCAATGGCGATGAATTTGAGCTTATTTTTAGGAGCGTTAAAGAGTTTTTGTTGTAAATCCTTAGCGTCATTGTGCGAGAAAAAGATCACTTGATTAGGCTTCGTTTTGGTGCTAAAAATCCCGCTTGCATGGTAGTGTGTGTCCATGAATAAGAGGGCGTTTTTGACTAATAGGGTGTCTATTAAAGCCAGATTGCCCAAAAAACCACTCCCCACTAAAAGAGCGCTTTCAAATCCCAACAAATCCGCTAATCGCTCTTCTAACTCTGCATGCAAAGAGTGGTAGCCATTCACTAGCATAGAAGCCTTAGGGGAATGAGAAACAAAGGATTGGAGCTTATTAAAAGCGTTTTGAAGCAAGTCTTTTCTAACGCTCAAACCCAAATAATCATTAGAAGCGTAATCCTTTAATAAAGGGTCAAACAACTCTCTTTTGCGGTAGCGTTTGGCATGGCGTAGGGCTTCTAAAGATTTAGAAAACATCAAAACACTTCATTGAATAAAATCATTCGCCTTTTTGAATTTTTTCAATGATTTTATTGAGTTCATCTTGTTTTTCGTAAAACATCTTATCAATATTTTCTTTGACATGTTTAGCGCTATCTTCCATTAAATGCACTTTATGTTCTAGGTATTTTGAATCGGTAATGTGGTCTTCTTGAACGGCTTTAACCAAATCATTAGCTTCAGCATGCACGCTCGCATGGTGGCTTTCTAAAGCTCTATAGCCTGAAGTGTTGGAAAAATTCTCTTTGCCCGCGCCCTCATAATACCATTTGCCTAAGCGGCAATTCTTATGACTGGTAATATCAAAGGAATTGAGACCAAAAACCATGCCATAAAGATTGTTTTTAAAGACCACATGATCCAATTTAGCCAGACCGCAAAACACCCGGTTATTGACATTGTAGATGGTGTATTTTGCGGCTTGCGCGACAATCATGTTATTTTTCACGGTGGATTTAAGCTCTTCTACATCGCCCTTAATAGAGCCTACAATAGAATTAATATCGTGGGTATTGGTTTGAATGTCGTTCGCTTCTTGCTGCATGCTTTTAACCACGACGGCGATTTCTTTAGTGGCTTTTTGAGTTTTTTCAGCGAGTTTTCTCACCTCATCAGCCACTACCGCAAACCCTCTCCCATGCTCGCCCGCTCGTGCGGCCTCAATAGCGGCATTTAGGGCTAAGAGATTGGTTTGTTCTGCAATATCATCAATCAAAGAAATGACTTGAGTGATTTCATTGCTCCGTTGGTTTAGAGAGTCCGCTAACGAAGTGGCGTTTTGCATCTTTTCATAAAGTGATTCAATGTCTTGACCCGTTTTATTAACGGTTATTAACCCTTCATTAGAATGCTCTTCGCCATTTTTAGCCGCATTTAAGAGCAAGCCGGTTTCTTGATGGAAATACTGCATGCTTTCTTGCGCGTTCTCCAAGCCCTCTTTTAAGCTCGTGCAAAAAGTTTTAAACAAATCGCTTTTATGGTATTCCCCCACACCCCCTGTTTTTTTGGCTAGGGAAAAATACTGCACGCCATCAATATTTTGGCTTTTTAAAGAATAAGAAACGCCCTGTAAATTAACGCTCTCTGCGTTTTCTTTAAAATGAACGCTTTGTTCTTCTAAATTGTTTAAGCTTGCAAGATTCCCGCTTTTAAAAACGACTTTATTGTTTTTAATACCTACAAAACCCTCATGCAAGCACAAATTTAAAAGGCTTTGATAGAGATTGACTTCCTTTTTTAACTCCGCAATCTCAGAATCTTTTTGACTGATTTGAAGTTGCAACTGCTTATTCCCAAACATGGTGGCATTCCTTATTTAAATTTGAATCTTTTGAGATTATACCCAAAATTACCAAACATTTTAAGCGCTCGCTAGTATTGTTGTTTCAAAAACAATTCGTAAAATAATCCCTGTTTTTTCATAAGGGTTTCAAAGTTGCCCTGTTCTATTAGTTTGCCTTGATCTAACACGATAATTTCATCAGCTTGCTTGACACTATTCATGCGGTGTGTAATAATTAAAGCCATCTTAGATTGCGATTTTTTAAAAATAAAATCTAAAAACTCTTTTTCCATAATGGGATCGATGGCGCTGCTTGGCTCATCTAAAACAATGCAATTACTTGGTTTTAAAAAGGCTCTCATGGTAGCTATGCGTTGCTTTTGACCTAAAGAAAAATCTACCCCATTATATTGCGCTCCAAATAGTGTGTTGTTGCAATCATTAAGACAATTTTGAAAATTCTCATCAAAAGATTTTAGTATTTCTCTTTTTTGCTTTAGTTTCTCTTTTGTGGGGTTGTTTTGCATGAAGAGATTATCATCAATGCTATACCCAGCATAAAGAGAAAAATCTTGGAATATAGCGCTCATTTGTTGGTGGTAGCTGTTTAGCTCTAAATCTTGTAATGAGTATTTATTATTGATAATAATTTGACCTGAATTTGGGGTATAAAAACCTAACAATAGTTTAATCAGCGTAGTTTTTCCGCTAGCATTCTTGCCGACTAATGCATAAATTTTATCAGAGTGTAAAGAGAGATTAAAATTTTCAAAAATAAGCTTTGAATTAGGATAAGAGAAACTAATATTTTCAAATGTAATGCTATGGATTTTTTCTTCTAATCTGATTTGTGATTCTGGTTTTGGTGTTTTGTAATCTAATATATAAAAATAATTTTCAAAGTATTTATTGATAGCAAAAAACCACTTTCCATAAAATGATAAATCTTGTAGTTGCTGCTCAGTAGAGCTAAACGCTTGGATATATCCAGCAATTGCCCCCACACCAATAGATTTTGAAAGGATAATAAAAACCATTAGAAAAAATAGTGCGATACTTAGAATGGTGATTAAAATATCAGCATATATGGTAAGCATTAAGTTTTTTTGGGCGATTTTCACAAAATGATTGATATATAATTCTTTGTTTTCAATAAATTTATGATGAAAATTTAGCATGAAGTTAAATAATAGGTTGTCCTTGTTCTTTTGGTTATCTAGTCCAGAATATAGATAATTTTGTATGCTCTCTTTTTTGTCTTGAAGCTTATCTATGGAAGCGCTATGTTTTTTTGCTATATGATTGGAGATGAAAATACAAGGCACTGTTGCAAAAATCATTATAAAGGGTAGATAAATACTAATGGAAAATAATATCCCAAACAGACTCACAAGCCCTATAATGCGTTGCAAGTTAAAAAATAGATTACTGACATAATTTAGGGGACGGATGTATAGACCGTTATGGATAGCGTTAAGCTTAATAGTGTGATCTTTGTTTTCAAAAAAATTTAGATTTTTAACTTTTGTGAGTTTATTAGCAAGCTGAGTGATGATGTTTATAGAAAATTGTTCAGCAATAATGGTTTGCAAGCTTGATGAAATTCCTGAGAACACATGCGTTAAAAACAGCAAGGCTCCCCATAGTAGCAAAGTTGGTAACAGCAAGCTGTATTCAAAATGCGTATGATTTTGCAATAGGTCTACCACAATATCAATCAATCTTATCATAACAAGAATATTTATAGATGGAATAATGCCGACAAACAGCACTATAATTGATGCCAACACAACACGTTTTGGTGAGCTTTTATAGAGTAAAATGAAAGTCCTTAGAGGAATGCTTTTTATCGTATCCATCGGTGTCTGAATTCAATAATCAAATTTTCTTTATTATAGCCCATTTTCATGCTCCTAATTTTGCTTTTAAAATAAAGCCCTTTAAAATTTCAAACTTTAACCGATTATAGTTCCAACCAAAAGCAAGGATGCCTTTGGGTTTTTTATAACAAGGAGTTACAACAATGGCTTTTCAGGTCAATACAAATATCAATGCGATGAATGCGCATGTGCAATCCGCACTCACTCAAAATGCGCTTAAAACTTCATTGGAGAGATTGAGTTCAGGTTTAAGGATTAATAAGGCGGCTGATGACGCATCAGGCATGACGGTGGCGGATTCTTTGCGTTCACAAGCGAGCAGTTTGGGTCAAGCGATTGCCAACACGAATGACGGCATGGGGATTATCCAGGTTGCGGATAAGGCTATGGATGAGCAGTTGAAAATCTTAGACACCGTTAAGGTTAAAGCGACTCAAGCGGCTCAAGACGGGCAAACTACCGAATCTCGTAAAGCGATTCAATCTGACATCGTTCGTTTGATTCAAGGTTTAGACAATATCGGTAATACGACTACTTATAACGGGCAAGCGTTATTGTCTGGTCAATTCACTAACAAAGAATTCCAAGTAGGGGCTTATTCTAACCAAAGTATTAAGGCTTCTATCGGCTCTACCACTTCCGATAAAATCGGTCAGGTTCGTATCGCTACAGGCGCGTTAATCACGGCTTCTGGGGATATTAGCTTGACTTTTAAACAAGTGGATGGCGTGAATGATGTGACTTTAGAGAGCGTAAAAGTTTCTAGTTCAGCAGGCACAGGGATCGGCGTGTTAGCGGAAGTGATCAACAAAAACTCTAACCGAACAGGGGTTAAAGCTTATGCGAGCGTTATCACCACGAGCGATGTGGCGGTCCAGTCAGGAAGTTTGAGTAATTTAACCTTAAATGGGATCCATTTGGGCAATATCGCAGATATTAAGAAAAATGACTCAGACGGAAGGTTAGTCGCAGCGATCAATGCGGTTACTTCAGAAACCGGCGTGGAAGCTTATACAGATCAAAAAGGGCGCTTGAATTTGCGCAGTATAGATGGCCGTGGGATTGAAATCAAAACCGATAGCGTCAGTAATGGGCCTAGCGCTTTAACGATGGTTAATGGCGGTCAGGATTTAACAAAAGGCTCTACTAACTATGGGAGGCTTTCTCTCACACGATTAGACGCTAAGAGCATCAATGTCGTTTCGGCTTCTGACTCGCAGCATTTAGGTTTCACAGCGATTGGTTTTGGGGAATCTCAAGTGGCAGAAACCACGGTGAATTTGCGCGATGTTACTGGGAATTTTAACGCTAATGTCAAATCAGCGAGTGGTGCGAACTATAACGCCGTGATCGCTAGCGGTAACCAAAGCTTGGGATCTGGGGTAACTACCTTAAGAGGCGCAATGGTGGTGATTGACATTGCCGAGTCTGCGATGAAAATGTTGGATAAAGTCCGATCTGATTTAGGTTCTGTGCAAAATCAAATGATTAGCACCGTGAATAATATCAGCATCACTCAAGTGAATGTTAAAGCGGCTGAATCTCAAATTAGGGATGTGGATTTCGCTGAAGAGAGCGCGAATTTCAATAAAAACAACATTTTGGCGCAATCAGGTAGCTATGCGATGAGTCAAGCCAATACCGTCCAACAAAATATCTTAAGGCTTTTAACTTAGTTTTAAGAAAGGTGTTTGTATAGGGCTAACGCTTTAAGCGTTGGCTTTTCGCTTTCATTTTTGCTTCTTTTTCAATAAAATATTCTTTTTGATTCCTTATTTATTATAGGCGGTTATTGTGTTGGATAGTTTTGAGATTTTAAAGGCTTTAAAGAGTTTGGATTTATTGAAAAACGCCCCTGCTTGGTGGTGGCCTAACGCTTTGAAATTTGAAGCTTTATTAGGGGCGGTTTTAACGCAAAACACTAAATTTGAAGCCGTTTTGAAATCTTTGGAAAATCTAAAAAACGCTTTCATTTTAGAAAATGATGATGAAATCAATCTTAAAAAAATCGCTTCTATAGAGTTTTCAAAGCTTGCAGAGTGTGTCCGCCCTAGCGGGTTTTATAACCAAAAAGCCAAACGACTGATTGATTTGAGTAAGAATATTTTAAAAGACTTTCAAAGTTTTGAAAATTTTAAACAAGAAGTAACCAGAGAGTGGCTTTTAGACCAAAAGGGCGTTGGCAAAGAAAGCGCGGATGCGATTTTATGCTATGCGTGCGCCAAAGAAGTGATGGTGGTGGATAAATATAGCTATCTTTTTTTAAAAAAATTAGGCATAGAGATAGAAGATTATGACGAATTGCAGCATTTTTTTGAAAAAGGCGTTCAAGAGAATTTAAATGTCGCCTTAGCGCTTTATGAAAACACCATTCCTTTAGCGCAACTTTATGCGAGATTCCATGGAAAGATTGTAGAATTTTCCAAACAAAAATTGGAATTGAAGCTTTGATTTTTAGATTTTTCTTAATCTTAAGCCTTTTAAAAGGCGTTTTACTGGCCAAAAAGGATGGGGATTTTTTCAAACCTTTAGAGCCTACTAAAAAATATTTTGGCTCTTTTAAAATCGGCTATCTTTATCAGCATGCAGAAACGACTAAAAGATCCCCCATCCGCCCTAAAAACCGCCCTCCTATTTTAATGGATAAAATTTACCATGACGCTTCTTTGGGTTTTCAAGCAGGGTTCGTTTTAAAAAAGAAAGCTTTATTAGGGGGGTATTTGGATGCTGGAATGGGCGATTCGTATTTCATGAGCGCTGGGCTAGTCGCTGGGGTTAGGCTTTTTAAGGGGTGGGTTATCCCTAAAATCGCCTTAGGCTATCAGCTTCAAATTTTAGGGGCTAAGATTGATAAGTATCAATTCAATATCCAATCAGCGGTGGGGAGCGTGGGCTTGTTTTTCAATGCGGCTAAAAATTTTGGCTTGAGTATAGAAGCAAGGGGCGGTATTCCCTTTTATTTTATCCAAAGCAAATTTTCTAAAGCCTTTGGCACGCCACGATTGAATATCTATTCTGTTGGCATCACTTTCACCTTTTATGATTTTACGAGATTTTTAGGGTAAAATATTCATTTTAAAAAACAACTATAGAGTATAAAAACCATAATCAGACAAACCTTTAAGGATTTATGATGATTTTCATTGATGCGTGTTTTAGAAAGGAAACGCCTTACACGCCCATTTGGATGATGAGGCAAGCGGGGCGTTACCTTAGCGAATACCAAGAGAGCCGTAAAAAAGCGGGGAGCTTCTTGGAATTGTGTCAAAATAGCGATTTAGCCACAGAAGTTACTTTGCAGCCGGTAGAGATTTTAGGCGTGGATGCGGCTATTTTATTTAGCGATATTTTAGTAGTGCCTTTGGAAATGGGCTTGAATTTGGAGTTTATCCCCAAAAAAGGGCCGCATTTTTTAGAGACGATTACGGATTTAAAAAGCGTGGAAAGCCTAAAAGTAGGGGCTTATAAACAACTAAATTATGTCTATGATACGATTTCTCAAACGCGCCAAAAGCTTTCTAAAGAGAAAGCGTTAATCGGTTTTTGCGGATCGCCTTGGACTTTAGCGACTTACATGATAGAAGGTGAGGGGAGCAAATCGTATGCCAAAAGCAAAAAAATGCTTTATAGCGAGCCTGAAGTTTTAAAAGCGCTTTTAGAAAAATTGAGCCTTGAATTGATAGAGTATTTGAGCCTTCAAATCCAAGCAGGGGTCAATGCGGTAATGATCTTTGACTCATGGGCTAGCGCTTTAGAAAAAGAAGCGTATTTGAAATTCAGTTGGGATTATTTGAAAAAAATCTCTAAAGAGCTTAAAAAACGCTACCCCCATATCCCGGTTATCCTTTTCCCTAAAGGGATTGGTGCTTATTTGGATAGCATAGATGGGGAATTTGATGTGTTTGGCGTGGATTGGGGCACGCCTTTAGAGGCGGCAAAAAAGATTTTAGGCGGTAAGTATGTTTTGCAAGGGAATTTAGAACCCACCCGCCTTTATGATAAAAACGCTTTGGAAGAAGGGGTTGAAAGGATTTTAAAAGTCATGGGCAATCAAGGGCATATTTTTAATTTAGGGCATGGGATGTTGCCGGATTTGCCTAGAGAAAACGCGAAATATTTAGTGCAATTAGTGCATGCTAAAACCAGGCGATAGGGGGATTGATGAATACTATTATAAGATATGCGAGTTTATGGGGCTTGTGTGTTACTCTAACTCTAGCCCAAACCCCCTCTAAAACCCCAGATGAAATCAAGCAAATCCTTAACAATTACAGCCACAAGAATTTAAAGCTCATTGATCCACCGACAAGTTCTTTAGAAGCAACACCGAGTTTTTTGCCCTCGCCTAAAGAAACAGCGACCACTATCAATCAAGAGATCGCTAAATACCATGAAAAAAGCGATAAAGCCGCTTTGGGGCTTTATGAATTGCTAAAGGGGGCTACCACTAATCTCAGTTTGCAAGCGCAAGAACTCAGTGTCAAGCAAGCGATGAAAAACCACACCATCTCCAAAGCGATGTTTTTGCCCACTCTTAATATGAACTATAACTTTAAAAATGAAAATAGGGATACTCCGCACTTTAAGCATTACAACACGCAACAACTCCAGGCTGAAGTCAAATTGAATGTGTTTAATGGTTTTAGCGATGTGAATAATGTCAAAGAAAAGTCTGCGACTTACCGATCCACTGTGGCTAATTTAGAGTATAGCCGCCAGAGCGTGTATTTGCAAGTGGTGCAACAATATTATGAGTATTTTAATAACCTCGCTCGCATGATCGCTTTACAAAAGAAATTAGAGCAAATCAAAACAGACATTAAAAGGGTTACCAAACTCTATGACAAAGGGCTAACCACGATTGATGATTTGCAAAGCTTAAAAGCGCAAGGGAATTTGAGCGAATACGATATTTTAGACATGCAATTTGCTTTGGAGCAAAACCGATTGACTTTAGAATATCTCACTAATCTCAGTGTGAAAAATTTAAAAAAGACTACGATTGATGCGCCTAATTTGCAATTGAGAGAAAGGCAAGATTTAGTCTCTTTAAGGGAGCAAATTTCTGCGCTCAAATACCAAAACAAGCAACTCAACTATTACCCCAAGATAGATGTGTTTGACTCATGGCTTTATTGGATCCAAAAACCCGCTTACGCTTTGGGGAGTTTTGGGAACTTCTTCCCCGGTCAGCAAAATACGGCTGGGGTTACTGCGACTTTGAATATTTTTGATGATATAGGCTTGAGCTTGCAAAAACAATCTATCATGTTAGGCCAATTAGCGAATGAAAAGAATTTAGCGTATAAAAAATTAGAGCAAGAAAAAGACGAACAGCTTTATAGAAAGTCGCTTGATATTGCCAGAGCTAAGATTGAATCTTCCAAGGCCAGTTTGGATGCGGCCAATCTTTCTTTTGCCAATATTAAAAGGAAATACGACGCTAATTTAGTGGATTTCACCACCTATTTAAGGGGCTTAACCACGCGCTTTGATGCAGAAGTGGCTTACAATTTAGCGCTCAACAATTACGAAGTGCAAAAAGCCAACTACATTTTCAACAGCGGGCATAAAATAGACGACTATGTGCATTAAGGGAATGAAAATGATACGAAAAATTTTAATAGGACTTTTTTTGAGTTTTTTGAGCATGGAAGCTGGCGAAAAAGTGTATGCGATTTTCAATGTGAAAGCGATGCAAGATTCCAAACTCACCTTAGACAGCACAGGGATTGTGGATAGCATTAAGGTTACTGAGGGGAGCGTGGTCAAAAAGGGCGATGTTTTGTTGCTTTTGTATAATCAAGACAAACAGGCTCAAAGCGATTCCACTGAACAACAACTCATTTTCGCTAAAAAGCAATACCAACGATACAGCAAAATTGGGGGCGCTGTGGATAAAAACACTCTAGAGGGTTATGAGTTCACTTACAGGCGCTTGGAATCGGATTACGCTTATTCTATTGCGGTATTGAATAAAACCATTTTAAGAGCCCCTTTTGATGGCGTGATAGCGAGCAAAAACATTCAAGTGGGCGAAGGGGTGAGCGCGAATAACACGGTGTTATTGAGATTAGTCAGCCATGCTAGGAAATTGGTTATTGAATTTGATTCTAAATATATTAATGCGGTCAAAGTGGGGGATACTTACACTTATTCTATAGACGGGGATTCCAATCAGCATGAAGCTAAAATCACTAAGATTTACCCCACGGTTGATGAAAACACCAGAAAAGTGAGTGCTGAAGCCCTTTTGTCTAAGCCTATGGCGGTGGGGCTTTTTGGCGATGGGTTTATCCAAACGAAATAATAGGATATTTTGATGTATAAAACAGCGATTAATCGTCCTATTACGACCTTGATGTTTGCTTTGGCGATTGTCTTTTTTGGGACTATGGGTTTTAAAAAATTGAGCGTGGCGCTTTTCCCTAAAATTGATCTGCCTACGGTGGTGGTTACTACGACTTATCCTGGGGCTAGCGCTGAAATCATAGAGAGTAAGGTAACCGATAAGATTGAAGAAGCGGTGATGGGGATTGATGGGATCAAAAAGGTTACTTCTACGAGTTCTAAAAATGTGAGTATTGTCGTCATTGAATTTGAATTAGAAAAACCTAATGAAGAAGCCTTAAACGATGTGGTTAATAAAATTTCTTCGGTGCGTTTTGATGACTCCAACATTAAAAAACCCTCTATCAATAAATTTGATACCGACAGCCAAGCCATTATTTCATTGTTTGTGAGCAGTTCAAGCGTGCCGGCTACAACCCTTAATGACTACGCTAAAAACACCATTAAACCCATGCTCCAAAAAATCAATGGGGTAGGGGGCGTGCAGCTCAACGGCTTTAGGGAGCGCCAGATTAGGATTTATGCAGATCCCACTTTGATGAATAAATACAACTTGACTTATGCGGATCTTTTCAGCACGCTTAAAGCGGAGAATGTGGAAA
Source organism: Helicobacter pylori NQ4053 (assembly GCF_000274605.1). Lineage (NCBI taxonomy): Bacteria > Pseudomonadati > Campylobacterota > Epsilonproteobacteria > Campylobacterales > Helicobacteraceae > Helicobacter > Helicobacter pylori. The sequence goes on from NZ_AKNV01000003.1 coordinate 150,973, forward strand.
TTGATGGGGGGCGCATTGTCAATAGCCAAAGGGAATTGTCTATTTTAATCAATGCGAATAGTTATAGCGTTGCGGATGTAGAAAAGATCCAAGTGGGCAATCATGTGCGTCTTGGCGATATTGCAAAAATTGAAATTGGTTTGGAAGAAGACAACACTTTTGCGAGCTTTAAAGACAAACCCGGTGTGATTTTAGAAATCCAAAAGATTGCCGGAGCGAATGAAATTGAAATCGTGGATAGGGTGTATGAAGCGTTAAAACACATTCAAGCCATTAGCCCTAGTTATGAAATCAGACCCTTTTTAGACACCACGAGCTATATCCGCACCTCTATTGAAGACGTGAAATTTGACCTAATCTTAGGGGCGATTTTAGCGGTTTTAGTGGTGTTTGCGTTCTTGCGTAACGGCACGATCACCCTTGTTTCAGCGATCTCTATCCCTATTTCTATCATGGGGACTTTTGCGCTCATTCAATGGATGGGCTTTTCATTAAACATGCTCACCATGGTGGCTTTAACGCTAGCGATAGGGATCATCATTGATGATGCGATCGTGGTGATTGAAAACATCCATAAAAAGCTAGAAATGGGCATGAGCAAACGCAAAGCAAGCTATGAGGGGGTGAGGGAAATTGGTTTTGCTCTAGTAGCGATTTCAGCGATGTTGCTCTCTGTGTTTGTGCCTATAGGGAACATGAAAGGCATTATCGGACGCTTTTTCCAAAGCTTTGGGATCACGGTGGCTTTAGCGATCGCTCTATCGTATGTGGTGGTCGTTACGATTATCCCCATGGTAAGCTCAGTCGTGGTCAATCCCAGGCATTCTCGTTTTTATGTGTGGAGTGAGCCTTTTTTTAAAGCTTTAGAGTCTCGTTATACCAGATTGCTCCAATGGGTATTAAACCACAAGCTCATTATCTTTATAGCGGTGGTTTTGGTGTTTGTGGGTTCGCTTTTTGTGGCTTCCAAATTAGGTATGGATTTCATGCTGAAAGAAGATAGGGGGAGGTTTTTAGTGTGGCTTAAGGCTAAACCGGGCGTGAGCATAGATTACATGACACAAAAGAGTAAGATCTTTCAAAAAGCGATTGAAAAACATGATGAAGTGGAATTTACCACCTTGCAAGTGGGTTATGGCACATCGCAAAACCCTTTTAAGGCTAAGATTTTTGTGCAACTCAAGCCTTTAAAAGAGCGCAAAAAAGAGCATCAATTGGGGCAATTTGAGTTGATGCGCGCTTTAAGGAAAGAGTTGAGAAGCTTGCCTGAAGCTAAAGGTTTAGATACTATTAATCTTTCTGAAGTTGCTCTTATAGGGGGCGGTGGGGATAGTTCGCCCTTCCAAACCTTTGTGTTTTCCCATTCTCAAGAAGCGGTGGATAAAAGCGTGGAGAATTTGAGAAAATTCTTATTAGAAAGCCCTGAATTAAAAGGCAAGGTTGAAAGCTACCATACAAGCACGAGCGAATCGCAACCGCAATTGCAACTCAAAATCTTAAGACAAAACGCTAACAAATACGGCGTGAGCGCTCAAACCATTGGCTCAGTGGTGAGTTCTGCTTTCTCTGGGACTTCTCAAGCGAGCGTGTTCAAAGAAGATGGCAAAGAATACGACATGATCATTAGAGTGCCTGATGATAAGCGCGTTTCTGTAGAAGACATCAAACGCTTGCAAGTGCGTAACAAATACGATAAATTGATGTTTTTAGACGCTTTAGTGGAAATCACAGAAACTAAAAGCCCGTCCAGTATTTCTCGTTATAACCGCCAACGCAGCGTTACGGTGCTCGCTCAACCTAAAGCGGGTATCTCTTTAGGGGAAATTTTAACGCAAGTGAGTAAAAACACTAAAGAATGGCTGGTTGAAGGGGCGAATTACAGATTCACCGGTGAAGCGGATAACGCCAAAGAGAGCAATGGGGAGTTTTTAGTCGCTTTAGCGACAGCGTTTGTGTTGATTTATATGATTTTAGCGGCGTTGTATGAGTCCATTTTAGAGCCTTTTATCATCATGGTTACCATGCCTTTAAGCTTTTCAGGGGCGTTTTTTGCTTTAGGTTTAGTGCATCAGCCTTTGAGCATGTTCTCTATGATAGGCTTGATCTTGCTCATTGGTATGGTGGGTAAAAACGCCACGCTTTTAATTGATGTGGCGAATGAAGAGCGTAAAAAAGGTTTGAATATCCAAGAAGCCATTTTATTTGCCGGCAAAACCCGTCTAAGACCGATTTTAATGACGACCATTGCGATGGTTTGTGGCATGCTGCCTTTAGCGTTGGCGAGTGGGGATGGAGCGGCGATGAAATCCCCTATAGGGATTGCGATGAGTGGGGGTTTAATGATTTCTATGGTGTTAAGCTTACTCATTGTGCCGGTGTTTTATCGTTTGCTCGCTCCCATAGACGACAAACTCAAGCGGTTTTATCAAAACCAAAAAACTTTAGAATGAAAAAAATCGTTCCGGTTTTGGCTTTATGGGTGGGTTTGTTAGGGGCGTTTGAGCCTAAAAAAAGTCATATTTATTTTGGGGCTATGGTGGGTTTAGCCCCCATTAAAATAACCCCAAAACCGGCTAGTGATTCTTCTTATACGGCTTTTTTATGGGGGGCTAAAGGGGGGTATCAATTCGCTTTTTTTAAAGCTCTAGCATTAAGGGGTGAATTTTCCTACCTTATGGCGATCAAACCCACCGCATTGCACACGATTAACACTTCGTTATTGAGCTTAAATATGGACGTGTTGAGCGATTTTTACACTTATAAAAAATACAGCTTTGGGGTGTATGGGGGGCTTGGGATAGGGTATTTTTATCAAAGCGATCATTTAGGCATGAAAAATAGTTCGTTTATGGGGTATAACGGGCTAATTAATGTGGGGCTTGGCAGCACGATCGATCGCCACCACCGCATAGAGCTTGGGGCTAAGATCCCTTTTTCAAATACCAGAAATTCTTTTAAAAATTCTTATTTTTTAGAGAGCGTTTTTATCCATGCGGCTTATAGTTATATGTTTTAAGAGAGGTATATTATAGAAAGTAACTGATTGATGGGTTTTATAATGAGATTGGTTACTAACATGTAAAAGGAGTTGTTTTGTTTTCTCTTAATTGATAAAATGATCTTTTTGTCGCAGATAGTGTTAAGAAATGTAATTATATAATGAAAGGGTTCAAAATATGACTTATAGAAATAGCAAAATAGATTTAAAGGAACGCTTTAGTAAAAACCGCTCGTTTAAGGGCATTAAAAAGAAAATCGCTAAAAAATGTACGATCAAAAACTCGCCTTTGATAATTTATTCCTTAAAAACGCATTCAAATTCTTCTCTATCCTTTAACAAAAAAATCTTCTTAGGGCTTGGGTTTGTTTCAGCTTTGAGCGCTGAAGATTATAAGAGTTCGGTGTATTGGCTCAATAGCGTGAATGAAAATAATAACAACAAATCCTACTACATCAGCCCTTTACGCACTTGGGCTGGGGGGAGTAGGAGTTTTACGCAAAACTACAACAACAGCAAATTGTATATAGGGACAAAAAACGCTTCCGCAACGCCTAATAATTCTTCTGTGTGGTTTGGGGAAAAGGGCTATGTAGGTTTTATTACAGGGGTTTTTAAGGCAAAAGACATTTTTATCACAGGGGCTGTTGGCTCAGGTAATGAATGGAAAACCGGCGGAGGCGCGATACTGGTTTTTGAAAGCTCAAACGAATTAACCACTAACGGAGCTTATTTTCAAAATAACAGAGCCGGGACGCAAACTTCTTGGATCAATTTGATTTCCAATAACAGCGTGAATTTGACAAACACGGATTTTGGCAACCAAACCCCTAATGGAGGCTTTAATGTGATGGGGCGAAAGATTACTTATAATGGCGGGATTGTCAATGGCGGGAATTTTGGCTTTGATAACGTGGATAGCAACGGCGCAACCACCATTAGCGGGGTAACTTTCAATAATAATGGCGCGCTCACTTATAAGGGTGGGAATGGTATTGGGGGGAGCATCACTTTCACTAACTCTAATATCAATCATTACAAGCTCAATCTTAACGCTAATAGCGTTACCTTTAATAACAGCATTTTAGGGAGTATGCCTAATGGCAACGCTAACACCGTAGGGAATGCCTATATTCTTAATGCAAATAATATTACTTTTAATAATTTGACCTTTAATGGGGGTTGGTTCGTTTTTAATAGACTTGATGCTCATGTTAATTTTCAAGGCACAACCACGATCAACAACCCCACTTCGCCTTTTGTCAATATGACCGGTAAAGTTACTATTAATCCTAATGCGATTTTTAATATTCAAAATTACACGCCTAGCATAGGGAGCGCTTACACGCTCTTTAGCATGAAAAATGGCTCTATCGCTTACAATGATGTGAATAATTTATGGAATATCATCAGGCTTAAAAACACGCAAGCCACAAAAGACGCTGATAAAAATCATACAAGCTCAAATAACAACACCCACACTTACCATGTAACCTACAATTTAGGCGGCACGCTCTATCATTTCAGACAAATTTTTAGCCCTGATTCTATTGTTTTACAATCCGTCTATTATGGCGCGAACAATATTTACTACACCAATAGCGTGAATATCCATGACAATGTCTTTAATTTAAAAAATATTAACGATGATAGGGCTGACACGATTTTCTACCTCAACGGCTTGAACACTTGGAATTACACTAATGCGAGATTTGCTCAAACCTATGGCGGGAAAAACAGCGCTTTAGTCTTTAACGCTACGACCCCTTGGGCTAATGGCAGCATCCCTAAATCTAACAGCACGGTGCGTTTTGGGGGGTATGAGAGAGTCAATTGGGGGAAAACGGGCTATATCACCGGCACTTTCACAGCCGATAGGGTTTATATCACCGGTAACATGATGACTGGTAATGGCGCTCAAACCGGTGGGGGGGCGACTTTGAATTTTGTGGGCGCGACTGAAATTAATATCGCTGGAGCCACTTTTAAAAACCTAAAAACCACTTCGCAAAACTCTTACATGACTTTTATCGCCTTAGGGAATGGCTCTAGGAGTGGTAAGATCAATGTTTCTCAGTCTGATTTTTACGATTGGACGGGTGGAGGGTATGATTTTACCGGTAACAGCGTTTTTGATAGCGTGAATTTCAACAAGGCTTATTACAAATTTCAAGGCGCTGAAAATTCTTACCATTTTAAAAACACGAATTTTTTAGCAGGGAATTTCAAATTCCAGGGTAAGACCACCATTGAAAATTCCGTTTTAAGCGACGCTTCTTACACTTTTGATGGTATAAATAACACCTTTAATGAAGACAAATTTAATGGCGGTTCGTTTAATTTTAGTCATGCAGAGCAAACAAACACTTTTAATAACAACTCGTTTAATGGCGGATCGTTTAGTTTTAACGCCAAGCGAGTGGATTTTAATGGGAATGTTTTTAATGGGGGCGTGTTTAATTTCAATAATACCCCTAAAGTCAATTTTACTAACGACACTTTCAATGTGAATAACCAATTCAAAATAAATGGCGCTCAAACGGATTTTACTTTCAGTAAGGGCGTTGTTTTCAACATGCAAGGGCTTTTGAGCAGTTTAAGCGTGGGCACGACTTATCAATTGCTTAACGCTAAAAGCGTGGATTATAAGGATAATAACGCTTTGTATCAAATGTTGCGTTGGATTAGTGGGGAAAACCCTAGCGGCACGCTAGTGGATAAAGATCAATCCACGCCAGACAGCGCTAAAATTTATAATGTCCAATTCACTGATAATGGCTTGACTTACTACATCAAAGAAAATTTTAATAACGGGATCACGCTCACTCGTTTATGCACTCTAGGTTATACGCATTGCGTGAATATCCATAATGATGCGTTTAATCTTAAAAATGTCAATAATAACGCCAGCAACACCGTGTTCTATCTCAACGGCATGACGACTTGGAAGATCGCTGGCACAGGCGTTTTCACGCAAGATTATAGCGGCGCTAACAGCGTTTTAGTGTTCAACCAAACCACCTCTTTTCTTGATGGGGCGAATCCCACTTCTAATAGCGTGGTGAGTTTTGGGAAAACTTCAGGGGCTGAATGGGGGCTAGTGGGCTATATTCAAGGCGTTTTTAAAGCCAATCAAATTGATATTACCGGCACGATTCGCTCTGGTAATGGGGCCAAAACCGGTGGGGGGGCGATTTTAGTGTTTAACGCTCAAGAGCGTTTGAATATCGCTAACGCAAACCTCAATAGCGATAAAGCCGGTTTGCAAAATTCATGGATGAATTTCATTGTTAATAATGGCAATTTGAATGTAACAAACGCCAATTTTAGCAACCAAACCCCGCATGGAGGCTTTAACCTTAAGGCCAATAACATTACTTGGGATAAAGGCTCTGTGAATGGAGGGGGGAATTTTGGCGTGGATAACGCTAATGCTAACGGAAATGCCGTGATTAAGAATGTTAATTTTAGCGATAACGGCACTTTGATTTATAAAGGGGGTGAAAACAGCGCTGGAAATTCTTTAACCCTAGAAAACAACACTTTCAATTCCTATAACATCAACGCAAAAGTGCAAAACCTAATTTTTAACAACAACTCGTTTAATGGCGGTAGCTATTCGTTTAACGATACTAAAAATATTACTTTTAAAGGCACAAACACGCTTATTAATAGCGATCCTTTTAGCCGTCTCCAAGGCTCAATCGCTATTGACAATAATAGTATTTTTAATATTGAAAGGGATTTGACTGACAACACCACCTACACGCTTTTAAGCGGGAATAACATTAAATATAATAATGAAATTTTGGCGGACAATGCTTTTTCAAAAAATTTATGGAACCTGATCCATTATGACGGCGAACAAGGGACTTTATTAAGAACGGATAATAACACTTTTTTTGTGCAATTCACCCAAAGCAACGGCCAAAAATTTGTCTTTGAAGAGACTTTTAATCCGGGCTCTATCACCTATAAATATTTCACTATCCATTCTTCGCCTTTCCACACAGAAACTGATTCTAAGGATATTTGGAGTCAAGTGAGGAAGCAATTTGATTTCATTCCAGGAAAAACCCCCGTGTGTGTTGGCGTGTGCTATATCGCACCCTATAAAAATCAAAATCTTATCGGCTCTAGCGCTTTTGCATGGTCGCTGAATTTTGGGGCTACGGTGGTGGGGACTTTGCTTTTAGGGAGCGCTCAAGAAAAGGCCAATAACAATGGCGGATCGATCTGGTTTGGTAAGAATAATTTGCTGTATTTGCATGGCAATTTCAACGCAACTAATATCTTTTTAACGAATAACTTTAATGTCGGCAACCCTAATGCTGGCGGTGGGGCGACGATCAATTTTAACGCTGATGAAACCTTGAACGCTGACGGATTGGATTACACGAATTTCCAAACCGTGGCTATGGGCTTACAAACCAGCGCGAGCCAGCATTCATGGGCGAATTTTAATTCCAAGCTTTCTATGGAGATTAAAAACTCTAACTTTAGGGATTTCACATGGGGAGGCTTTAATTTTAATTCAGGGCGTATCACTTTTGAAAACACCACTTTTAGCGGCTGGACCAATATTAACGGAGCGACTGAGAGCGGCTCATCGTATGTGAATATGGTTGCGAATACGGATTTGGTATTTTCTAATTCCATTTTAGGAGGGGGTATCCGCTATGATTTGAAAGCTAATAACATTATTTTCAATAACTCTCAAATCGTCATTGATGTGTCTAAAAATGTGAACCAGTCTTCATTGAATGGGAATGTTACTTTCAATCATTCCAGGCTTTCAGTCAAACCCAACGCTGCTATTAATATTGGGGATAGCCAAACCCAAACGACTTTAGAAAACGCTTCAAGCCTTTCTTTTTACAACAACAGCACAGCGAATTTTAACGGCACAACCGCTTTTAACGGGGTTTCTTACTTGAATTTGAACCCTAACGCTCAATTAAGCTTCAACCAAGTGAATTTCAATAACGCTAATGTAACCTTTTATGGCATTCCTTTATTCGGTAAAACGCCTGATTTTGGCAACTCTGTGCGCCTTATCAATTTCAAAGGGAATACGAATTTTAATCAAGCGACGCTCAATTTAAGGGCTAAAAATATCCATATCAATTTCCAAGGGGATTCCACTTTTAAACAAAATTCTACGATGAATTTGGCTGAAAGTTCTCAAGCGAGCTTTAACGCTCTTAGCGTGGAAGGGGAAACGAATTTCAATCTCAACGGCTCAAGCTTGTTGAATTTCAATGGCAACAGCGTTTTTAACGCTCCTGTGAATTTTTACGCTAATAATTCTCAAATTTCTTTCACTCATTTGGCGACTTTTAATTCTGACGCTTCTTTTGATTTAAGCAACAACAGCACCCTGAATTTTCAAAGCATTCTTTTAAACAGCACTCTAAACCTTTTAGGCAATGGCGCTAACGCTTTATCCATTAATGCAAGCGGGAATTTCAGCTTTGGATCTCAAGGCGTTTTGAATCTGTCTAATGTGAATTTGTTTGATGCAAAAAACAAGCCCTTAGTTTATAATATTTTACAAGCTCAAAACATTCAGGGTTTAATGGGGAATAACGGCTATGAAAAGATCCGTTTTTATGGTATACAGATTGAAAAGGCTGATTACTCGTTTAATAACGGCGTTCATTCTTGGAGTTTCACTAACCCGCTCAATACGACTGAAACGATTACAGAAACCTTGCATAACAACCGCTTAAAAGTGCAGATCTCTCAAAACGGCGTTTCTAATAATGCGATGTTTAATCTCGCTCCTAGCTTGTATGATTACCAACAAAACCCTTATGATGAAAGCACGAATTCTTATAATTACACAAGCGATAAGGCTGGCACTTATTATTTGAGTAGCAATATTAAAGGCTTTGGTAAGAATAATGAGATACCCGGGACTTATAACGCACAAAACCAACCCTTACAAGCCTTGCACATTTACAATCAGGCTATCACTAAGCAAGATTTGAGTGTGATCGCTAGTTTGGGTAAGGAGTTTTTGCCTAAAATAGCCAATCTTTTATCTTCAGGGGCTTTAGACAATCTCAATCTCAATAGCCCGAATGGTTTTGAAACTCTTTTTGACATTTTAAAGAAATATGGTATTGCTTTAAACCAAGCAAATTGGAAGAGCTTATTGGGTATTATCAATAATTTTTCCAATACGGCTAATTATCATTTCTCTCAAGGCAATCTCGTGGTAGGGGCGATCAAAGAAGGGCAAACGAACACGAATAGCGTGGTGTGGTTTGGAGGCGATGGCTATAAAAATCCATGCGCGGTTGGGGATAACACTTGCCAGATGTTTAGGCAGACTAATTTGGGGCAATTGCTCCATTCTAGCGCGCCTTATTTGGGCTATATTAACGCTAATTTTAAGGCTAAAAACATTTACATTACTGGAACCATCGGCAGCGGGAACGCTTGGGGGAGCGGCGGGAGCGCGAATGTGTCTTTTGAAAGCGCGACGAATTTGGTGCTTAATCAAGCCAATATTGACGCTCAAGGGACTGATAAGATCTTTTCTTACTTGGGGAAAGAGGGCGTTGATAAGCTTTTTGGGGAAAAGGGCTTGGGGAATATCCTTTCTAACATGGTTTATGAAGAGAGCTTGAATAACAACGCTATCCCTAAAGATTTAGCCAACATGATCCCTAAAGATTTTGGATCTAAGACTTTAAGCTCATTGCTTAGCCCTACTGAAGTGAATAATCTCTTAGGCGTGAGCGCTTTTAAAAATGCGATCATGGAAATTTTAAATTCTAAAACGGTGGGCGATGTTTTTGGTGAAAACGGGCTTTTAAATGCGCTAGATCCTATAAAAAGAAAAGAAATCGATCAAATGCTTTTAGAGCAAATCCAAGCCCATTCTTCAGGGTTTGAAAAATTCATCGTGAAAACTTTAGGGATTGAAAATGTAGAGAATTTCATCAATACTTGGTATGGCAAACAAAGCTTGAGTTCTTTTGCCAATAATTTTGTGCCTGGAGGCTTAAATCAAGCCCTGGATAAAATAGGCTCTAGCTCTGATGCCAAAGACTTACAGAGTTTCTTGGATAAAACGACTTTTGGGGATATTCTCAATCAAATGATTGAACAAGCCCCCCTAATCAATAAGCTCATTTCTTGGCTAGGCCCGCAGGATTTGAGCGTGTTAGTCAATATCGCTTTAAATAGCATCACTAACCCTAGCAAAGAGCTGACTAGCACCATTTCTAGCATAGGTGAAAAAGCGTTAAATGACTTATTAGGCGAAGGCGTAGTGAATAAAATCATGAGCCATCAAGTCCTAGGGCAAATGATCAATAAGATTATTGCTGATAAGGGCTTTGGAGGCGTTTATCATCAAGGTTTAGGATCCATACTCCCTAAATCTTTACAAAAAGAATTGGAACAATTTGGCTTGGGATCTTTACTAGGCTCTAGAGGATTACACAATCTTTGGCAAAAAGGGAATTTCAATTTCGTGGCTAAAAACCATGTGTTTGTGAATAACAGCTCGTTTAGTAACGCCACAGGGGGGGAATTGAATTTTATAGCGGGTAAGTCTATTATCTTTAATGGGAAAAACACGATCAATTTCACGCAATATCAGGGCAGGCTTTCTTTTGTATCTAAAGATTTTTCTAACATTTCATTAGACACCTTAAACGCTACCAACGGCTTAACACTTAACGCTTCTAAAAATGACATTAGCGTTCAAAAAGGTCAGATTTGCGTGAATGTTTTAAATTGCATGGGCGAGAAAAAAACTAATTCTTCAATTTCAAGCGCTCCAACCGATGAAACTTTAGAAGTGAATGCAAATAACTTCGCATTTTTAGGCGCAATTAGAGCGAACGGATTAGTGGATTTTTCAAAAGTCTTACAAAATACGACTATTGGGACTTTAAATTTAGAGCCAAACGCCACTTTTAAAGCCAACAACTTGATCGTGAATAACGCTTTTAACAACAACTCTAATCATAGGGCTGATATCAGCGGTAATTTCAATGTGATTAAGGGCGCAACTTTTAGAACGAATGAAAATGGTTTGGATGTGGGGGGCGATTTCAAGAGCGAAGGGTCATTGACTTTCAACCTCAAACGCCCAACTGATAAAACGATATTGAGCGTAACTGGCACTTCCACGATCATGTCTTATAACAACCAGACTCTAATCAACTTTAACACCCAACTCAAACAGGGTTCTTACACGCTTATTAACGCTAAACGCATGGTTTATGGCTATGATAATCAAACGATTCTTGGAGGGAGCTTGAGCGATTACCTCAAGCTTTACACCCTCATTGATTTTAACGGCAAACGCATGCAATTAAAGGGCGATTCACTAAGCTATGACAACCAACCGGTCAATATTAAAGATGGGGGTCTTGTGGTGAGCTTTAAAGACAATCAAGGGCAAATGGTGTATTCATCTATCCTTTATGATAAAGTTCAAGTTACCGTCTCTGATAAACCCATGGATATTCATGCCCCTAGTTTGGAGTATTATGTTAAACACATTCAAGGTAGCACCGGTTTGAATGCGATCAAATCTGCGGGCAATAATTCCATTCTGTGGCTGAATGAGCTTTTTGCGGCTAAAGGGGGTAATCCCTTGTTCGCTCCTTATTATTTGCAAGACAATCACACTGAACACATTGTTACTTTAATGAAAGATATTACCAGCGCTTTAGGCATGCTTTCTAAACCCAATCTTAAAAACAATTCCACCGATGCTTTGCAGCTCAACACTTACACGCAACAAATGAGCCGTTTAGCCAAGCTTTCTAATTTCGCTTCCTTTGATTCAACGGATTTTAGCGAACGCTTGAGCAGCCTTAAAAACCAAAGATTTGCTGATGCGACCCCTAACGCGATGGATGTGATTTTAAAATACTCTCAAAGGGATAAATTGAAAAACAACCTTTGGGCGACCGGCGTTGGGGGCGTGAGCTTTGTGGAAAATGGCACAGGAACGCTCTATGGTGTCAATGTGGGCTATGACAGATTTATTAAGGGTGTGATTGTTGGAGGGTATGCGGCTTATGGGTATAGCGGTTTTTATGAACGCATCACTAATTCTAAATCCGATAATGTAGATGTGGGCTTGTATGCGAGGGCTTTCATTAAAAAGAGCGAGCTAACCTTTAGCGTCAATGAAACTTGGGGGGCTAATAAAACCCAAATCAGCTCCAACGACACTTTGCTTTCTGTGATCAACCAATCTTATAATTACAACACATGGACGACGAACGCGAGAGTCAATTATGGGTATGATTTCATGTTTAAAAACAAAAGCATCATTTTAAAACCTCAAATTGGTTTAAGGTATTACTATATTGGCATGACCGGTTTAGAAGGGGTGATGGATAACGCGCTCTACAACCAGTTTAAAGCGAACGCGGATCCGTCTAAAAAATCCGTTTTAACGATTGATTTTGCTTTTGAGAACCGCCATTATTTCAATACAAACTCTTATTTTTATGCGATTGGCGGCATCGGTAGGGATTTGCTTGTGAGATCTATGGGGGATAAATTGGTGCGTTTCATTGGTAACAACACTTTGAGCTATAGGAAAGGCGAGCTTTATAACACTTTTGCGAGCATCACTACAGGCGGGGAAGTGAGGTTGTTTAAAAGCTTTTATGCGAATGCTGGGGTGGGGGCTAGGTTTGGATTGGATTATAAAATGATCAATATTACCGGAAATATTGGAATGCGTTTAGCGTTTTAAGGGGTTGGGGCTTACCCCTTTTTTGAGCCATTAAGCGAATCAATGGTGGGACTAAGGGTTTAACGCATGCGTTCTTTTGGTGTTAGTAACATGCGATTAGCACTTAGTAAAAATAAAATAATGCCACCAATAATGAAAAATGTTGAAGTTGCTAAAACCAGTATAGTATCAATCCCTTGAAAAGCTTTGATTAGAAGTTGATTAAGGTAGTAAAAAATAGATGTTTTGATAAATAATTGGCCAATATTAGGTAGGTATTCTAAAGGAACAAAAACGTTACAAGACATTAGCGCATAGAGATTGATGATATTACAAAATCCTAAGATGCTTTGTTCGTTTTGAAAAATTCTAGCTACAAAAATGGCCAAGCAAAAACAAAACAATGCGCTTGAAAAAACACTAACAAACCCCAAAATAAGCGCTTTAAAATTAAGAATAGTGATGATATTGAGCGCATAAAAAGAGAGAACAATAAAGATAAAAGCATATAGGATTACAACGATTAGTCTTGAAGCGATTAATGCTAGAGTTATTTGTTTGAAAGTTGCTGGTGATAGCATGTAGAACAAGAATATATTATGCGATCTAGAGCTTGTTATAGCTTGAGTGAGACCAAAGATCGCACTAGAAATAATAAGGAGTCCCATTAGACCTATAATATTATTAAAATAAAATATTTCAGTGGTATTTTTTGAAAAAACAAAAATCAGTAATAGGAGCATTAAAATAGGATAAATAAAAGTCCAAAATAGCGCGCTTGTATTGGTGAGATAAGATTTGATTTCAAGTTTTAGGATAGATAGAATTGCTCCCACTAAATATCCTTTAGTAATGCTAATAAGTCTTTTGTGGTTGGTTTTTCTTTAAAGTTAAAAGTTTTAGCTACAGATTTTAATATAGAATTTAAAGGTTTGTATTGAGCAATGTTGCCATTCTTAAGGAGCAATACCCATTCGCAACTATCTAAGACAATAGGATCATGAGTGGCGATGATACTTGTAAGTTGTTGGGTGTTGCGCAAGCTTATGAGATTTGATAGTCTTATAAGAGCGTTTTGTTCTAAACTGGTTTCTGGTTCATCCATAATAATTAATTGGGGGTGGTGGCTAAGAGCTAAGTCAATCTTTAAGCACTGTTTTTGTCCATCGCTTAGGTGTTCGTAGGTTTTATTCAAAAGATTTTTTTCAAATAGATTTGGAGTGCAGTTTTTGTGAAAAAATTGATAGAATTTAAAAAGGTCGTTTGCGTTTAATCCAGGTGGGTAGTTGAATAGGTTAGAGACAACTCCCAATTGCTTGCGTTGTGGTATAACATTGTCGTGGTATGGAATATTATTGTTTTGTGCTTTAAAATTATAGTCTGATCTAATGCCTAGAATAGTGTTGATAAGCGTTGATTTTCCAGCACCATTTGCGCCAATAATGGCTGTACTAGTATGACTTTTAAATGAAAAATCTTGTATATATTTAAAGCGTTTTTAAACATGGTTTTTGGGTGTATGCTGATGTTAGAAATCATAAAATCCCCTTATATAGAAATGGTTTAAAATCCCATTTAAGGTTATTATATTCAAATGATGGTTTTATTGAGTGCAGTGTTACTAAAAATTAACTGATATTTGTTAAAACAAGCCAAAAGCGTTACCGATATACACGCTCTAATCGCATCAAACGACTTTAAAAAGCGTTCCAACCCCAAAAAATAGACAAAGCCAAGGCTTTAAATAAGAAAGACCCTAAAAGAGAAACGGAGCTTTTGATTTTCCATTCTCAAAACCCTAAATACTCTCTTGTTTTTTGTCCGCTATTGGCTTTATGGGTGTTTTAGCATATAAAATTCCAACGCTTTTTCAAAGAGGAGCGAGCGGTTAGGAAAACCTTTCTCTTTCATGTATTCATCCACTTTAACCATAAAACTGGGCGAAAGTAAAACGCTGTGATTGATTCTTCGCTCTTTACTTGTTTTTTCTTCGTATTCTATCTCTTCTATTTCAGCTAACAAACTGGGTGAGAGCGAAATGTTAAAACTGCTCCTTCGTTCGCTGCTTACCTTTATTTCTGCTTCTAGCTCGGCTAATTCGGTTAGCAATTTTTTGCGTTTCGCTTGTAAAGCTTGAATGGTTGTGTGTGCTTTATGGTGTTCCATTATTGTTCCTTAAAATATCTTTATTTTTCGCATTCTACTATAAAATAGGATTTTGTGAGTAAATTCATTAAGAATGAAAATTGGAATTTTTCTTTAGAATTTAAATGGGTATTAAACATAAAATCTTAAAACAAATGGTAAAGGAGCTTGATTTTAATAAGCGATGATTTTCAATTCAATTCCTTAAGGCGCTTTAATAATTCTTCTTCATTCAAAACGCTCACGCCATGTTTTTGTGCTAGAGCGAGTTTTGAGCCGGCGTTTTCTCCAACGATTAAAAAATCGGTTTTAGCGCTCACGCTTGAAGAAATTTTTGCCCCTAAATTTTCCAACATTTGAGCGTATTCTTGCCGTGGTTTAGAAAGCGTGCCGGTTAAAACAATCGTTTTATGATTGAAAACAGAAGAGCTTTCTTGCTTTTCTTCAGTCATATCGCTGTTTTTAGGGTTCAACAAATCAAATAACGATCGGATAAATTCCTGATTGCTCGCATAAAAATTGACTAAAGAGCGTGCCATTTCCACCCCAAAGCCTTCCATTTCTAAAAACTCAGCTTCGCTTTTTTCTAACACATTTAAGCCGTATTTAGCCAGCGTTTTACTCGCTCCCTTACCGATATGCTCAATCCCTAAAGCGTTAATCAAACGCCATAAAGGAGGGTTTTTGCTTTTTTGAATAGCGTCTAATAGGTTTTGAGCTTTTTTAATTTTAAATTTGTCTAGCCGCATTAAATCTTCCAATTTTAAAGCATACAAATCTAGGGCGTTAACAATGAGTTTTTCTTCAAAAAGTTGCTCTATGACTTTATCGCCCAAGCCTTGAATGTTTAAGGCGTCCTTAGAAGCGAAATGAATCAAGCTTTCTTTCAACCTTGCCGGGCAATTAAGGTTTTGACAATAAGTAAAAATCTCTTCGCACAAAAGCTCATGCGAGCATATGGGGCAAACTTTGGGGCGTTCAATTTTGTGTTGCGAGCCGTCTCTATAAGTTTCTAAAGGTTTGATGATTTTAGGGATCACATCGCCGCTTCTAATGACAACGACCCTATCATTAAGCATGATATTCTTTTTTTCAATTTCAGAATAATTGTGCAAGGTCGCTTTCGTAATTATAGCTCCAGCGATTTCTACAGGCTCTAAAACAGCGACTGGGGTTATCGCCCCGCTGCGCCCCACTTGGTTGATGACTCCTATGATTTTGGTGTGTTTTTCTAGAGCCGGGAATTTATAAGCGCAAGCGAATTTAGGGGATTTTTGCGTGTAGCCTAGCTCCTTTTGAATATCCAATTCATTCACAACGATCACCATGCCGTCTAAAAGGGCAAAAAAGCCCTCCCTTTCTCTAATCAGGGTGTGGTAATTGTCTTCTATTTCTTGGTGGTTTTTGTTTAAGCTTAAGTATTGAATGGCGCTAAAACCTAACGAGACGATAAAATCCAAACACTCCTTAAAACTTAGGAAATTTAAAGAATGCTTGCCCACACCCCAAGGGATGAATTGCAATTTACGCTTTTTAGTGATTTCACTATCAAGTTGCCTCAAACTCCCTGATGCGGCATTTCTAGGGTTAGCGAATAGGGGTTCATTAGCGTTTAGGCGTTCTTTGTTTAAAGCGTCAAAATCCTCTTTAGAAATGATCACTTCGCCCCTGATTTCTATTTCTCCATCATAAGCGATAAAATGGGGGATATTAGCGATGTGTTTAGCGTTTGCACTAACTAATTCTCCTTCTAAGCCATTGCCCCTAGTGGTCGCTTTCACTAGCTTGCCATGTTGATACAAAAGATTGAGCGAAACCCCATCAAGTTTGGGCGAGCACACGAATGAAGCGTTAGGATAAACTTTTAAAATGCGTTGCAACCACGCTTGCAATTCACTTTGATTGAACACATCATCTAAGCTCCACATCCGCATTAAATGGGGGTTTTTATTGAACGAATTGGTGGTAATAGCCCCCACTTTTTGGGTAGGGGAATTAGCTTGAATATCATTAGGGTTTTCTTCTTCATAAGCTTTTAATTCTTGGTAAAGTTCATCATAGACCGCATCGCTTACGATTGACTCATCAAGGTTGTAATAATGGTGCGATAGGGTGTTTAAATATTCAATTCTTTCTAAATATTCTTTTTGGCTTTTTATCATTTTTGTAAAAACCTTTTAAACTAAATTAGGGTAGTATTATAACATTTAATCTTTGATAGGGCTTTAGGGGAAAATAGGTGGTAAGAGATATTGACAAAACGACTTCGTTGCACTTAAATAACGAAGCGCAATTTCTATGCTTTAGATTAGATGCAGAAAAAGACGCCCAACTTTATGGCTTAAACATTTTTAAGATCCGAGAAATTATCCATTATGACGGAGAGGTTACAGAGATTCTTGGAGGGAGCGATGGCGTGATGCTTGGGTTTCTTAGCGTTAGGGGCGAATCCATTCCTTTAGTGGATGTGAAAAGGTGGTTGCATTATAACGCTAATGATCCGAGCCGTGATCTAAAAGAATGCAGCGTTAAAGATGACCATAATTTAGTGATCGTGTGCCATTTTTCTAACCATTCCATCGCTCTAAAGGTTTTAAAAATTGAAAGGATTATTCATAAAAATTGGACTGAGATTAGCGCCGGGGACAAACAAGGCATTAATGAAGAGGGTAAGCTTAGCGCTATCACCCGTTTTGATGAACAACGAGTGGTGCAGATCTTGGATGTGGAAAAAATGATTAGCGATGTTTTCCCTAGCTTGAAAGATTTAGACGATTTGACTTTGCGTTGCATAGAAGCCATTCAAAGCCAAAAACTCATTTTAATCGCTGAAGATTCCTTAAGCGCTCTTAAAACCCTAGAAAAGATCGTTCAAACTTTAGAATTGCGTTATTTAGCCTTTCCAAATGGGAGGGAATTGTTGGATTATTTGTATGAAAAAGAACATTACCAACAGGTCGGCGTGGTCATTACGGATTTAGAAATGCCCGTTATTTCAGGGTTTGAAGTGTTAAAAACCATTAAAGCTGATAGCAGGACTGAGCATCTTCCTGTGATTATCAATTCGTCCATGAGCAGCGATTCTAATCGCCAATTAGCCCAATCTTTAGAAGCGGATGGTTTTGTGGTAAAATCTAACATTCTTGAAATCCATGAAATGCTTAAAAAAACGCTTTCATAAATTTAATTTTTGTTTTAATTTAAAGGGATAAAACATGCGAAGTCATTTCTGCACAGAAATTAGTGAAAAAGATGTGGGTAAAATCATCAAAGTGGCCGGGTGGTGTAACACTTATAGAGACCATGGAGGCGTGGTTTTTATTGATTTAAGGGATAAAAGCGGTTTGGTGCAACTAGTCTGTGATCCTAGCTCTAAGGCTTATGAAAAGGCTTTAGAAGTCAGGAGTGAATTTGTGCTAGTGGCTAAAGGAAGAGTGCGTTTGAGAGGCGCTGGGTTAGAAAACCCTAAACTAAAAACGGGTAAAATTGAAATTGTTTTAGAAGAGTTAGTCATTGAAAATAAAAGCGCTACCCCACCGATTGAAATCGGCAATAAAAATGTGAATGAAGATTTGCGCTTGAAATACCGCTATTTGGATTTACGCTCTTTGAACGCTTATGAAATCTTTAAATTGCGCAGCGAAGTGGCTCTTATTACTCGTAACGCTTTAGCTCAAAAGGGCTTTTTAGAGATTGAAACCCCCATTTTGTCTAAAACCACGCCTGAGGGGGCTAGGGATTATTTAGTGCCAAGCAGGGTGCATGAGGGCGAATTTTTCGCGCTTCCCCAAAGCCCGCAATTGTTCAAACAGCTTTTAATGGTGGGGGGAATGGACAGGTATTTTCAAATCGCTCGTTGCTTTAGAGATGAAGATTTGAGGGCGGACAGGCAGCCAGAATTCACGCAGATTGATGCGGAAATGAGTTTTTGCGATGAAGATGATGTGATGGGCGTGGTGGAAGATTTGTTGCAAGAGATTTTTAAAGCGATTGGGCATACTATTTCTAAACCTTTTAAACGCATGCCTTATAAGGAAGCGATGGAAAATTACGGGAGCGATAAGCCGGATTTACGCTTTGAATTGCCTTTAATAGAAGTGGGGGATTGTTTTATGGACAGCTCAAACGCTATTTTTTCTAATATCGCAAAAGATCCTAAAAACAAACGCATTAAAGCTTTGAACGTTAAGGGGGCTGATGCGCTTTTTAGCCGCAGCGTTTTAAAAGAATTAGAAGAATTTGTACGCCAATTTGGGGCTAAAGGCTTGGCGTATTTGCAGATTAAAGAAGATGGGATTAAAGGGCCTTTAGTTAAATTTTTGAGCGAAAAGGGGCTTAAAAATATTTTAGAAAAGACTGATGCACAAGTTGGGGATATTGTCTTTTTTGGAGCCGGGGATAAAAAAATCGTGTTAGATTACATGGGGCGTTTGCGCTTGAAGGTGGCTGAAACGCTTGATTTGATTGATAAAGACGCTTTGAATTTTTTATGGGTGGTCAATTTCCCCATGTTTGAAAAAACCGAAAACGGCTATCATGCCGCGCACCACCCCTTTACGATGCCTAAAAATATAGAATGCGAAGACATAGAAGAAATTGAAGCGCATGCGTATGATGTGGTGCTTAATGGCGTGGAGCTTGGTGGGGGAAGCATAAGGATTCATAAAGAAGAAATGCAAAAAAAAGTCTTTGAAAAAATCAATATCCATGAAGAAGAAGCGCAAAAGAAATTTGGCTTTTTATTAGAAGCGCTAAAGTTTGGTGCTCCTCCTCATGGGGGCTTTGCGATAGGCTTTGATCGCTTGATCATGCTAATGACAAAATCTAGTAGCATTAGAGATGTGATCGCTTTCCCTAAAACGCAAAAAGCTTCATGCTTATTGACGAACGCGCCTAGCCCCATTAATGAAGAGCAACTAAGAGAATTACACATTCGCTTGAGAAAATAATTTAAAAGGATACGATATGAAACAACTATTTTTGATCATTGGAGCCCCAGGGAGTGGTAAAACCACTGACGCAGAGCTTATCGCTAAGAATAACAGCGAAACAATCGCTCATTTTTCTACCGGGGATTTACTAAGGGCTGAGAGCGCTAAAAAGACCGAGCGAGGCTTATTGATTGAGAAATTCACTTCTCAAGGCGAATTAGTGCCTTTAGAAATTGTGGTAGAAACGATCCTTGCAGCGATTAAAAGCTCTAGTAAAAGGATCATTTTAATTGATGGCTATCCTAGGAGCGTGGAGCAAATGCAAGCTTTGGATAAGGAATTGAACGCTCAAAACGAAGTGATCTTAAAAAGCGTGATTGAAGTAGAAGTGAACACAAACACCGCTAAAGAAAGGGTTTTAGGGCGCTCTAGGGGGGCTGATGACAATGAGGTGGTGTTTCATAACCGCATGCGGGTGTTTTTGGATCCGTTGGGTGAGATCCAAAATTTTTACAAGAATAAGAAGGTGTATAAAGCGATCGATGGGGAGAGAAGCATTGAAGAAATCGTGAATGAAATGCAAAAATATATTTTGTCTTTTGCGAATTAAAATGCGTTCCAAAGAGAATGATCTGTGATTGGTGTCTATATCATTTCTTTAAAAGAAAGTCAAAGGCGTTTGGATACTGAAAAACTCGTTTCAGAATCCAATGAAAAATTTAAAGGCCGTTGTGTTTTTCAAATCTTTGACGCTATTAGCCCTAAACATGAAGATTTTGAAAAATTCGTTCAAGAGCTTTATGATGCGCAAAGCATGTTAAAATCCGATTGGTTCCATTCTGATTATTGTTATCAAGAATTATTGCCCCAAGAATTTGGGTGCTATTTAAGCCATTATCTTTTATGGAAAGAATGCGTCAAAACAAACCAACCGGTCGTTATTTTAGAAGATGATGTAGCATTAGAGTCTAATTTCATGCAAGCCTTAGAAGATTGCTTGAAAAGCCCTTTTGATTTTGTGAGACTCTATGGGCATTATTGGGGAGGCCATAAAACCAACTTGCACGCTCTCCCTATCTATACAGAAACTGAAGAGGCTGAAGCGTCTATTGAAAATGATGAAGTTACCCCCCCCCCCAATCCCGCACAAGATACGCAACAAGACTCTATTATTGAAACGCAACAAGACCCTAAAGAACTACCTAATCCTTGCAAAATAGCACCCCAAAAAATCTCTTTTAATCCAGTGGTTTTTAGAAAAATTAAAAGAAAGCTCAACCGCTTTATTGGAAGCATTTTAGCTCGGACAGAAGTGTATAAGAAACTCACAGGAAAATACGATGAACTCACAGGAAAATACGATGAACTCACAGGAAAATACGATGAACTCACCAAAAAATACGATGATCTCAATAAGAATATTGCGGAAAAATACGACGAACTCATGGGAAAATACGAATCCTTATTGGCAAAAGAGGTAAACATCAAAGAGACTTTTTGGGAATCTCGTGCTGATAGTGAAAAAGAAGCACTATTTTTAGAGCATTTTTACCTCACCAGCGTGTATGTGGCCACTACGGCAGGCTACTATATCACGCCTAAGGGCGCTAAAACCTTTATAGAAGCCACGGAGCGTTTTAAAATCATAGAGCCGGTGGATATGTTTATGAACAATCCCACTTACCATGATGTTGCTAATCTAACTTATTTGCCTTGCCCTATTTCTTTAAACAAGCATGCTTTCAATAGCACCATTCAAAATGCAAAAAAGCCTGACATTTCATTAAAACCCCCTAGAAAATCCTATTTTGATAATCTTTTTTACCATAAATTTAACGCTCAAAAGTGCTTAAAAGCCTTTCACAAATACAGCAAACAATACGCTCCTTTAAAAACCCCTAAAGAGGTTTAAAAAGAGCGGGCTTTATGTTAGAATAATTCTTTTTATTCAAAGGAGATTGCAATGAATTTAGACCAATTAGAAGTGAGCCATGACGCTGATTCTTTGTGCGTGGTGATTGAAATATCCAAGCATTCTAATATCAAATATGAATTGGATAAAGAAAGCGGGGCTTTAATGGTGGATAGGGTGCTTTATGGGGCGCAAAATTACCCCGCAAATTACGGCTTTGTGCCTAACACTTTAGGATCTGATGGCGACCCTGTAGATGCACTGGTTTTAAGCGATGTGGCTTTTCAAGCCGGAAGCGTGGTGAAAGCGCGCTTGGTTGGGGTTTTGAACATGGAAGATGAAAGCGGGATGGATGAAAAACTAATCGCTCTACCCATAGATAAGATCGATCCCACGCATTCCTATGTCAAAGATATTGATGATTTGTCCAAACACACTTTGGATAAAATCAAGCATTTTTTTGAAACTTACAAGGATTTAGAGCCTAATAAATGGGTGAAAGTCAAGGGGTTTGAAAACAAAGAGAGCGCGATTAAGGTTTTAGAGAAAGCCATAAAAGCCTATCAAGGCTAAAGATTTAAGGGTTTTGGCTCAATTAAGCGATAAAAGCCCTTTTTCAACGCTCTTTTAAAAAGGCTTTGTTCTCCATTAGGTGTTGGCACAAAATGGCTTTATAATTTAAAGCGGATTTTTATTTTTTATATTAATCCCCCATAAAAAAGTGCCAAAAACTACAATTTAACGATCTTAACCCCACTGCCGCCTAAATTAATGGGAGCGTCGCTAAAACTCACCACTTTAGGGTGGTTTTTTAGAAATTCTTTCACAAACTTTTCTAAAATCCCGCTCCCCTTGCCATGGCAAATCAGCACTTCTTCAAAGCCCCCTAAAAGCGCGTCGTTTAAAAAAGCATCTAGTAAATCCAGGGCCTCTTCGCTGCGTTGCCCCCTTAAATCAAGGCGCAAGCTCGCTTCTTTGGGTTTGGGGATGGTTGTTTTAGTGGGTTTGAATTTGTTTTTAGAGGGTTTTTGGATTTGTTTCAACCAACTCCCATGCGCTTTTAAGCGCATGCCAAGCTCGGTTTCTACCAAATAATAGCCCTTGTCTAAAATTTGTATAACCATCACGCTTTCATTTTTATAACGCGCTTTTTCGTTAGTTTGAAAGCTTGTTATTGTTTGTGGGATCTCTTGGTCTGTTTTATGCCTGTTTAAAATCTCGCTCGCTTTATGGATTTCTTTATGCATGGAGCTGGTATCTTTTGAAGCGACTTCGCTTTTTAAGATATTTAGGGCTTGTTGGTAGGATTTTTCCAATTCCAATTTTTTATGGTGAAAGATTTCTTTTTGTTTTTCCATTTCCAAAAGCCATGCGTTTTTTAAATCTTCTTGCTCTTTTAAAGCGTTCTCTAAACGTTCATTTTTTTGCTTCAATTCCCTTTCTAACGCACTGGAATTTTCAATCAAAACATTCAATTTTTCCTTATCTTCGCCATAGAAGGCTTTCGCTTTTTCAATCAAAAAATGCGGCACGCCATAGCGCAAAGCGGTTTCAAACGCATAGCTTTTGCCAATAACCCCTTTTAAAAAAGTGTAAGTGGGCCGTTCTTTTTCCTCATCATAAAGAGCGGCCAGTAATTCCACTTCTTGGTTTTCTGCCATTAACACGCTCAAGCGTTTGTGGTGCGTGGTGATAATGATTTGGTTGTTTTGTTTGAGTAATTTTTCTAACAGGGTTTTATACAAACTGCTCGCTTCATCAGCGTCAGTCCCTAGCTCAATTTCATCAACGCCTAAAAGCATGTTTTCTTTGGATAAAAGAGCGCTAAATTGCTTCATTCTGCCGGCAAAAGTAGAGATATTGTTCGCGCTGTTTTGAGGGTCATTAATAATGGCGTGGATTTCTTTAAAATAGGGGATAATGGAATGATGAGCGTTGATTTTCATAGGAATAAGATGCTTGCTCAAAAACGCCGCGCTTAAAAGCGATTTTAAGAGCATGGTTTTCCCGCCCGCATTCACGCCGGTAACAGCGAGCATGGATTTTTCAAATTTCAAATTTAAGGGCTTTGGCTCTTTTAAAATGGGGTGCGAAAAGTTTTCTAAAATTATTTTTTTTTGCGTAAAGCTTGGCATGACAAATTCTAAATTGTAGGCTTTAGCGAAATTAAGCCGGGCTTGCAAGCTGTCTAAAAAATCAAATTCTTTAAAAAGGAATTTTAAAAATAAAAGATGTTTTTGCAAGCTACGGCTTAGAGTTTGGCACATTTCAACAATGCAACAATCTATTTCATTACCAATTTGGGCGATTTTTTGGGCGATTTTTTGCACGCTTTCAGGCAAAAGATAGAAATAGCCATTAGCGCTCCTTTCTAGCACAACGCCTTTGATCGCACTAGAAAACCCACTCTTTAATAAAAGGCATTCATAACCATGTTTAAGGTGGCTTTGCGTATCCACTAAATAAGGGGCAAGCTCTTTAGAGTGGGCGTAATGATGAATGATTTTTATACTCTCTTTTTTAAGGCGGTTCAAGCTTTCATTCAAAGCGTCTAGGGTAGCGTTCGCCCCTTGTTTGATTTGCCCTTCATCATCTAATAAAGCGATTAGATCGTTAAAAAAAGGGGGTAAAATAATAGCGTTAAGGCGTTCATGAAATTTTAAATGCGTGAAAGTTTTAAAAGCGTTTTGTAAAATGACAATGTAGCGCAATCGTTTGACAATCTCAAAAATTTCATCTAAATGGAGCGTCCCTAATTTGGTGAGTTTGATGACAATGAGATCGCTTTCTTTCACGCTTTTAGGAGTAGGCAAACCGATCGCATCCACTTCGTTTAAATAAGTGAAAGTTTGCTTGAGATCGTTTTCTAAAGCAATAGTATCTCTTTCTTTGGCAAAAAAGGTTTTAAAAAGAGCGATAAACTCTTTTAAATCCAGGCTTTCTTCTAGGGGTTTGGGTGGGGTATTATTATTATTATTATTCATTGGGGGTTCATTGGGGTTGGATTAAGGGATCTTTTTGAAGCGTCTGACAAGAATCCAAATCCACAAGAACGTCTTTCATAGGGGTTTGTTTTTTGCCTAAAAAGCTCAAAGTCCCGCTCACTAAATTAAAGGTTTGGTTATTGACTTTAATGCCTTTACACAACAGGGTTTCCCCCCTTAAAAACGCTCTTTGTAAAGCGATTTCTTGTTGGTTTTGCTGGTTTTGTTGATAAGTATAAACGCTGATGCTCGCTCCTATAATCCCTACGATTAAAAAAGCTAAAATCTTTTGTTTGGGGCTTGCTAAACCAAAATCCCTTAAAACTAAAAACAATAAAATCAACGTTAAAAATAAAACAACCGCTGCACCCATTACATTTCGCCTCTCAATTGATAGGTAATATCCCCCGCTCCAAAGCCTATCACAAAGCCTTTTTCAATCGTTTCTACCACATTATCATTGACTAAGAGCTCTAAAAAATCCCCTTTTTTACGCACCCTGTCTATAAAGGTGGGGTTATAATGCTTAAAATGGGCTTTCAAATCAATGTCTCTTTTGACTTCACTCGCGCTATAAATGGGTAAAATGATCAATCTGTCGCAATGCTCTAAAAAACATTTTTTAAACTCTTCTAAATTGTCCATTAAGCGGGAGTATTTGTGCGCTTGCCAGATCACTACAATCTTTTCTTGCGTGTCCAATAAATCAGCATAAATCCTAGCGCTTTTTAAAGTGGCGCTGATTTCAGTGGGGTGGTGGGCGTAATCATCAATGAGGATGAGCGCGTTTTTTTGCAAAATATCAAAGCGTTTTTTAATGCCTTTGAAATTCAATAAATTATTTCTAATTTCTTCTAAATCCAATTCATCTAAAGCGCTTAAAATCGCTAAACTCGCATTCGTAGCGTTGTGTTCGCCTAACCCCCACACCAAAAAAGCCCCCAAATCTTTCAATTCAAATGAAGTGTAAGGCTCGCCGTCTTTTAAAATGTATTGGATATTATAAATGTCTTTTTTTTCTAAAACAATGGCGTCTTTAGAATAGTTTTGTAAAAAAGGATCTTCTTTATAGATCACTCTTTTTTGAGCATGGTCTAAAAAATATTTATAAGCGGAGAAAAAGCGCTCTAAATCGTGATTGTAATGCTCCAAATGTTCTGGCTCGGTGTTAGGCACAATCGCGCAAAAAGGGTTAGAAAATAAAAAACTTGAATCGCTTTCATCGGCTTCAAAAACTAAGCTCATATCCGCGCTCTCTCGCACATTGGAATCAAACTCTTTAGAATGCGCCCCAATGATCGCTCCAAAAGCGGGGCAAATCGCGCTCAACATGGCCGTGATACTGCTCTTTCCATGAGCCCCACACACGCTAAAAACGC
The DNA here is from genome assembly GCF_000274605.1 of Helicobacter pylori NQ4053. NCBI lineage: Bacteria > Pseudomonadati > Campylobacterota > Epsilonproteobacteria > Campylobacterales > Helicobacteraceae > Helicobacter > Helicobacter pylori. The sequence goes on from NZ_AKNV01000003.1 coordinate 177,043, forward strand.
GCTTGTCTTTAAGGATAGAATACAAAGCGTCTTTACGAGACAAAATAGGGATTTCTAATTCCTTAGCCCTTTGTATTTCGGTGTTGTCTTCTTTGATAATGGCTGAATGGATAATGACATCTTGATTATTGATCGCTTTTGGATCATGCGGGATATTAATCTCTACGCCTAAAGCTTTCAAATACTTAACGCTAGGGCTTATGGCAATATCAGATCCGCTGATCTTAGCCCCTTGCGCTTTAAGGTATTTGGCTAAGCCTGAAATACCAATCCCCCCTATACCGATAAAATGGATCTTGCAATCTTGTAAGTTTTTGAGTAAAACTTTTGGGGTTTCAAGCATGGTTTTCTCGATAAGTTTCTATGATTTCTAAAGGCTTTTCTAAAAGGGGGGTGTCATAGACAAGGGCTAAACGCACGTAGTCAGCGCCGATACGATTACGCCCTAAATACAAAGCCGGTAAAGTAATAATGCCTTCGTTTTGATAAAGCGTTTTGGCAAAATTTTCGCCATTTTTAACGGGCAGATACGCATAAAAACTATAAGGATAAATGAGCGTGTCTTTAAAGGTTTTTCGCGCCAGTTTCAAATTATTCGCATAAATATTGCGGAAAAATTCTGCATGCACATCATCTAGCCAAGCGATTTCACTAGCCTTTTGGATCGCATTAGCGCTCGTATAGCCTAAATAGGTGCGAAACGCTTTGTATTTTTCTAAAAGGCTGCTATCCCCAGCGATAAAACCACTCCTTAGACCTGGAGCGCTAGATCGTTTGGAGAGCGAATGGATAACCAAAACATTTTTAAACGCTTCATTATCAGCCAGCATGCAAGCTTCTAAAAGCGAAGGAGGAGGCGTGTTTTCATAAATTTCACTATAGCATTCATCATTGATTAAAATAAAATTATATTTCAAAGCGAGTTTGACCCAACCAATCAGCTCTTCTACAGAAAGGGTTCTTCCGGTGGGGTTGTTAGGGGAATTTAAAATCACTAAATCCACTTCTTGCAACTCCTTTTCATTCAAGCTTGGAGTGAAATGATTTTCTTTAGTTAAAGGCATTAAAAGGCTTTTAGCTTTGATAAATTTGGCCGCCCCTTCATAGATTTGATAAAAGGGGTTAGGGTAGGCGATGGTGGGGTTTTGATAATCAAATAAAACAAAGCTAGGGAAATTGAACAACACTTCCCTAGATCCTAGCGTAGAAACTAATTCGTTTTCTTTCAATTCTACCTTAAAACGGCGTTTAAAAAAACCTCTTTGAGCCTCTCTCAGACTTTCTTCAAATGCGCTTTTAGGGTAGATATTGAGCGAATGGGTGTGGTTTTTGAGGGCGTCTTGAATGAATTTAGGCGTTTCAAATTGTGGCTCGCCGATGCCTAAATCTAGCCCCTTTTTTTTAGGGGTGATCTCTTTAAACAAGGCTCTTAATCGTTCAAAAGGATAAGGCTCAAAGGTCATAGGGCTACTTTAATTTAAAATGGAATAGTTGATCTTACCTAAAATTTAAGCGTTTATCATTGAAAGCGTTAAAAAAGAGCGAAAGAGAGCATAAAAGAGAGCGCATAAAAGAGTATAATAGTGCATAAGAATTTAACTGATGAAGAGGTTTGATGCTAGAAAACAGAGTTAAGACCAAGCAAATTTTTATCGGTGGCGTCGCCATAGGAGGTGATGCTCCCATAAGCACGCAAAGCATGACCTTTAGTAAAACCGCTGATATTGAAAGCACTAAAAATCAAATTGACCGACTCAAACTCGCCGGGGCTGATTTAGTGAGGGTGGCGGTGAGTAATGAAAAGGACGCTCTAGCCTTAAAAGAATTGAAAAAAGTGTCTCCTTTGCCTTTAATCGCTGATATTCATTTCCATTATAAATTCGCTCTCATTGCCGCTCAAAGCGTTGATGCGATCAGGATTAACCCCGGAAACATCGGCTCTAAAGACAAAATCAAAGCGGTGGTTGATGCTTGTAAAGAAAAAAACATCCCTATAAGAATTGGTGTGAATGCCGGGAGTTTAGAAAAGCAGTTTGATCAAAAATACGGACCAACCCCAAAAGGCATGGTAGAAAGCGCTTTGTATAACGCCAAACTTTTAGAAGATTTGGATTTTACTGATTTTAAGATTTCTTTAAAAGCGAGCGATGTGATGCGCACCATAGAAGCTTATAGAATGTTACGCCCTCTTGTGATCTATCCTTTCCATTTGGGGGTTACTGAAGCGGGGAATCTTTTTAGCTCCAGTATCAAATCCGCCATGGCTTTAGGGGGGCTTTTAATGGAGGGCATTGGGGATACGATGCGCGTATCCATCACAGGGGAATTAGAAAATGAAATCAAAGTGGCTAGAGCGATTTTACGCCATAGCGGGCGTTTGAAAGAGGGGATTAATTGGATTTCTTGTCCCACTTGCGGGCGCATTGAAGCCAATTTAGTGGATATGGCGAGCAAGGTAGAAAAACGCCTGAGCCACATTAAAACCCCTTTAGACATTAGCGTGATGGGTTGCGTGGTGAACGCTTTAGGTGAAGCCAAACATGCAGACATGGCGATCGCTTTTGGGAATCGCAGCGGTTTGATCATTAAAGAGGGTAAAGTCATTCACAAACTGGCTGAAAAGGATTTGTTTGAAACCTTTGTCATAGAAGTGGAAAATCTAGCTAAAGAAAGAGAAAAAAGTTTAAAGGATTAGGCATGATGAATAAATTTAAAAATTTTGTGAGCAACTACCAGCAATCTAATAACTATAAAGAGCCTTTAGGTTTTGGCATTGCCAGAGTGGATATTGCCCCTATTTCTAAAAAGATTTTATGCGCCACTTACCCCGTTTTGAACTGGAAAGAGGAAAATCTAGGCTCTTATGCGGTGTTTTGCAACTCGCTTTCTAAAGACAAAATCCTAAAAGAGAGCGCGAGCGAGCGCGTCGTTGAGATTGATGAAAGTTTTGTGTTAAAAGCGCTAGAGTTTTACACGCCCTTTTTGAATGAAGCCTACTCTAATAAAATGGCTCATAAGAATATCCAAGTGGTTTTAGAGCTTTTAAAGGCTTTAGAGGAAAATCGTTTGAAAAATAATAATGGGGAGTCTCTTTATCGCTTGGTGATCTTGTATGAAGATAAGCCTTGTGAGAGCGTGGAGAGCGCGTATATGAAACTTTTAGCGCTTTCTTTAGGGAAAGCCCCTTTGAGGAGTTTGAATTTAGAGGGCATTTTTAACCAACTTTCTAATGCGGCTTGGAGCGGTAACAAGCCTTATGAATTAGAATGGCTCAGAACGAACGAAGTGGCTTTAAAAATGCGAGGCAATTTCCCTAGCATTGATTTTATAGATAAATTCCCACGCTATTTGATGCAATTAATCCCTGAGTTTGACAATATCCGCTTACTGGATAGCTCAAAAACGCGCTTTGGGGCGTATTTAGGGACCGGAGGCTATACTCAAATGCCCGGGGCGAGTTATGTGAATTTTAACGCAGGGGCTATGGGAGTATGCATGAATGAGGGGCGCATTTCTTCATCGGTGGTGGTTGGAGAAGGCACTGATATTGGTGGGGGAGCGAGTGTTTTAGGCGTTTTAAGCGGAGGGAATAACAACCCTATTAGCATCGGGAAAAATTGTCTGTTAGGGGCTAATAGCGTTACCGGCATTAGTTTAGGCGATGGCTGTATTGTGGATGCAGGCGTTGCGATTTTAGCTGGGAGCGTGATAGAAATTGAAGAAAATGAGTTTAAAAAACTTTTAGAAGTGAATAGCGCTTTAGAAAAACATGCCAATAATCTCTACAAGGGCAAAGAGCTTTCCGGAAAAAATGGCGTGCATTTTCGTTCCAATAGCCAAAATGGCAAGCTGATCGCTTTTAGGAGCGTGAAAAAAATTGAGTTGAATCAAAACCTGCATTAAGGATTAAAAGAATGCTCAAAAAAAGTTTGTTATTGCTTGTTTTTTTAGTCTTACAGCTTAGCGGCGCTGAAGAAAACAATCAAGCCCCAAAAAACACGCCCCCTGAATTAAACCCCGCTAACGCTAAGGGCGTGCCAAACCCTAACACCCAGATCACCCCTAAAAACGATAACTCTAACCTGTTAGACAAATTAGGTTCGCCTGAAAACGCTCAAACCGAGCTTTCTGCCGGTATTGATTTGGCTAAAAAGGGCGATTATCAAGGGGCTTTCAAGCTTTTTTCCCAATCGTGCGATAACGGCAATGCGGCCGGGTGTTTTGCAGTGGGGGCGATGTATGCTAATGGGGTAGGGATCCAAACCAACAGACTAAAAGCCGCTCGCTATTATGAAATGGGTTGCAGTGGGGGCGATGCGACCGCTTGCGCGAATCTGGCTCAAATGTATGAAAACAAGAAAAATGCGGATACGAACGATAAAGAAAACGCTTTGCAATTGTATGCGGTGGCTTGTCAAGGGGGGGATATGCTCGCATGCAATAATTTGGGGTGGATGTTTGCTAACGGGAGTGGGGTCCCAAAAGATTATTACAAAGCGATAAGTTATTATAAATTTTCATGCGAAAATGGGAATGATATGGGGTGCTATAATTTGGGCTTGATGTCTAACGTGAATAATATTTATGGCATTGATAAGGCCCAGCTCAGTCAAGTGGATTTGAATTATTTGGCTTGTAACGCGGGGGATATGATGGGGTGCGCGAATTTAGGCTGGATTTATGCGAATGGGGATTTAGGGGCTCCGTTAAATAACCACTATGCGGCGAAGTATTTTCAAATGGCATGCGATGGGGGGATTTTGGGGAGCTGTAACAATTTAGGCGTGCTGTATCAAAAGGGTTTAGGCGTGCCTCAAGACGATCAAAGGGCTTTGGATTTGTTCTCGTATGCATGCGATAATGGTTTTGAGTCAAGTTGTCGTAATTACGGGAATTTCAAAGAGCATTTATTGCGCGTGAACCCTAATTACGGGCGCTTGTTCATGCCATACAATTCTTATGAGATACCCTAGTAGGGGTATTTTGAAATCATTCTCGCTCCCATTAACTAAAACCCCCAAAAGATCGCATTTTTAAGAGATTACTACTTGCTTTGCGCAAAGCTCTTTTATCTTTTTTTGGATAAATTCAGCCACAAATTGCTACTTTTTCAAAAATTTAAGTTCTTTTTTTTTTGATTTAATACTCGGTGTGATTTTAATCTTATTTAAAAGGAAAAGCTATGACAGCGAAAGAAAGCACCGTTAACGACTTTTTTGCCTTAACAGGCACGATATTTTCTATCCCTGTATACCAGAGGAACTACACTTGGGAAGAAGAAAATTGTAAAAAATTACTGCAAGATATTATCGGTATTTCTCAAAATAAAAAAACGCATTTCATGGGTTCTATCACTTATATTTTGCATTGGATTGATGATGAAAAGAGCTTAAGGAAACTGCAAGAATTTGTCATCATTGACGGGCAGCAAAGGATTACCACCATCATGCTTTTGCTTAAAGCTATAGAGACCAAGATACCAAATGAAGAGATAAAAAAAGAGATTGACGGACTGCTCAATCTTACAGGACAAAGGCTGCGCCTAAAGCCCATTAAAAGCGACAAAGAAGCCTTTGATCTTGTCATGCAAAATCGATCGCATGAAATACAAGGCGTATCACACATCAGGAATAATTATAAATTTTTCACCAAAGAGCTTGACAATTATATCAGCAAAGGGTATCGCATAGAAGAGATTTATGGCGCGTTTTTGCGGCTTAAAATCGTAGCCGTAGGATTGGAGTTAGGCGAAGACGATCCGCAAGTGGTGTTTGAAAGCATTAACGCCACGGGCGTGCAATTAAAAGGGCTGGATCTCATCCGCAACTACCTGATGATGGGGGAAAATTCTCTCAGACAGAAACACCTTTATGAGACCTATTGGGTGCCTTTAGAAAATTGGCTTGGCGAAAAGGATTTGAATGATTTTATCAAAACCTATTTAAGAATCTATTTTGAGGATAGATTTAAGGAGGGAGAGCGTGAAGTGTATTACGCGCTAAAAGCCCACCACAGAGACAATTTCTCTGATGATATACAAGGTCTTATGAGCGATATGCGTGAATATGGCAGAATCTATCAAATCTTTTTAGACAGAGATCATTATTTTTTACATCGTGGAGACCCGCAACAGTTAGCGAATTTACGCCTGCGCATTAAAGATCTTGTGAAAATCAAATTTGGCGTGGCAAAGCCCTTTGTTTTGCGTTGCGCCAGAGACTTTGAAGAAGGCAAATTGGATTATGAAAATTTCTGCGAAATTTTGCAAATCCTTACCAGCTACTTCGTGCGCCGAAGCGTGTGCGGGGATTCTTCCCCTACGCTTACCAGAGTTCTTTATTCTTTATACAGACAGCTAGGAGAAAATGTTTCAGCCGATGCGTTGAAGCGGTATTTGGGCAAGAGTGTTGGTCAAACGGCGTTCCCTAATGACGATCGCATTAAAGCGGCGTTTCTTGTGCGTAACGCTTATGCAACAAATTATGTGTGCAAGTTCATTTTGCTTGAGATAGAAAAGCTAAGCAACGCCGAACCGCCAAGAGAAGAAAATCTAGAAGTGGAGCATTTCTACCCCAAAACCCCCACCCAAGAATGGCGCGATAGGGTGGGGGATTATTTCACTTTTGAGCAAGACTACCTCCATAATTTTGGGAATCTAACCCTATCAGGGCAAAATCAAAAGCTTAGCAACAAACCTTACGAGGCAAAAATTGCGCTTATGGAACAATACAGCTCCTTGCATTTAAACGACTATTTCACCAATAACACCCATTCTTGGGGGATAGAGGAAGTGAGAGCTAGGAGCGAATATTTAGCGGATCAATTTTGTCAAGTGGGATTGTTTAAAGATTTGCCTAAAGAATACCGCGAAAGAGAGATTAATAAAACCCTTGATGATGACTTAACTTCCCATAATCTTCAAAGTGTTAAGCTCCCCAATCATCAAAGGAAAATAACAAGAAACGCTAAGGAATTGGCTAGCACTGTCATAGACTACTTGCTAGAAAACGCCAGAGAAGCCTTTGAAAGCTACACAGACGATGAGTCTCAAAGATATATTTGTTGGGATAAAGCAAAAGCGCAATTAAGGGATAGAGATGGCACTCTTGTTGTGCCTTTTGAAAAATACGGATTCTATTTTGTAAGCAATGCGAGTTATCAAACGGTGGGCAGTAATCTTAAAGATCTCATCTTAGGTTGCGATCTCAATCCTAAAGACTTTATTGTGTAACAAACAAGCCCCCCAAAGAAATGGGGGGTTAAAAAAATTTTAAAATCACTTACCAAAAGCTTGGTGCAAATGCGTGGTTAGGGAGTTAAGATACTGCTCCACTTGGGGGTTTTTCACCACATCGTTGCAAATAAAAGTAGGCAACGCTGAAAGCCCTAAAAACTGGAAAGCCTTATGCAAATGCAAATACACAACATCCACACCCACCCCTTCAAAAAATTCACTAGGATCGTTAAAGGCTTCAATGGGAGCGTTCCAGGTCAAGCTCAACATGTATTTTTTGCCTTGCATCAAGCCCCCTTTCCCGTAGTTTTTAGTGGGGTTTTGCGAACTCCTGCCATCGCTAGCATAAAGCTTCCCATGCCCTGAAGTGAAGACTTCATCAATGTATTTTTTCACAATCCAAGGCTCTCCCATCCACCAGCCAGGCATTTGCCAAATCGTCGCATCAGCGTTAAAGACTTTCTCCACTTCTTGAGCATGTTCATAGCCTTTATCCACGATTGTTGTATCCACTTCTAGCCCTAAAGATTCTAGAGTCTTTTTTGCATGGTTGGTCAAAGTTTCATTGAGTTTCCCCCCAGAGCTCCCGAACGCTTTGGCCCCGTTAATGATGAGTACTTTTTTCATTTTGTTCCTTTTTTAATAAAATAGGGGGGAATTCTATCCAAATGAAACTTAATGTTAAAGAAATTCCTTTCATCTAAAATAAAAGTTAAAAAATAATCAATTGCAGCTTTATTATTTTTATTATGTTAAGATAATGAAAATTTCCAATTAAGGAGTGGTCATGTTCTACGATGAAAAAAAGACCTATCAAAAGATTGAAGAACGCCTTGAGATAGTCAGCTCGTTTAACGCTCATAACGAGCATAAAAACTTGCAAGACGAGTTTAAAGGTGCGGGTATTTCTAGGCGTGATTTATTGAAATGGGCGGGCATGATGAGTGCGACTCTAGCTTTACCGGCTAGTTTTGCTCCCTTGACTTTGAAAGCGGTAGAAGTGGCTAACAGATTGCCTGTGATTTGGTTGCACATGGCAGAATGCACTGGCTGTAGCGAGAGCTTATTAAGGAGTGCAGACCCCACTATTGATAGCATTATCTTTGATTACATCAACTTAGAATACCATGAGACCATCATGGTAGCGAGCGGTTTTCAAGCTGAAAAAAGCTTGCATGACGCCATAGAAAAGCACAAAAACAATTACATTTTAATGGTAGAAGGCGGTATCCCCCAAGGCACAGAATATTTTCTCACTCAAGGCCCAAACGCTGAAACGGGGGCTGAAGAATGCAGGAAAGCCGCCAAATACGCAGCCGCTATTTTTGCCATAGGCACATGCTCAAGTTTTGGGGGCGTTCAAGCGGCTTACCCTAACCCCTCTAACGCGCAACCCTTGCATAAAATCATTGATAAACCCGTGATCAATGTTCCCGGTTGCCCACCTAGTGAAAAAAATATCGTGGGCAATGTGCTTTATTACTTGATGTTTGGGGCTCTCCCTAAATTGGATGCGTATAACCGCCCCTCTTGGGCTTATGGGAACAGGATTCATGATTTGTGCGAAAGGAGAGGGCATTTTGATGCGGGCGAGTTTGTGGAGCATTTTGGCGATGAAAACGCTAAAAGGGGTTTTTGTTTGTATAAAATGGGCTGTAAAGGGCCTTACACTTTCAACAATTGCTCCAAACTCCGCTTTAATTCACACACTTCTTGGCCCATAGGCGCAGGGCATGGGTGCATAGGGTGTTCTGAGCCTAATTTTTGGGATACGATGAGTCCTTTTGAAGAGCCTTTAGCGAATCGCTCCATTAAAACCGCCTTTGACGGATTAGGGGCTGATAAAGTAGCGGATAAAGTCGGCACGACTTTACTCAGCGCAACCGCTATTGGCATTGCCGCACATGCACTCCTTTCTAAAGCGATCAAAAACAAAGAGTAAGGGATTAACATGTCAAAAAAAATCGTAGTCGATCCTATCACTAGGATTGAGGGGCATTTAAGGATTGAGGTGATCGTAGATGATGATAATGTGATCACCGATGCGTTTTCTTCTTCTACGCTTTTTAGGGGGCTAGAGACGATCATTAAGGGCAGAGACCCACGAGACGCGGGCTTTATCGCTCAAAGGATTTGCGGGGTATGCACTTATTCGCATTATAAGGCTGGTATCACTGCGGTAGAAAACGCTCTAGGCATCACCCCCCCATTAAACGCGCAATTGGTGCGATCTTTGATGAACATGGCATTGCTTTTTCATGACCATGTGGTGCATTTCTATACTTTGCATGGGCTTGATTGGTGCGATATTATGAGCGCTTTAAAAGCCGATCCCATTCAAGCGGCAAAACTCTCTTTCAAATACAGCCCTTATCCCATTAATACCGGTGCCGGCGAATTAAAAGCGGTTCAAAAACGCTTGAATGATTTCGCTAAAGGTGGATCTTTAGGGCCTTTTAGTAATGGCTACTATGGGCATAAAACCTATCGTTTGAGTCCGGAACAAAATTTAATCGTTTTAAGCCACTACCTCAAGCTTTTAGAAATCCAAAGGGAAGCGGCGAAAATGACCGCTATTTTTGGGGCCAAACAGCCTCACCCACAAAGCTTAACGGTAGGGGGTGTTACGAGTGTTATGGATATATTGGATCCGACGAGATTGGCTGAATGGAAGAGTAAGTTTGAAGTGGTGGCTAATTTTATCAACCATGCTTACTACCCTGATTTGGTGATGGCAGGCGAAATGTTCGCTAACGAACAATCTGTCATCAAAGGTTGCGGTTTAAGGAATTTTATCGCTTATGAAGAAGTGTTGCTCGGGAAGGATAAATACCTTTTGAGTAGTGGGGTGGTGCTTGATGGGGATATTTCTAAATTACACCCCATTGATGAGAGTTTGATTAAAGAAGAGGTTACGCATTCTTGGTATCAATATGAGAACACTAAAGAAGTGCAACTCCACCCTTATGACGGGCAAACTAACCCGCATTATACCGGTTTAAAAGACGGCGAGAGCGTGGGGATTGAAAATAAAATCATCCCTGCTAAAGTGCTTGACACTAAAAATAAATATTCTTGGATAAAATCGCCCAGATACGATAGTAAGCCCATGGAAGTAGGCCCTTTAAGTTCCGTAGTGGTAGGTTTAGCGGCGAAAAACCCTTATGTTACTGAAGTGGCTACGAAGTTTTTAAAAGACACTAAACTGCCTTTAGAGGCGTTGTTTTCAACGCTTGGGCGCACAGCTGCAAGGTGTATTGAAGCTAAAACGATTGCTGATAATGGCCTTTTGGCGTTTGATGCACTAGTGGAAAATCTAAAAAGCGATCAAAGCACTTGCGCTCCTTATCACATTGATAAAAATCAAGAATATAAAGGGCGCTACATTGGTCAAGTGCCAAGGGGCATGCTAAGCCATTGGGTGCGTATTAAAAACGGCGTGGTGGAAAATTATCAAGCGGTAGTGCCTTCTACTTGGAATGCGGGGCCTAGAGATTCTCAAAATCAAAAGGGGGCTTATGAAATGAGCTTGATTGGCACTAAAATCGCTGATTTAACCCAGCCTTTAGAAATCATTAGGACTATCCATTCTTTTGACCCATGCATCGCATGCTCCGTGCACGTGATGGATTTTAAAGGGCAGTCTTTAAACGAGTTTAAAGTAGAGCCTAATTTCGCTAAATTCTAAAAAGGGTTACGCATGGATAAAATGAATAAGGTCGTCTTACACAAAGAGTATTCAGGTTTTGTGCGCTTTTTCCATTGGGTTAGGGCTTTGAGTATTTTCGCTCTAATCGCTACAGGGTTTTACATCGCTTACCCTTTTTTGCAGCCTAATTCCAGCTTTTATAAAGGGGTGTATCTTTTACAAGCTTATGTACGCTCTTTTCATGTCATGTTTGGGTTTTTGCTCATTAGCGCATTAATCTTTAGAACCTATCTTTTTTTCACTAAAGAAAGCTTAATGGAACGCAGGAGTTTTGGCCAACTTTTAAGCCCAAAAGCTTGGATTGATCAGATGAAATCGTATTTTCTTATCAGCGGCAAACCCCACACTAAAGGATTGTATAACCCTATCCAACTCGTGGCTTATTTCACTTTGGTTGTTTTGATCGTATTGATGAGTTTGAGCGGGATAGTGTTGTATTATAACGTCTATCATGAGGGGCTTGGGGCGTTTTTAGGGAGCGCTTTTAAGTGGTTTGAAGCGCTTTGTGGGGGGTTAGCGAACGTTCGTTTTATCCACCACTTAGCGACTTGGGGGTTTATTTTATTTGTCCCTGTGCATGTTTATATGGTGTTTTTCCATTCTATCAGGTATGATAGTTCGGGGGCGGATTCTATGATTAATGGCTATGGTTATACCAAAGAATGAGTGAAAAAATCCTAATTCTTGGCATTGGCAATATCCTTTTTGGCGATGAAGGGATTGGGGTGCATCTAGCCCACTACCTCAAAAGAAATTTTTCTTTTTTCCCTAGCGTGGATATTATAGATGGGGGGACTATGGCTCAGCAACTCATTCCTTTAATCACTTCGTATGAAAAGGTTTTGATTTTGGATTGCGTGAGCGCTGAAGGCGTTGAGATAGGATCAGTCTATGCCTTTGATTTTAAGGACGCCCCTAAAGAAATCACATGGGCTGGGAGCGCGCATGAAGTGGAAATGCTGCACACTTTAAGGCTCACGGAGTTTTTAGGGGATTTGCCTAAAACTTTTATCGTGGGGCTTGTGCCTTTTGTGATAGGGAGCGAGACCACTTTCAAGCTTTCAAGCGGAATGTTAAACGCTTTAGAAACAGCCTTAAAAGCCATAGAAACCCGACTCAACGCATGGGGGGTTAAAATGCAACGCACGGGCAATATCGCCTTAGATTGTATCGCCGAACTCTCTTATAAGGGTTTTTGAATTGGCGTTTGTTTTTCTTTTTAAATGCGTTAATGAAAAAGCAAGCCTAAATTTTACGCCCCTTTTAGAGCAAATGGCGCTCCATTTGCAAGCGCGTTTTTATAGCGTTTATAAGGATAATACCACTTCTTTCTACCTCCAAGCGAGCGCTGAAACCACTTTAGAGTTCGCGCAAAAATTAAGCGAGATCTTGCCCTTTTCTTTAGATTTTAGCTTTTTGTCTTTAAAGGAAATCACAGAGCCTTTAGATGAAAATCTTTTCCAAACAACAAGCCTTTCAAAGCCCCTTTTTATGAACGCTAAAGAGCATCAAGATTTTTTAGACAAAAATGCATCTTTGTATGCCAATGCGTTGGGTTTTGTCAAAAACGCCGCTTTTAAGGGGGCTATAATCCATAGCCCTAAAGAGCTTATAGATTGCTTAACCCAATTAAAAGGCATGCTCAAAACGCAGGATTTTATCCCTATTTTCACTTCTAGGGGAGCGTTATCTTTTTCTTTAAAAAATCCCTCTCCAAGCGTTATTTTTAGCAATCTTTCTAGCGTTTTGACCTGCACTAAATTGCCTTTAGAGGACGCTAAATATTTGGCCAGTTTGGAAAAACCCTCTATCAAAGCCCCATTAAAAAGCGTGTTTAAGGACACTTTCAAAAACGATGAAATCATAGCCCAACTGCCCTATGACCCCATATTGAATTTATTGTGCCATATTTTACAAGATGAGGGGATAGAATTTGTTTTTATGCATGAAAGCCGTTCTTGTGAAGTGCTGTTACATTATGAAGCGCTTTTTAAAACCCCTAAACGCTTGATCACACCCACTAAAAAATTCGTGCTAGAAAACAACCTTTCTACCCTTCCCTTTAAAGATGAATTAGAGTTTTTAAGAGAAACCCCCAATAATTCTATCGTTTTGTATTTTAGTTTCAAGCGCCCTACAAGGTTGTTATTGCATGCTAATGGTTCTTTAAAAACGCTTTTAAGCGTTAGTTTTGATTTCAATCAAATATTTAACACTCTCAAACAAGATGAAAAAGCCTCCAGAATGCTACAAAACTACGCTATTAAATTCCCTAATTTTTACGTGCGCATTGTAGAGCTTTCTAAATACAATCTAGGGGGCGCGAATTTATTGGATTTTTTTTGCATTTTAGGGTTTGTTTTGGGTTATAGCGAGGATTTTTGCGCACAGAGCGTTATTTCTTTGGCTAAAGAATGCTTACGCCCTAAAGGCCCTAGGATTGATTATAAAATCCTTAAAGACGATTCTTTGAAAATGGCTTTAAACTTTTCAAAGATCATGCACAGTGCGATGAGTTTCAGGCTCGCAGGCGTGGAAAATGAAATCTTGAGTTTGGGGATTTTGGATTCTTTAGCGGAGTTTTTAGGGAATTTCATTTGGGATAACGTGCAGAATTTTAGCGTCCAAGAAGTAACGATCGCTGGGGATTTCTTTGGCGAAAAAGTGTTTTTGGATTTGTTTGTGCGGTATTTCCCTAAAACTCTCGCTCTTAAAACGCATGCGTTTTTGGATTATGAATAAGGGCTTAAAAGCGGATGTGCATCATCAACCCGCCGTCCATGTATTGGGTTTTTTTGCTTTTAGTCCTTTCAAAATAAGGCCCAAAAGACAAGGTCTTATTGAAGTCAATGATTGGCACGCTCACCCCTTCGGCGATATTGTTTTTAGCGAGTTGTTTGTAAAGTTTTTTATCGCTTTTTTTATGGCTCTTAAGCTTAGGGCTTTTTTCTAAATCTATACCTTCTAAAGCGCTATTTTTAGTGAAATCATAAAGCTTTTTGTCGTTTTTAGCCTCGGTTTTTGAGCCATGGTTTTTATGGAGTTTGTAAAACTTTTTACCGCTCTTTTTTTCGTTTTTGGTTTCGGTTTCTAAATCCGCTGCGAACGTGCTACTATAAGCCATAAGCGATACAAAAAATAAATTTCTAACTATACGCATAAGATCTCCTCTGATATAGCCTTTCTTTATCACGCCACCATAGCATGTTAGAAACAACCATTAGAAAATATAAGCATGTTTGAGTAAAAACACCAACACGCTTATTGTTTAGCACAAGCTGTTTTAAGCTAATCAATAAAAAGCGTAAGGGAAGTATCCAGGCGCTCCATACCCATAAGGCCCATAAGGCATGAGACCTGACCCATAAGGCATGAAACCATAGGGCATGTAATAATAAGGCATGTAATAGCCTCCATACATCCCGTTTTGCATGGGCGAATTGAGGTTATCCACTGAATTGTAAAAGCCGTTTAAAGAGCCATAAGCGCTATAATTGGTGAAACGATTGATTAAAGGCGTGGTGTGCGCATCAATAATGGCGTTTTCTTGCTGGATGGCGCTTTCTTCTCTGGCGACTTCTTGGGCTTTAGTCTCTTTAGGATCTTTAACTAACACTTCTTCTATAGGCACATTCGCCCCACAAGCGCTTAACAGATAGGCTAAAAAGCCGGTGTTTAAAAAAAGAACGATTTTAGAAAGATGAGCGAAATTGTTTTGATGCATGGGTTTTCCTAATTTAAAAATAACTAAAGATTAACATGTTTTTAATTTAATATTCATTAAGCGGTGGTTTTTAGGGTTATTTCATTTTAACTTTGTTTTTCATTAAAACCCCATACTAAAATCTTATTTTATGATAAAATACCTAGCAATAATATCGAATCTTAAACCAAAGAAAAACCATGAAAAAAGCTCTCTTACTAACTCTCTCTCTCTCTCGTTTTGGCTTCACGCTGAAAGGAACGGATTTTATTTAGGTTTAAATTTTCTAGAAGGAAGCTACATTCAAGGACAAGGTAGCATCGGCGAAAAAGCTTCAGCAGAAAACGCCTTAAATCAAGCGATCAATAACGCAAAAAATTCATTATTCCCCGAACAAAACACAAAAGCCATAAGAGATGCACAAAACGCCTTAAATGCAGTGAAAGATTCAAACAAAATCGCTAGCCGATTCGCAGGAAATGGCGGATCGGGCGGTCTCTTTAATGAACTCAGCTTGGGGTATAAATATTTTTTGGGTAAAAAAAGGATTATAGGGTTTAGGCACTCTCTTTTTTTCGGTTACCAACTTGGTGGCGTTGGTTCTGTTCCTGGTAGCGGTTTAATCGTTTTTTTACCCTATGGTTTCAATACGGATTTGCTCATTAATTGGACTAACGATAAGCGAGCGTCCCAAAAATATGTTGAACGAAGGGTAAAAGGGCTTTCTATATTTTACAAAGATATGACCGGCAGAACGCTAGACGCTAATACATTAAAAAAAGCATCAAGGCACGTATTTAGAAAATCTTCAGGGCTTGCGATTGGCATGGAACTAGGGGGTAGCACTTGGTTTGCAAGTAACAATCTCACCCCTTTCAATCAAGTCAAGAGCCACACGATTTTTCAGTTGCAAGGAAAATTTGGCGTTCGTTGGAATAATGATGAATACGATATTGATCGCTATGGTGATGAAATATATCTTGGGGGTTCTAGCGTTGAATTAGGGGTTAAAGTGCCAGCCTTTAAAGTCAATTACTATAGCGATAATTATGGGGATAAATTGGATTATAAAAGAGTGGTGAGCGTTTATCTTAACTATACATATAATTTTAAAAATTAAAACATGCTTTTTATCGCTCTTTGATTGCTTGTCTTAAACATGCTTTTGAGTATTTTTACCAACGCTTTATTGAAACAAAGCCTTAGCTTGAAACTCTTCATAGCCTTTTCTTCTCAATTGGCATGCCGGGCATTCATCGCAGCCATAGCCATAAGCATGCAAAATTTTTCGCTCTCCTTGATAGCAGGTGTGCGTTTCTTTGATAACTAAATCCAAGACGCCCAAATCTTTAGCCATTTGAAATTCTTGGGCTTTATTCAAAAACATTAAAGGCGTTACGATTTTAATCGCTGTGTTTGATCCTAAATTTAGGGCATGCTCGATGCTTTTAATAAAATCTTCTTTACAATCCGGATAGCCGCTAAAATCCGCTTGCGAAACCCCTAAAGCGATGTTACTAGCCCCTATTTTTTGCGCGTAAGAATGCAAAAGGGTGATAAAAATAGCGTTACGATTAGGCACAAAAGAGTTGGGTAAATCTTTATTTTGCGCGTGCGAATGCCCCATTAAATCGTTAGAGTTTTTAAAAAGCGCAGAGCGGGTGATATTCTCTAAAAAATCTAATGGGATGATTTCATAAGGGAGTTGTAAAAGAGAAGCGATTTTTTGAGCGCATTCTAATTCCACAGAGTGTTTTTGCGCATAATCAAACCCCACTAAACAGACTTTTTTAAAACGCTTTTTCGCCCATACGGCTAAAGTGGTGCTGTCTTGCCCGCCGCTAAAACCGATCACGCAAATTTCTTGTTCCATCAAAATTCCTTAAAAATTCTAAAAAGATATAATAACACAAAGAAATTTTAAGAGTAAAAAGCGTGTTTGAGTTAGAAAAAGAATTAAAAGAATTGTTTGACATTTATGAAAAATCCCCCTATGAGCTTTACTTGGTAGGGGGGTGCGTGCGCGATTGTTTGATGGGCATTACCCCTAAAGATTACGATTTAACCTCAAACGCTTTAGTCAATGAAAGCAAAGAGATTCTTTTAAAGTGCCATTTTAGGGTGCTAGAAACCGGCATCAAACATGGCACGATCACGGCTCTTAAAAACCATCAAAGCTATGAAATCACAACTTTTAGAATTGAAAAAGGGCATATCAAACACCGAAAGCCTAAAGAATTGGTTTTTAGCGCTCATTTAACAGACGATTTAAAGCGGCGCGATTTTAGCATGAATGCGATCGCTTATAGCCCTACAAAAGGGCTGATTGATCCCTTTAAAGGGCAAAATGCGATTGAAAATCAAATAATTGAATGCGTGGGGGGAGCGCGATTAAGGTTTTTTGAAGACGCTTTAAGGATTTTAAGAGCGTTGCGATTTAGCGCGACTTTAGGCTTTAAGATAGCGCCAAGCACTAAAGAAGCGGTTTTTGCGTGTAAGGATTTGTTAAAACACCTCTCCAAAGAACGCTTACAAAGTGAATTGAATAAGCTTCTTATGGGGAAAAACGCCTATGAAGTGGCCAAAGAATATCAAGAAATTTTGGAGTTGGTTATTCAAGAAACAATAGAAAATTTAGGGTTTTTAAAAAACGCGCCTTTTAATTTGGAATTAAGATTGTTGGGGTTTTTTAAACATCAAAAAAGTTTGGAAAATTTACGCTACCCTAAAAAAACTTGTGTTTTATTTTCAAAAGCTAAAGAATGCCACAAATCTTTTTTAAATATTCATAACAAAACAGAGTTAAAATTTTTATTGAAAAACTACGATTTAGAGCCTTTTAATTTGGCTTTAGATTTTTATGCACTCAAAAACCCCAAACACGCTTTAAAAATTAAAAGCTTATTAAAAGAAATATTTGATTCTAACGAGCCTTTTAAAAAAGAACACCTAGCCCTTAAGGGCGGTGCGCTTCAAAGCTTGGGCTACCAACACCAAAAAATCAGCGAAATTTTAAACGCATGCTTAAATTTGGTTATTGAAAATCCTAAAAATAATGCTTTAGAGTGGCTGATAAAATGGGTTAAGGATCATTATTTACCTAATGATGCTATAAATCTTTCGCCAATAGGCAGAAAAAATTAAAAACAGAGAAAACATGATAACGATGAATGCGATTCAATGGCCTGAAAAATGGATTCCAGGAGAGACTGATAATTTCGTGTCCAATGAAGTCATTGTCAAAGGTTTGGATTTTAATAAAGTGGTGCAGCATTTAAGAGATGCATCCCATTGGGAAAAGTATTACAAAAATTCAGGGAATATCCACATGCATAATCAAGACAATACCATTCTTAAAGACAAGACTCGTTTTTGTTTTGAAACTTTTGGCTTTTTAGTGGAGGCACAGGTGGAAGAGTTTGAATTGAAAGACACCATACTGCGTTTGGCTTGGAGAGGCTGGAATGAAGCTAAGGGCGATGAGTATCTTGAAGCCTATCACGCATGGCTAGTTGAAAAATTAGATAATGATCGTGTGCGTATTTTAACCCAAGAAAGCCAATCAGGAGTCCCTGCTAAAGCTTTAGCGAAATCCGTGCCTAATGCGATGCTAAATGGCCATCAAGCTTGGTTAGATGGTTTAGTGGCGTATTCACGCTAATAAGTGAGGACTGAATGAAAATCGGATGGATTGGACTAGGGGCTATGGGGATTCCTATGGCGACTCGTTTGCACGATGCAAATTTAGAAGTGTCGGTTTATAACCGAACAGAGAGCAAAGCAGCCCCTTTAAAGGAAAAAGGCGTAGCGGTTTATACTAGCCCCATAGATTTGGCCGCTAAAGTTGATCTGGTTTTTATCATGCTTTCGGATAAAGTGGCGATTGATGCTGTTTTAGTGCCAGAATTTTGGGAACAGATGTCTAAAAAAATCGTGGTGAATATGAGCACTATCGCCCCTTTGGAAAGCTTGTCTTTAGAAAAAATCGCTCAAAAACATCAAGTAACTTACCTTGAAGCGCCCGTTTCAGGATCGGTTGGTGCGGCTAAAGCTGGGGCGTTATTGATTTTAGCGGCAGGCGATGAAGAAGTGATCACTCAACTCAAACCTGTTTTGGCGCATTTGGGGAGTCAAACCTTTTATTTAGGAAAAGTTGGTCAAGGGACAGGAGCTAAACTGTCCATTAATAGCCTTTTGGCTCAAATGGGGGTTGCTTATTCAGAAGCTTTGCTATTAGCCAAACGTTTAGGGGTTGATGCAGAGCCGTTTTTGCAAATTATTGGCCAATCTGGCATGAATTCGCCTCTCTTTCAAGCTAAAAAAGGCATGTGGCTGCAAGATAGCTATCCGGCCGCTTTCAGTTTGAAACTCATGCTCAAGGACATTCGCTTAGCCAAAAATGAAGCAGGAGAGGCGATCGAGTTGCCATTCTTATTTCAAGCAGAAGAGCTTTATTCTCAAGCGGAAAAATCCGGTTTAGGCGGATTGGATATGGCAGCCGTTTATCATTATTTAGAAAAAGGAGAACATTAAAATGGACAGAGAACAAGTGGTTGCTTTACAGCACCAACGATTTGCTGCAAAAAAATACGATCCCAATCGCCGTATTTCTCAAAAGGATTGGGAAGCTTTGGTTGAAGTGGGGAGATTAGCCCCTTCTTCAATCGGGCTTGAACCATGGAAAATGCTTTTATTAAAAAATGAACGCATGAAAGAAGATTTAAAACCGATGGCCTGGGGGGCGCTTTTTGGTTTAGAGGGAGCGAGCCATTTTGTCATTTATCTTGCGCGAAAAGGCGTTACTTATGACAGCGATTACGTTAAGAAAGTGATGCATGAGGTTAAAAAAAGGGATTATGACACCAATTCCAGGTTCGCTCAAATCATCAAAAATTTCCAAGAGAACGATATGAAACTCAATAGCGAACGATCTTTGTTTGATTGGGCTAGCAAGCAGACTTATATCCAAATGGCGAACATGATGATGGCAGCGGCCATGTTAGGGATTGATTCTTGCCCGATTGAAGGGTATGATCAAGAAAAAGTGGAGGCTTATTTAGAGGAAAAAGGCTATCTGAACACGGCGGAATTTGGCGTATCAGTAATGGCTTGTTTTGGTTATCGCAACCAAGAAATCACCCCTAAAACCCGTTGGAAGACAGAAGTTATTTATGAAGTGATTGAATAAAAAACGCTGTTAGCTTTTTGATAACCAATCATAAAGAGCTTGGCGTTAGCCAAGCGCTAATCTCTTAAATGATGCCCATTCATGTTTGATAAAAACAGAGCTACCACAGCATAATTAAGTATTCTTTAGGTATAATCAAAAACTATTTTTAAATAAAGGGTTTTTATGCTTCGTTTTGCGCCTTCGCCTACAGGGGATATGCACATAGGGAATTTAAGGGCAGCCATTTTCAATTACATTGTAGCCAAACAGCAACACAAACCCTTTCTCATTCGCATTGAAGACACGGACAAAGAGCGCAACATTGAAGGCAAAGACCAAGAGATTTTAGAGATTTTAAAGCTTATGGGGGTAAGCTGGGACAAGCTCGTGTATCAAAGCCATAACATAGATTATCACAGAGAAATGGCAGAAAAATTACTGAAAGAAAATAAAGCGTTTTATTGTTATGCGAGCGCGGAGTTTTTAGAAAGAGAAAAAGAAAAAGCCAAGAATGAAAAACGCCCTTTCAGGTATTTAGACGAGTGGGCCACTTTAGAAAAAGACAAAAACCATGCCCCTGTGGTGCGTTTGAAAGCCCCAAATCATGCGGTGTCTTTCAATGATACGATTAAAAAAGAAGTGAAATTTGAGCCTGATGAATTGGATTCTTTTGTGCTTTTGAGACAGGATAAAAGCCCGACTTATAATTTCGCTTGCGCATGCGATGATTTGCTCTATGAAATCAGTCTGATTATTAGAGGCGAAGATCATGTGAGTAACACCCCTAAACAAATTTTAATCCAAGAAGCTTTAGGCTCAAACGATCCGATTGTTTATGCACATTTGCCTATTATTTTAGATGAAACAAGCGGTAAAAAGATGAGCAAAAGGGACGAAGCGTCTAGCGTGAAATGGCTTTTGAATCAAGGGTTTTTACCGGTTGCGATTGCGAATTACCTCATCACTATCGGTAATAAAGTGCCTAAGGAAGTTTTCAGCCTTGATGAAGCGATAGAGTGGTTTAGTTTAGAAAATCTTTCCAGTTCCCCGGCTCATTTTAATTTAAAATATTTAAAACACTTAAACCACGAGCATTTAAAGCTTTTAGACGATGAAAAGTTATTAGAACTCACTTCAATAAAAGATAAAAACCTCCTAGGGCTTTTAAGATTGTTTGTAGAAGAATGCGGTACGCTTTTAGAATTGAAAGAAAAAATTTCGTTGTTTTTAGAGCCAAAGGATATTGTTAAAACTTATGAGAACGAAGATTTTAAAGAGCGTTGTTTAGCGCTTTTTAACGCCCTAAAAGGCATGGATTTTCAAGCGTATAAGGATTTTGAAAGCTTTAAAAAAGAAGCCATGCGATTGAGCCAGCTTAAGGGTAAGGATTTTTTCAAACCTTTGCGCATTCTTTTAACCGGGAACTCGCATGGCATTGAATTGCCGCTGATTTTCCCCTATATCCAAAGCCATTATCAAGAAGTTTTAAGGCTGAAAGCATGATTTTTTCCACTCTTCTTAATGCGATAGCGGTGATTTTAAGTGCGCTCATTACGATTTATATGTGGGTGGTGATCATTTATTCGCTTATCAGTTTCGTGCAGCCTAACCCCAATAACCCTATCATGCAAATCCTCGCTCGTTTGTGTGAGCCGGTGTTTTATTTTTTACGCTCTAGATTCAAGCTGGTGTTTAACGGGTTGGATTTCGCTCCTTTAGTGGTGGTCATTGTGTTGAAATTTTTAGATTTAACCCTCATCCAATGGCTTTTTATGCTCGCCAAAAGCCTTTAAAGGAAATCATGCGTTTTTTGATTTTATTTTTTATCGGTGCGCTTGGCGTTGGTTTTTCTCAAACTGAGTTGAGTTTAAAGGATTTAGAAAAAAAGCCCGCCGGGATCGTTAGGGATTATTATTTATGGCGTTATATTAGCGATAAAAAAACGAGTTTAGAAAACGCTAAAAAAGCCTATGAATTGACCCAAAATAAAAATAACGCCCTACAAAAGGCCATGCAAGAAAAAGGCTCAGACAATGCAGAAAAAAGCCCTGATGTTAAATTGCCTGAAGATATTTATTGCAAGCAAATTACCTTAGAAAGCATATTGGAAACAACAGACGCTTTCCAAAATAGCTGTATCGCTATCGCTTTAAAATCAAAAATCAGAGATTTTGATAAAATCCCCATCCAAACCATCAAGCCCTTACAAGAAAAAATCAAAGAGGCTTACCCCGTTCTTTATGAAGAATTAGAAATCTTGCAAAGTAAGAATGTGAGCGCTTCTTTGTTTAAGGCTAATGTGCAAGTGTTTAGCGCGCTTTTCAATCATTTGAGTTATGAAAAAAAGCTCCAAATTTTTGAAAAGCATATCCCTATTAAAGAGTTAAACCGCCTTTTAGATGAAGATTACCCGGCGTTTAACCGCTTGATCTATCAGGTTATTTTAGATCCTAAATTGGATCATTTTAAAGACGCTCTCACTAAAAGTAACGCTACCCACAGCAACGCGCAAACCTTTTTTATTCTAGGGATTAATGAAATCTTGCGCAAAAAACCCTCTAAAGCGCTCAAGTATTTTGAACGATCTGAAGAGGTTGTCAAGGACGATGATTTTTCAAAAGACAGAGCGATTTTTTGGCAGTATTTAGTCTCTAAAAAGAAAAAAACTTTGGAGCGCCTTTCACAAAGCCCAGCTTTAAACCTCTATAGTCTTTATGCGAGCCGAAAACTCCAAACCAAGCCCAGTTACCGAATCATTTCTCACATCCAAAATTTAAGCCAAGAAGACCCTCCTTTTAACACTTATGACCCTTTTTCGTGGCAAATTTTTAAGGAAAAAACTTTGAGTTTGAAAGATGAGGGCGCGTTTAATGCGATGTTAAAAAGCCTGTATTATGAAAAAAGCGCCCCTGAATTGACCTATCTTTTAAGCCAACGCAATAAAGACAAGATTTATTATTATTTATCCCCTTATGAGGGCATTATTGAATGGCAAAATACAGATGAAAGGGCTATGGCGTATGCGATCGCTAGGCAAGAAAGCTTTTTGCTCCCGGCTTTAATCTCTCGCTCCTTTGCTCTAGGGCTTATGCAAATCATGCCCTTTAATGTAGGGCCTTTCGCTAAAAGCCTTGGCATGGATAACATTGATCTAAACGACATGTTTAACCCCAATATCGCTCTCAAATTTGGTAATTATTACTTGAACCATTTGAAAAAAGAATTCAACCACCCCCTTTTTGTCGCCTACGCCTATAACGCTGGGCCTGGGTTTTTAAGGAGGTGGTTAGAAAGCTCCAAACGATTTAAAGAAAAAAATCATTTTGAGCCATGGCTTAGCATGGAGCTTATGCCTTATAGCGAGACTCGCATGTATGGCTTTAGGGTCATGCTCAATTACTTGATTTATCAAGAAATTTTTGGGAATTTCATCCCTATTGATGGATTTTTAGAACAAACTCTTAACTCAAAGGACAAACCATGATTAAAAAATGCCTTTTTCCTGCCGCTGGCTATGGCACGCGCTTTTTACCGATCACTAAAACCATTCCTAAAGAAATGCTGCCCATTGTGGATAAGCCTTTGATCCAATACGCTGTGGAAGAAGCGATGGAAGCGGGCTGTGAAGTGATGGCGATCGTTACAGGAAGGAATAAACGAAGTTTAGAAGATTATTTTGACACGAGCTATGAAATAGAGCATCAAATCCAAGGCACCAACAAAGAAAACGCCTTAAAAAGCATTCGTAACATTATAGAAAAATGCTGTTTTTCTTATGTACGCCAAAAGCAAATGAAAGGCTTAGGGCATGCGATTTTAACTGGGGAAGCCCTGATAGGCAATGAGTCTTTTGCGGTGATTTTAGCCGATGACTTGTGCATAAGCCATGATCACCCAAGCGTGTTAAAGCAAATGACTTCATTGTATCAAAAATACCAATGCTCCATTGTAGCCATTGAAGAAGTGGCGCTAGAAGAAGTTTCAAAATACGGCGTGATTAGGGGCGAATTGTTAGAAGAGGGGGTGTATGAGATTAAGGACATGGTAGAAAAACCAAGCCAAGAAGACGCCCCAAGCAATCTGGCCGTCATTGGGCGCTACATTTTAACTCCGGATATTTTTGATATTTTGCGTGAGACTAAACCGGGTAAAAACAATGAAATCCAAATCACAGACGCCTTACTCACTCAAGCCAAAAGAAAACGCATCATCGCTTACCAATTCAAAGGCAAACGATACGATTGCGGGAGCGTGGAAGGCTATATTGAAGCGAGTAACGCCTATTATAAAAAACGCTTATAAATCTTATCAACATGGGCAATTTGACTTATTACGCTTACATGTATTTGATCCTCTTTGTATGCTTGCTACCTGTGTTATTGGTGGGGCTTGCTTGGAGGTTTTTTCGCCCCCCTTTAGAGCAAGAGATCCCTAATAAAAGCCTTTCTTTGGAAAATTTAAACGAACAAATCAAAAACCTTCAAAGCGTGCCAGCTTTAGAAAAACTGAAAAACCGCTTCAATGAGCGTTTTAAAATCTGCCCTAAAGACAAAGAAACTCTGTGGCTAGAAACGATCCAAAATTTAGTCGCTTCAGAATTTTTTGAATTAGAAGACGCTATTAATTTTGGGCAAGAATTAGAAAACGCTAACCCTAATTACCGACAAAAAATCGCTAACGCTACCGGCTTAGCCCTTAAGAATAAAAAAGAAAAAGGATAGAATTGGATTTTTTAGAGATTGTAGGACAAGTCCCTTTAAAAGGAGAGGTAGAAATTTCAGGGGCGAAAAATTCTGCGCTCCCCATTTTAGCCGCCACGCTTTTAAGCCGCCAAGAAGTCAAAATCAAATCTCTGCCCCAAGTGGTGGATATAAAGGCGATGGCGTTATTGTTGCAAAATTTAGGCGCAGAATTAGAATGGCTTAACCCCCACACGCTCCAACTCAGCGCTAAATCCCTGCACCACACCGAAGCCACTTACGATTTGGTGCGTAAAATGCGCGCTTCCATTTTGGTTTTAGGCCCACTATTAGCGCGCTTTAAAGAATGCTTAGTGAGTTTGCCCGGTGGGTGCGCTATAGGAGCTAGACCTGTGGATTTGCACTTAAAAGCAATGCAACAATTAGGGGCTGAAATCAAAATTGAGCAAGGCTATATCCATGCAAAAGCCCCTAAAGGCTTGAAAGGGAATGATATTTTATTTGATAAAATCAGCGTTACAGGCACAGAAAACGCCCTCATGGCAGCAAGTCTTGCTAAAGGGATCACGCGCATCATTAACGCCGCTAAAGAGCCAGAAATCGCTCAATTGTGCGCGTTTTTACAAAGCGGAGGCGTAGAAATTGAGGGCGTTGGCAGCAGCGAGTTAAAGATTAGGGGGGTAGAAAGCGACGCTTTAAATTTAAAAGATATTCAAATCATACCCGATAGGATTGAAGCAGGCACTTATTTGTGCGTGGGGGCTATCACTAACAGCCAGCTTAAAATCAATCATATCATCCCTAACCATCTTCAAGCGATCACGGATAAGCTCATAGAAATTGGTTTTTCGCTAGACATTCAAGAAAATTCTATAGAAATTTATCCGGCCAAAAAACGCCAAGCCTTTGAAATCACCACGAAAGAATACCCGGGCTTTCCCACAGACATGCAAGCGCAATTCATGGCGTTAGCCACGCAGTGTTTGGGGACGAGTGTGATTGAAGAAACGCTTTTTGAAAACCGCTTCATGCATGCAAGCGAATTGCAACGCTTGGGGGCTAGTATTAGCTTAAAAACGAATGTGGCTACCATTAGCGGATCCACAGAGCTTACCGGGAGCGATGTGATGGCGACCGATTTAAGGGCTTCTTCGGCTCTCGTTTTAGCCGCTTTAGTGGCTAAGGGGGTGAGTAGGGTGCATAGGATTTACCACTTGGATAGGGGTTATGAGAGATTAGAGGATAAAATCAACGCTTTAGGGGCAAAAGTGTTGCGTTTAAAAGAAAAATAATCCAAGATTTGGTTACAATAGCTAGAATATTTTTTAATTATTACATAAGGAGCTTTTATGCGTATTGAGCATGATTTCATTGGGCAAATGGAAATTAGCGACGAGGTTTATTATGGGATTCAGACTTTAAGGGCGAGTGAAAATTTTTTCATCACCAACGACAAGCTTTGCAGTTATCCTGTTTTTATTAAATCTTTTGCTCAAGTCAAAAAAGCGGCCGCTTTAGCGAATGCGCAATTAGGCTTGATTGATGAAAAGCTTAAAATTGCGATTTGCCATGCGTGCGATTTGTTGGTTGATGGCAAATACCATGATCAATTCATTGTGGATATGATTCAGGGGGGGGCTGGCACAAGCACGAACATGAACATGAACGAGGTGATTGCTAATTTGGCTTTAGAATACATGGGGCATCAAAAGGGCGAGTATCAATTTTGCCACCCAAACGACCATGTCAACCGCTCTCAATCCACCAATGACGCCTATCCTAGTGCGTTAAAAATTGCGATTTATGAGCGCTTGAGTAATTTAGTCGCTCCCATGAAGGCTTTAAGGGACGCTTTCGCTCAAAAGGCTAAAGAATTCGCTCATGTGATTAAAATGGGGCGCACCCAGCTTCAAGACGCTGTGCCTATGACTTTAGGGCAAGAGTTTGAAACTTATGCGTTGATGGTTGATAGGGATATTGAGCAGGTTTTAGACGCTAGGAATTGGGTAAGAGAGCTTAATTTAGGCGGCACGGCTATTGGCACAGGGATCAATTCGCACCCGGATTATCGCAGTTTGATTGAAAAGAAAATCCAAGAAGTAACGGGTCGCCCTTTTGTCATGGCTAATAACTTGATTGAAGCCACTCAAAGCACGGGGGCGTATGTGCAAGTGAGTGGGGTTTTAAAGCGTATTGCGGTGAAACTTTCTAAGGTTTGTAACGATTTGAGGTTACTCAGTTCAGGCCCTAGAGCTGGGTTGAATGAAATCAATTTGCCTAAAATGCAGCCGGGTAGCTCTATCATGCCCGGTAAAGTCAATCCGGTGATCCCTGAAGTGGTCAATCAGGTGTGCTTTGCGGTGATTGGGAACGATTTGAGCGTGGCGTTAGCCGCAGAAGGAGGGCAATTGCAACTCAATGTGTTTGAGCCGGTTATCGCTTACAAGCTTTTCCATTCCTTTGTGATTTTAGGGCGTGCGATTGAAACCTTAACGACTAAATGCGTGGAAGGCATCACGGCTAATGAAAAGATTTGCCACGATTATGTGTTTAACAGCATTGGCATTGTTACCGCGCTAAACCCTCATATTGGCTATGAAAAATCCGCTATGATCGCTAAAGAAGCCTTAAAAAGCGATCGCTCTATCTATGACATCGCTTTAGAAAAGAAAATCTTAACTAAAGAGCAACTGGACGATATTTTCAAGCCAGAAAACATGCTAAGCCCTCACGCTTTCAAAAAGCATAAAGACTGAACGCTTTGCAACTTTCACGCCTTCAAACTTTACGCTCCCTTTATATGGAGCGTCTTTTAGGTGAAACTTACACCAATACCAACCTTACCAAGCCCCAAAATAAGCCCCTTAACAAACAAGTTTATGAGGGCATAGAAAATTGCAATCTGTGCAAACGCCATCAAAATTCAAAACCGGTGATCGGGCTTTTTAACCCCACTTCCAAGATCACTTTCATCACGCTAACCCCCATGCTGGATAGCCAATTACATTTCTTGAACAATTTAAAAGCGGCCATGTTAGAGAGCATTATCCAAAAGGTTTTTAACTGCCCCTTAAAAGATTGCAATATCTTATCGCTCCTTAAATGCGACTCTAACAGCCTTAATTTAGAAGAAGAAATCAACGCATGCCTGCCCCATTTAACCTGGCAATTAGACAACAGCGCTTCAAAAGTCATTGTGGTATTTGGCGAGATTTTGCCCAAACGCCTTTTAAACCTTTCTAAAGAAGAGTCCTTTGGGCGCATCGTGTCTTTAAAAACCAAACATTTTTTAAGCACCCATGCTTTAGAGGACATGCTCAAAAACCCCACGCTCAAAAAAGAAGCGTTAGTGCATTTTAAAATAGCGCTCCAATTTCTCAATCAGTCTTAAAATACGCCTTATTTTTTAACCCATCTCCTTATGGTGCGCAACAAAGGTAAGGTTTTTTGATAAGCTTTGCGATAGATTTTAAAAGTGGTGTTTTGAGAGAGTTCTAATAAAGGTGAAGCGTTTTGTAAAAGCCGGTCATAATTAACCCTCAAATCATCATAATTAACCCTCAAATCATCATAATTAACCCTCAAATCATCATAATTAACCCTCAAATCATCATAATTAACCCTCAAATCATCATAATTAACCCTCAAATCATCATAATTAACCCTCAAATCATCAATAGATATTAAAGGCTCATGCAAATCACGATAGAAAATGAAAGGATTATCGTGATAAATCGTGTCGTTTTCTAAAATCGTTTTAAAAAAATCAAGGATTTTTTTAAAACTCAAATTTTGGTAAAAGTAAGCTTTCCCATCAAGGGTGTTTAAAGGGTTTTCACAGAGCATGTCTAAATAAGCGTTTGGGTGCGTGTGCAAGTATCTCACGTAATCAATCGCTTCATCAAAATCTTTAAAATCATGCACATTCACAAAACTCTTAGGGTTAAAGTCTTTCGCCACGCTAGGACTCCCCCAATAAATAGGAATGGTATGGCTGAAATAAGCGTCAATGATTTTTTCAGTAACATAGCCATAGCCTTGAGTGTTTTCAAAACACAGATTGAATTTGTATTGGCTTAAAAATTCGTTTTTGTTTTTGACGTTATAGCCTAAAGTGTTTTTCACGCTCCCTCCCCCAGTAACTGGCTCAATAGAATTTAAAGCGTCATAGAAAGCGTTCCTTATAGGGGCGTTAGGGTTGCTTGCGACAAAGCTCGCAAACCCTCTTTTCAAAGGATCGCTCTCATCATTCACTACTGCGCACAAATTAGGGTGGTTTTCTTTAAAATGATGGGAGGGCTTTTTTAAAGCATAAAGGCTGTTGTCTTTAATCTTGTAGGGCGCGGTGGTGTCATTCACGCTCTCGGCTTTGTAATGCAAGCTAGCGTAATATAAAGGCATTCTCAAATAACGATTGTTAAAGTCCAATTCATCAAAGCCTATGGCGTAATCAAAGAGGTTGAAATTAGGCGATTCGTTTTCACCGGTGTAAAACACCCTTTTAGCGTTTTGATAGGATAGGATTTTTCTGGCTGATCCAATAGGACTGCCAAAAACGAGATCGGAGGGCTCGTTAGGGTTTTGGTGGAGGGTGATTTTGTAGCGTTGGCTTAAGATGAAATACAAGATAAAACGCCTAAACCCTTTGCTTTCTCTTTTATCCAAAGGCCACCAATTCGCTAGGGCTATATTTAATGGGGGCTTATAATCGGTTTCATCTAAACGGGTGCTGTCTGTATAAGCGTCTAATAGGGGCTGGAACATGATTATCCTTTTAAAGGAATTTTACAAAAAAAATTCTTTAAATCAAAGGCTTGATTAGGGCTAAATTAGGCTCATCAATGCAATGCGTGGCGTGCTGTTTTAGGATTTCTTTAGCATTGAAAGCGATTTTGATATGGGCATGTTTGAACATGCTCAAATCATTCGCCCCATCGCCCACGACTAAGGTGTCCGTTTTGCTGATATTCAACAAGCGTTGCAAGGCGAGAAGCATTTCGCCCTTAGAATGCGAAAACATCATATGCCCCGTAACCAAGCCGTTTAAGGCGTTATTTTCCACGATCAGCGTGTTACTGAAAGCCGCATCTAAATGCAATAAATCCCTGTAATGATTGGTCGCTAGATCAAAGCCCCCACTAAAGCAAACCACCTTGTAATTTTTCTCTTTTAAGGTGCTAATGAGTTCAAACGCCCCCTCAAATAAAGGCAGACTTTCACAAACTTCTTTGGCTAGTTTTAAGGGCATGTTTTTGAGTTTAGAAACCCTTAAAATAAGACTTTTATGAAAATCTGTCTCGCCATTCATAGCCTTCAAAGTGATTGTTTCCACTTCATCAAACACCCCCCACGCCCTCGCTAAAGACTCAATCGTCTCAGCATTGACTAGCGTGGAGTCAAAATCAAAAACGGCTAGTTTTTGCACCCAATACCCTAAAATTAAGATTTCCTGCTTTTAGCGATCCCTTTGATATATTGATCAGCCAAATACAAGCCATGGTTTTCATTACCAATCAACTCAATTTTATCCAAAATATCCTTGAAAAGCACTTCTTCTTCATGCTGTTCAGACACATACCATTGCAAGAAATTGAAAGTCGCATGATCTTTGCCTTTTATGGCGTGATCGACGATATTATTAATGGACTCGCTGATGTGTTGCTCATGTTCATAGGCTTTTTGGAAAATTTGAGTCAAACCTTCAAACTTATGCTCAGGCGCACTGATGCTAGTCAATTGCACAGGCACATTGTTTTCATTCAAGAAAACGATAAGCTTTTTAGCATGCTCGTATTCTTCAGCCGCATGGTCAAACAAGAAAAGCCCCGAGCCATCTAAGCTATGGGTATAGCACCAAGAACTCATGCTCATATACAAGTTGGAAGAGTTCATTTCCTTATTCACTTGTTCGTTTAGCAACTTAATGATGTCTTTTGATAACATAGTATCTCCTTTGTGTTGGTTTAAGTTGTCCCATAATTATAGCATAAATGATAATGAAAAAGTAAACAAGAGTATGAAAATTTTTAAAAATTTATAAAAATGAGAAAGAACACCAGCTAATGGCTTGATAAAGCTTAGATTTTATCATAAAAATCCCTTTAATGAGAATTATGTCAAAAAAAGGGGGCTGGTATCAATAGGGGGGATTAAAAGGGATATTTTTATATAATATATAAAAAGCATTCTTCAATCTAAAAATGCTACAATGTTTATCTTTAAAATGAAAGGGCAATTAATAATGGACTTTTTAGAAAAAGTATTAGACAATCAAGTTACTGAAAGCAAAGAATTAGTGAAGCTTTATGATTATGATTTATACACGCTAGGGGAAGCAGCGGATCGCATGCGCCAAAACATGCACCAAAAAATCGTGTATTTTAATGTCAATAGGCATTTAAACCCTAGCAATATTTGTGCGGACGCTTGCAAATTTTGCGCTTTTTCAGCCCACAGAAAAAACCCTAACCCTTATGAAATGAGCTTAGAAGAAATCCTAGAAAAGGTTAAAAACTCCTACAACAAGGGGATTAAAGAAGTCCATATCGTGAGCGCTCATAACCCTAATTACTCCTATGAATGGTATTTAAAGGTGTTTGAAACCATCAAACAAGAAATGCCTAACTTGCATTTAAAGGCCATGACCGCTGCAGAAGTGCATTTTTTAAGCGTTAAATTCAACAAACCTTTTGAATTGGTGTTAGAAGACATGCTCAAAGCCGGGGTGGATTCCATGCCAGGTGGGGGAGCAGAGATTTTTGATGAAGAAGTTAGGCGTAAAATCTGTAAGGGCAAGGTGGGTTCTTCTCGGTGGTTAGAAATCCATGCTTATTGGCACAAATTAGGCAAAATGAGTAACGCTACCATGCTTTTTGGGCATATTGAAGATAAAATCCATCGCATCGATCACATGCTAAGGATCAAAAAAACTCAAAGCCCTAAAAATAAAGTAGAAAATAAAGAAGGGGGCTTTAACGCATTCATTCCCTTGCTGTATCAAAAAGAAAACAACTATTTGAAAGTGGGAAAATCCCCTAGCGCGATAGAAATCCTAAAAACCATCGCTATATCCCGCATTCTTTTAAATAATATCCCCCACATTAAAGCTTATTGGGCGACTTTGGGCTTGAATTTGGCTTTAGTGGCTCAAGAATTTGGCGCTAACGATTTAGACGGCACGATAGAAATAGAGAGCATTCAAAGTGCGGCCGGCGCGAAAAGCCGGCATGGTTTAGAAAAAGAAGATTTGATATTTAAAATCAAGGATTCTGGCTTTGTTGCGGTAGAAAGGGATAGTTTGTATAATTTTATACAAAAATTTTAAGGATTTTTAGCGTTTTTAAGAATGATTAGTTATAATAACGCTACTAACAACACTCAAGCTAAAATCTATTAAGGAAATCAGTATTAAAAAATTTATTCTATCTTCTCTTGTTTTCGCATGTATGAATACCAGCGTTGAAGCTTTAGAAAATGACGGCTCTAAACCAAACGATTTGGCTTCTCCAAAAGAAACCACAAAAGAGGCTCAAAAAAGTGAGACTCAAAAGAATGAAGCTCAAAACGAAACCCCCCAATCCAATCAAACGCCTAAAGAAATGAAAGTCAAGTCCATTTCTTATGTCGGGCTTTCTTACATGTCTGACATGCTCGCTAATGAGATTGTAAAGATTCGTGTGGGCGATATTGTGGATTCTAAAAAAATAGACACCGCTGTTTTGGCTTTGTTCAATCAAGGGTATTTTAAAGACGTTTATGCCACTTTTGAAAGCGGCATATTAGAGTTTCATTTTGATGAAAAAGCCAGGATTGCCGGGGTAGAAATCAAGGGTTATGGGACTGAAAAGGAAAAAGACGGCTTAAAATCCCAAATGGGGATCAAAAAGGGCGACACCTTTGATGAGCAAAAATTAGAGCATGCTAAAACGGCTTTAAAAACCGCTTTAGAGGGGCAGGGCTATTATGGGAGCGTGGTGGAGGTGCGCACCCAAAAGGTCAGTGAGGGCGCGTTATTAATCGTGTTTGATGTGAATAGGGGGGATAGTATTTATATCAAACAATCCATTTATGAGGGAAGTGCGAAATTAAAACACCGCTTGATTGAATCTTTGAGCGCGAACAAGCAACGAGATTTCATGGGCTGGATGTGGGGCTTGAATGACGGAAAATTGCGTCTAGATCAATTAGAATACGATTCTTTGCGTATCCAAGATGTGTATATGCGTAGGGGTTATTTAGACGCTCATATTTCTTCGCCTTTTTTGAAAACGGATTTTTCTACCCATGACGCTAAGCTTCATTATAAAGTCAAAGAGGGGATCCAATACAGGATTTCAGACATTTTAATAGAGATTGACAACCCGGTAGTCCCCTTAAAAACCTTAGAAAAAGCGCTTAAAGTGAAAAGAAAAGATGTCTTTAATATTGAGCATTTAAGAGCGGATGCGCAAATTTTAAAAACCGAAATTGCCGATAAGGGTTATGCGTTTGCGGTGGTGAAGCCAGACTTGGATAAAGATGAAAAAAACGGGCTTGTGAAAGTCATTTATCGTATTGAAGTGGGCGATATGGTGCATATCAATGATGTCATCATTTCAGGGAACCAACGCACGAGCGATCGAATCATTAGAAGGGAGTTATTGTTAGGGCCTAAGGATAAATACAACTTGACCAAACTGAGAAATTCCGAAAATTCTTTGAGGCGTTTAGGGTTTTTCTCTAAAGTCAAAATTGAAGAAAAAAGGGTGAATAGCTCACTCATGGATTTATTAGTGAGCGTAGAAGAGGGGCGTACTGGGCAGTTGCAATTTGGGTTAGGCTATGGCTCTTATGGAGGGCTTATGCTTAATGGGAGCGTGAGCGAAAGAAACCTTTTTGGCACAGGCCAAAGCATGAGCTTGTATGCTAACATCGCTACAGGGGGGGGTAGATCTTATCCGGGCATGCCAAGAGGGGCGGGGCGTATGTTTGCGGGGAATTTGAGCTTAACTAATCCAAGGATTTTTGACAGCTGGTATAGCTCTACGATCAATCTTTATGCGGACTATAGGATAAGCTACCAATACATCCAACAAGGCGGAGGCTTTGGGGTGAATGTCGGGCGCATGCTGGGTAACAGAACCCATGTGAGCT
The DNA here is from genome assembly GCF_000274605.1 of Helicobacter pylori NQ4053. Taxonomy (NCBI): domain Bacteria; kingdom Pseudomonadati; phylum Campylobacterota; class Epsilonproteobacteria; order Campylobacterales; family Helicobacteraceae; genus Helicobacter; species Helicobacter pylori. The sequence continues at coordinate 210,691 of NZ_AKNV01000003.1, forward strand.
TAGGGTATAACTTGAACGTTACCAAACTCCTTGGTTTCAGCAGCCCTTTATACAACCGCTACTATTCCTCTGTGAATGAAGTGGTTTCTCCAAGACAATGTTCCACACCCGCATCGGTGATTATCAATCGCTTATCAGGCGGTAGGACTCCATTGGTCCCTGAAAGCTGTTCTAGTCCTGGAGCGATCACCACTTCACCAGAAATAAAAGGTATTTGGGATAGGGATTACCACACGCCTATCACCAGCTCTTTCACTCTTGATGTGAGCTATGACAACACCGATGATTATTATTTCCCTAGAAATGGGGTTATCTTTAGCTCTTATGCGACGATGTCTGGTTTGCCAAGCTCTGGCACGCTCAATTCGTGGAACGGGTTAGGAGGGAATGTCCGTAACACCAAAGTTTATGGTAAATTCGCCGCTTACCACCATTTGCAAAAATATTTATTGATAGATTTGATCGCTCGCTTTAAAACGCAAGGGGGCTATATCTTTAGGTATAACACCGATGATTACTTGCCCTTAAACTCCACTTTCTACATGGGGGGCGTAACCACGGTGAGAGGCTTTAGAAACGGCTCAGTTACGCCTAAAGATGAGTTTGGCTTGTGGCTTGGAGGCGATGGGATTTTTACCGCTTCTACTGAATTGAGCTATGGGGTGCTAAAAGCGGCTAAAATGCGCTTAGCGTGGTTTTTTGACTTTGGTTTCTTAACCTTTAAAACCCCAACTAGGGGGAGTTTCTTCTATAACGCTCCCTTCACGACAGCGAATTTTAAAGATTATGGCGTGATAGGGGCTGGGTTTGAAAGAGCGACTTGGAGAGCTTCTACAGGCTTACAGATTGAATGGATTTCGCCCATGGGGCCTTTGGTGTTGATTTTCCCTATAGCGTTTTTCAACCAATGGGGCGATGGCAATGGCAAAAAATGTAAAGGGCTATGCTTCAACCCTAACATGGACGATTACACGCAACACTTTGAATTTTCTATGGGAACAAGGTTTTAAAATGCGCATCAACAGAGAAGAAATTTTGGATTTAATGAAAAACGCGCCCTTGAAAGAATTAGGGCAAAGGGCTTTGAGAGTGAAGCAACGCTTGCACCCTGAAAACTTGACGACTTTTATTGTGGATAGGAATATCAATTACACCAATATTTGTTTTGTGGATTGCAAGTTTTGCGCGTTCAAACGCACCCTAAAAGAAAAAGACGCCTATGTGTTGAGCTATGAAGAAATTGATCAAAAGATTGAAGAATTGCTCGCCATTGGCGGCACGCAGATCCTTTTTCAAGGGGGGGTGCACCCGCAGCTAAAGATTGACTATTATGAAAATTTAGTCAGCCATATCGCTCAAAAATTCCCCACCATTACCATTCATGGTTTTAGCGCAGTTGAGATTGATTACATTTCTAAAATCTCTAAATTGTCTTTAAAAGAAGTTTTAGAAAGGTTGAAAAACGCTGGGTTAAGCTCCATTCCAGGAGCGGGAGCAGAAATACTAAGCGATAGGGTGCGCGATGTCATTGCTCCTAAAAAATTGAGCAGTGATCGGTGGATTGAAGTGCATAGAATGGCCCATCTTTGCGGGATTAAAAGCACGGCTACCATGATGTTTGGGAGCGTGGATAATGAAGAAGATGTAATAGAGCATTTACAAAGGGTACGCGATTTGCAAGATGAAACCGGCGGCTTTAGGGCTTTTATTTTATGGAGTTTTCAGCCCAACAACACCCCCTTAAAAGAAGAAATCCCAAGCATTAAAAAAGCGAGTTCCAATCGGTATTTACGCTATTTGGCATGCAGTAGGATTTTTTTGGATAACATTCAAAACATCCAAAGTTCATGGGTTACTCAAGGCTCTATGATAGGGCAGTTAGCCTTATTGTTTGGAGCGAATGATTTAGGGAGTGTGATGATGGAAGAAAATGTAGTGAAAGCGGCCGGGACGAGTTTTTGCATGAATGAAGCGGAAATGATAGAACTTATTGAAGACATTGGGAGCGTGGCGGCTAAACGAAACACCGCTTATGAAATTTTAAAGCGTTATCCGGCTAAAGCAAAGGTATAAAGAGCATGAAAAAATTTTTAATCACTTTATTATTAGGAGTTTTTATGGGGTTACAAGCGAGCGCTTTGACACACCAAGAAATCAATCAAGCTAAAGTCCCTGTGATTTATGAAGAAAACCATTTATTGCCTATGGGGTTTATCCATTTAGCTTTTAGGGGGGGTGGGAGCTTAAGCGATAAAGATCAGTTGGGTTTGGCGAAATTATTCGCGCAAGTTTTAAACGAAGGCACTAAGGAGCTTGGTGCGGTGGGATTTGCGCAACTTTTAGAGCAAAAAGCGATCAGTTTGAATGTGGATACCAGCGCAGAAGATTTGCAAATCACTTTAGAATTTTTAAAAGAATACGAAGATGAAGCTATCATGCGTTTAAAAGAGCTTTTGAAATCCCCTAATTTCACGCAAAACGCTTTAGAAAAAGTCAAAACCCAAATGTTGGCCGCGCTTTTACAAAAAGAAAGCGACTTTGACTATTTGGCTAAACTGACTTTAAAACAAGAGCTTTTTGCTAACACCCCTTTAGCTAATGCAGCTTTAGGCACTAAAGAGAGTCTTCAAAAAATCAAGCTAGACGATTTGAAACAGCAATTTGCTAAGGTTTTTGAACTCAATAAGCTCGTGGTGGTGCTTGGGGGCGATTTGAAAATCGATCAAACCCTTAAGCGTTTGAATAACGCTCTTAATTTCTTGCCGCAAGGTAAAGCGTATGAAGAGCCTTATTTTGAAACGAGCGATAAAAAAAGCGAAAAAGTTCTCTATAAAGACACTGAACAGGCTTTCGTGTATTTTGGTGCGCCCTTTAAAATCAAGGATTTAAAACAGGATTTAGCGAAATCTAAAGTCATGATGTTTGTGCTTGGGGGGGGGTTTGGCTCTCGTTTAATGGAAAAAATCAGGGTTCAAGAGGGCTTGGCTTATAGCGTGTATATCCGCTCTAATTTTTCTAAAGTGGCGCATTTTGCTAGCGGGTATTTGCAAACCAAGCTCAGCACTCAAGCTAAAAGCGTTGCCTTGGTTAAAAAAATAATTAAAGAATTTATAGAAAAAGGCATGACGCAACAAGAATTAGACGACGCTAAAAAGTTTTTACTAGGCTCTGAGCCTTTAAGGAATGAAACGATCTCTAGCCGCTTGAACACCACTTACAATTATTTTTATTTAGGTTTGCCTTTAAATTTCAATCAAACGCTGCTCAATCAAATCCAAAAAATGAGTTTGAAAGAAATCAATGATTTCATTAAAGACCACACCGAGATCAATGACTTGACTTTTGCCATTGTGAGCAATAAAAAGAGTAAGGACAAATAATGCCATTTGAAGCTGTAATCGGGCTAGAAGTCCATGTCCAACTCAACACCAAAACCAAAATCTTTTGCTCTTGTTCTACAAGCTTTGGAGAAACCCCCAATTCTAACACCTGCCCTGTGTGTTTGGGCTTACCGGGAGCTTTGCCGGTATTGAATCAAGAAGTGGTTAAAAAAGCCATCCAATTAGGCACAGCCATTGAGGCTCATATCAACCAACATTCCATTTTTGCGAGGAAAAATTACTTTTACCCTGATTTGCCTAAGGCTTATCAAATTTCGCAGTTTGAAGTCCCCATTGTGAGCGATGGGAAGTTAGAGATTGACACCAAAGAGGGCACAAAAATCGTGCGTATTGAAAGAGCCCACATGGAAGAAGACGCTGGTAAAAATATCCATGAGGGCAGCTGTTCTTTAGTGGATTTGAACCGCGCTTGCACCCCTTTATTAGAAATTGTCAGCAAGCCGGACATGAAAAATAGTGAAGAAGCCATAGCGTATTTGAAAAAGCTCCATGCTATCGTGCGTTTTACAGGGATTTCTGATGCGAACATGCAAGAGGGGAATTTCAGGTGCGATGCGAACGTGTCCATTAGACCCAAAGGCGATGAAAAGCTTTACACGAGGGTGGAAATCAAAAACTTGAATAGCTTTAGATTCATCGCTAAAGCGATTGAATACGAGATAGAACGCCAAAGCGCGGCGTGGGAAAGTGGGCGTTATGATGAAGAGGTGGTTCAAGAAACGCGCCTTTTTGACACCGCCAAAGGGATCACCCTTTCTATGCGCAATAAAGAAGAGTCAGCGGATTACCGCTATTTTAAAGATCCGGATTTGTATCCTGTTTTTATTGATGAGAAACTTTTAAAAGAAGCTCAAAAGATCAATGAATTGCCCAGCGCGAAAAAAATCCGCTACATGAAAGATTTTAACCTTAAAGAAGACGATGCGAATTTATTGGTGAGCGATCCTTTATTGGCGGAGTATTTTGAAAGCATGCTTAATCTTGGGGTTAAGGCTAAAACGAGCGTGACATGGCTTTGCGTGGAATTATTAGGGCGCTTGAAGGCTGAAGTTACTTTAGAGAATTGTGGGATTAGCGCTCACATGTTAGGCGCTTTAGCCAAACGCATTGATGAGGGCAAGATTTCAGGCAAGAGCGCTAAAGATGTGTTAGACAGGCTTTTAGAAGAGCATGGGGGCGATGTGGATGCACTCATTGAGCAAATGGGCTTGTCTCAAGTCAATGACACGGAAGCGATTGTTAAAGTGGTAGAAGAAGTGTTAAAAAACAACGCTGATAAGGTGCTTGAATACAAAAGCGGTAAGGACAAGCTTTTTGGGTTTTTTGTAGGGCAAGCGATGAAAAATCTAAAAGGGGCTAATCCTAGCGTGGTGAATGCTATTTTGAAAGAGAAATTGGGTTGATGAGGAAAATTTTTTCTTATATTTCTAAGGTTCTATTATTTATTGGGGTGGTTTATGCAGAGCCTGATTCTAAAGTAGAAGCCTTAGAAGGGAGGAAGCAAGAGTCTTCTTTGGATAAAAAAATCCGCCAAGAATTGAAGAGTAAGGAATTAAAGAATAAGGATTTGAAGAATAAAGAAGAAAAGAAAAACACCGAAGAAAAGAAAACAACTAAAACTAGAGCAAAGCCCAGAGCAGAAGTCCATCATGGGGATGCCAAAAATCCCACTCCAAAGATCACGCCTCCTAAAATCAAAGGGGGTAGTAAGGGCGTTCAAAATCAAGGCACGCAAAATCAAGGCGTTCAAAGTAATGTGCCAAAACCTGAAAAAAAAGATACAACCCCTCAAGCTACTGAAAAAAATAAGGAAACAAGCCCTAGCTCTCAATTCAATTCTATTTTTGGTAATCCTAATAACGCTACCAACAACACCCTTGAAGATAAGGTCGTAGGGGGCATTTCATTGCTCGTTAATGGCTCGCCTATCACGCTGTATCAAATCCAAGAAGAGCAAGAAAAATCTAAAGTGAGTAAGGCTCAAGCCAGGGATCGTTTGATCGCTGAACGCATTAAAAACCAAGAAATTGAGCGCTTGAAAATCCATGTAGATGATGACAAGCTAGACCAAGAAATGGCGATGATGGCGCAACAACAAGGCATGGATTTAGACCATTTCAAACAGATGCTTATGGCTGAGGGGCATTATAAACTCTATAGAGATCAGCTTAAAGAGCATTTAGAAATGCAAGAATTGTTGCGTAATATTTTGCTCACTAATGTGGATACCAGCTCTGAAACTAAAATGCGCGAATATTACAACAAACACAAGGAGCAATTCAGTATCCCCACAGAAATAGAAACCGTGCGCTACACTTCCACCAATCAAGAAGATTTAGAAAGGGCTATGGCAGACCCTAATTTGGAAGTTCCAGGGGTGAGTAAGGCCAATGAAAAAATAGAGATGAAAACCCTAAACCCTCAAATCGCCCAAGTCTTTATTTCGCATGAGCAAGGCTCTTTTACGCCCGTTATGAATGGGGGTGGGGGGCAGTTCATCACCTTTTATATCAAGGAAAAAAAGGGTAAAAATGAAGTGAGCTTCAGTCAGGCCAAGCAATTCATCGCCCAAAAATTAGTGGAAGAATCTAAGGATAAGATTTTAGAAGAGCATTTTGAAAAATTGCGCGTTAAGTCTAGGATTGTGATGATTAGAGAGTGATTTTAGATTGTGCAACACTTCAATTTCCTCTATAAAGATTCTTTATTTTCTATCGCCTTATTCACTTTCATTATCGCTCTTGTCATTTTATTAGAACAGGCTAGATCGTATTTCACCCGAAAGAGAAACAAAAAATTTTTGCAAAAATTCGCCCAAAATCAAAACGCCTATGCGAGCAGCGAGAATTTAGACGAGCTTTTAAAGCATGCCAAAATTTCCAGTTTGATGTTTTTAGCCAGGGCGTATTCTAAAGCGGATGTGGAAATGAGCATTGAAATCTTAAAAGGCCTTTTGAATCGCCCCTTAAAAGATGAAGAAAAAATCGCTGTTTTAGATTTATTGGCTAAAAATTATTTTAGTGTGGGGTATTTGCAAAAAACAAAAGACACCGTGAGAGAAATTTTGCGCTTTTCCCCAAGGAATGTGGAAGCGTTATTGAAACTTTTGCATGCGTATGAATTAGAAAAAGACTATTCAAAGGCTTTAGAAACTTTGGAATGTTTGGAAGAATTAGAGGTGCCTGAAATTGAAACGATTAAAAATTACCTTTATCTCATGCATTTAATAGAGAATAAGGAAGAGGCGGCTAAAATCTTGCATGTTTCAAAAGCGTCGTTAGATTTGAAAAAAATCGCTTTAAATCACTTAAAATCGCATGATGAAAAGCTTTTTTGGCAAGAAATTGATACAACCGAACGGCTAGAAAATGTGATCGATCTTTTATGGGATATGAATATCCCTGCTTTTATTTTAGAAAAACATGCCCTTTTGCAAGATATCGCGCGATCTCAAGGGCTGCTTTTGGATAACAAACCTTGCCAAGTTTTTGAATTAGAGGTTTTACGCGCTCTATTGCATAGCCCTATAAAAGCGAGCCTGACTTTTGAATACCGTTGTAAGCATTGCAAACAAATCTTTCCTTTTGAAAACCATAGGTGTCCTGTGTGTTACCAGTTAGCGTTTATGGATATGGTGCTTAAAATCTCTAAAAAAACGCATGCTGTGGGAGTGGATTAAGATGCAAGAAATTGAAATTTTTTGCGATGGCTCTTCTTTGGGCAATCCTGGGCCGGGCGGGTATGCGGCGATTTTACGCTATAAAGATAAAGAAAAAATCATCAGTGGGGGCGAACATTTCACCACGAATAACCGCATGGAATTAAGAGCGCTCAATGAAGCCTTAAAAATTTTGAAACGCCCATGCCATATCACGCTTTATAGCGATTCGCAATACGTGTGCCAAGCGATCAATGTGTGGTTAGCTAACTGGCAAAAAAAGAATTTTGCTAAAGTTAAAAATGTGGATTTATGGAAAGAATTTTTAGAAGTCTCTAAATGGCATTTGATTGTGGCTGTTTGGATCAAGGGGCATAACGGGCATGCTGAGAATGAACGATGCGATAGCCTCGCTAAACTAGAGGCGCAAAAACGGGTCAAAACGACCACTTAAAGGGAGAAATGATGAAAAACAAACGCTCTCAAAACAGCCCTTACATAACGCCTAATAGCTCTTATACAACGCTAGAAAAAGCTTTGGGGTATTCTTTTAAAGACAAGCGTTTATTGGAGCAAGCCCTAACGCATAAATCATGCAAGCTCGCTTTAAACAATGAGCGCTTGGAATTTTTGGGCGATGCGGTGTTGGGTTTGGTGATAGGGGAGTTGCTATACCATAAATTCTATCAATACGATGAGGGCAAACTCTCTAAATTAAGGGCTTCTATTGTGAGCGCGCATGGTTTTACGAAATTAGCGAAAGCGATTGCTTTGCAGGATTATTTGCGCGTTTCTTCTTCTGAAGAAATTTCTAAGGGGAGAGAAAAACCCTCTATTTTATCAAGCGCTTTTGAGGCTTTAATGGCTGGGGTGTATTTAGAAGCGGGGTTAGCTAAGGTGCGTAAAATCATGCAAAATTTACTCAATCGCGCTTACAAGCGTTTGGATTTGGAGCATTTGTTTATGGACTATAAAACCGCCTTACAGGAATTGACCCAAGCGCAATTTTGCGTGATCCCTTCGTACCAATTACTCCAAGAAAAAGGTCCCGATCACCATAAAGAATTTGAAATGGCTCTATACATTCAAGATAAAATGTATGCAACCGCTAAAGGCAAAAGCAAAAAAGAAGCCGAACAGCAATGCGCTTATTATGCGCTTCAAAAACTGAAGGAAGCCAAATGAACACTTTGGGGCGTTTTTTAAGGCTCACGACTTTTGGGGAATCGCATGGGAACATCATAGGGGGGGTATTAGACGGCATGCCTAGCGGGATTAAAATAGACTATGCGCTATTAGAAAATGAAATGAAGCGCCGCCAAGGGGGGAGGAATGTTTTCATTACGCCACGAAAAGAAGACGATAAGGTGGAAATAACAAGCGGGGTTTTTGAAGATTTTAGCACAGGGACGCCCATAGGGTTTTTAATCCACAACCAAAGGGCTAGGAGCAAGGATTACGATAACATTAAAAACCTTTTTAGGCCTAGCCATGCGGATTTCACTTATTTTCATAAATACGGAATCAGGGATTTTAGGGGTGGGGGGAGGAGCTCGGCCAGAGAGAGCGCTATAAGAGTGGCTGCTGGGGCGTTTGCTAAAATGCTTTTAAGAGAAATTGGTATTGTTTGTGAAAGCGGGATTATTAAAATTGGGGGCATTGAAGCCAAAAATTACGATTTTAATCACGCTTTAAAAAGCGAGATTTTTGCACTAGACAAAGAACAAGAAGAAGCGCAAAAAACAGCCATTCAAAACGCTATCAAAAACCACGATAGTATCGGGGGCGTGGCTTTGATTAGAGCAAGGAGCGTGAAAATTAATCAAAAACTCCCCATTGGCTTAGGTCAAGGGCTATACGCTAAATTAGACGCTAAAATCGCTGAAGCGATGATGGGGCTTAACGGGGTGAAAGCGGTTGAAATAGGCAAAGGGGTAGAAAGCTCTTTATTAAAAGGCTCAGAGTATAATGATTTAATGAATCAAAAAGGGTTTTTGAGCAATCGTAGCGGAGGGGTTTTAGGGGGCATGAGCAATGGGGAAGAAATTATTGTTAAGGTGCATTTCAAACCCACGCCAAGCATTTTCCAACCTCAACAAACCATAGACATTAAGGGTAATGAGTGCGAATGCTTGTTGAAGGGTAGGCATGATCCTTGTATTGCGATTAGAGGGAGTGTGGTGTGCGAGAGTTTGTTAGCGTTGGTGTTAGCCGATATGGTATTACTCAATTTGACTTCAAAAATAGAGTATTTAAAAACGATTTATAATGAGAATTAAACGAAATTGGATACAATCAGCTTAAAAAGGATACAAATGGAAAAATTACCTAAAAAACGAGTTTCTAAAACCAAATCACAAAAACTTATCCATAGCTTAACCACCCAAAAAAACAGAGCCTTTCTCAAAAAAATCAGCGCTAGTGAAATGCTTTTAGAATTAGAAAAAGGGGCGTTTAAAAAAAATGAAGCTTACTTTATTTCTGATGAAGAAGATAAAAATTACGTTTTAGTGCCAGATAATGTGATTTCTCTTTTGGCAGAGAACGCCAGAAAGGCTTTTGAAGCCAGGCTTAGGGCGGAATTAGAAAGGGATATTATCACCCAAGCGCCGATTGATTTTGAAGATGTGCGCGAAGTTTCCTTGCAATTGTTAGAAAATTTACGCCAAAAAGACGGGAATTTGCCCAATATCAACACCTTAAACTTTGTCAAACAAATCAAAAAAGAGCACCCTAATTTATTTTTTAATTTTGACAACATGTTCAAACAACCCCCTTTTAATGAGAATAATTTTGAAAATTTTGACAATAGCGATGAGGAAAATTTTTAATGCAAACCATTGATTTTGAAAAATTTTCCCAATATTCCAAGCCCGGCCCGCGATACACCAGCTACCCCACAGCGGTGGAGTTTAAAGAAAATTTTAATGAAGAGAGCTTGAAAACGGCGTTTTTTAACCATGACAACCTCAAAAACCCCATGCCTTTATCGCTTTATACGCATTTGCCCTTTTGCAGGAGCGCGTGTTATTTTTGCGCTTGTTCAGTCATTTACACCAGCTTAGAAGAGAAAAAAACCCGCTATATCAGCTACCTTAAAAAAGAACTCGCCCTTTTAAAAAACGCGATGGACACTAACAGAGAAGTGGCGCAATTCCACTATGGCGGCGGCACGCCGACCTTTTTTTCGCCCATTCAATTAGATGAAATCACGCAAAGCATTCAAGAAGTTTTCCCTAATTTCAGTCAAGATATTGAAATGAGTTGCGAGATTGATCCTAGGCATTTCACTAAAGAACACATGCAAACCTTGTTTGATAGGGGGTTTAACCGCTTGAGTTTTGGGGTGCAGGATTTTGATTTTGAGGTTCAAAAAGCCATTCACAGAATCCAGCCTTTTGAAATGGTTCAAGAATCGGTAAAACTCGCCAGAGATTACGGCATCAAATCCATTAATTTTGATTTGATTTATGGCTTACCCAACCAGACTAAAGAGAGTTTTTTAAAAACTTTGGAATGGGTTTTGAAACTGGATCCGGACCGATTGGCGGTGTTCAATTACGCGCATGTGCCTTGGGTGAAAAAAACGATGCGTAAAATTGATGAAACCTTATTGCCAAGCCCTAGAGACAAACTAGAGATTTTAGAATCTCTCATCAGTTTTTTAGAAAAAGCCAACTACCAAATGATAGGCATGGATCATTTCGCTAAAAGCGATAATGAATTGTATTTAGCCCTTCAAAAAGCGGAATTACGCCGTAATTTTCAAGGCTATACCACGAAGAAATTCACTCAAACCATTGGCATTGGCATTACAAGCATCGGCGAAGGGGGCGATTATTACACGCAAAATTATAAAGATTTGCACCACTATGAAAAAGCCCTTGATTTGGGGCATTTACCGGTAGAAAGAGGCGTAGCGCTCAGTCAAGAAGATGTTTTAAGAAAAGAAGTGATCATGCAGATGATGAGTAATTTAAAATTGGATTACTCTAAGATTGAAGAAAAATTTTCTATTGATTTTAAAGCGCATTTTAAAAAAGAATTAGAAAAATTAAAGCCTTATGAAGAAGCGGGCTTGCTTTCTTTCAACCCTAAAGGCTTTGAGATGACAAGAACGGGGGGCATGCTCGTAAGAAACATGGCCATGGAGTTTGACGCGTATTTGCGTGGGGGCGAAAAACATTTCAGTAAAACGCTATGAATGAAAATGTTAATGGAAATATTTTTGAAGAAGTAGGGGACGCTTGCGTTAAGTGCGCTAAATGCGTGCCAGGTTGCACTATATATCGCATTCATAAAGATGAGGCGACTTCGCCTAGGGGCTTTTTAGATTTGATGCGCTTAAACGCTCAAAACAAGCTCCAATTAGACACGAATTTAAAACACCTTTTAGAAACTTGCTTTTTATGCACCGCTTGCGTGGAAATTTGCCCTTTTCATTTGCCCATAGACACTTTAATAGAAAAAGCCAGAGAAAAAATCGCTCAAAAGCATGGCATCGCTTGGTATAAAAAATCCTATTTTTCCCTTTTAAAAAACCGCAAAAAAATGGATAGGGTGTTTTCAACTGCACATTTTTTAGCCCCTTGCGTTTTCAAGCAAGTGGGGGATAGTTTAGAGCCTAGAGTGGCGTTTAAAGGCTTGTTCAAACGCTTTAAAAAAAGCGCTCTGCCTCCCTTAAATCAAAAAAGTTTTTTACAAAAGCATGCAGGAATGAAGCCTTTAGAAAACCCCATTCAAAAAGTGGCCATTTTTATAGGGTGCTTGAGCAATTACCATTACCAGCAAGTGGGGGAAAGCTTGTTGTATATTTTAGAAAAACTCAACGTTCAAGCGATCATCCCTAAGCAAGAATGCTGCTCAGCCCCTGCGTATTTTACCGGCGATAAAGACACCACGCTTTTTTTAGTGAAAAAAAACATAGAATGGTTTGAAAGCTATTTAGATGGAGTGGATGCGATCATCGTGCCTGAAGCCACATGCGCTAGCATGCTCATTAACGATTATTACAAGGTGTTTTTAGGCGAAAAAGATAAGGATTTGTATGTGAAGCGCTTGGAAAAAATCACGCCTAAAATCTATCTGGCGAGCGTGTTTTTAGAAAAACATACCCCTTTAAAAAGTCTTTTAGAAAAAATCCCTAAGGGAAAAAAAGAGGTTATCACCTATCATAACCCTTGCCATGCCAAAAAAACCCTAAACGCTCATAAAGAAGTGCGAAACTTACTCAATGCGCATTATGAAATTAAAGAAATGCCGGACAATTGCTGCGGTTTTGGGGGGATTACGATGCAAACCGAAAAGGCGGAGTTTTCTTTAAAAGTGGGGCTTCTTAGGGCTAAAGAAATCATAAACACTCAAGCTGCAATTTTGAGCGCAGAATGCGGGGCATGCCACATGCAATTAAACAACGCTTTAAAGTCTTTAGATGACCCTAACACCCCGCCATTTTTGCACCCTTTAGAACTCATCGCTAAAGCCTTAAAAAGCGCTGAATAAAAAGCCTTTTTAACCCCACTTTCCAACATCTTTTTATATAATGTAGGACTTTAACGCCACTATAAGGAATGAAAAATGCAAGAAATCAGCGCCTACGAACTCATCAAACAAAAACTGCATGCCATACCCAACAAACGCCATAAAGGAAGCTTGTTTGAAAAAATTTCTAAGCAATTTTTACAAGAGCATGACAGCGCTAACGAATACGAGTCTATTGATCTTTGGTATGATTGGGAATTAAGGGGGAAGGAGCGCGATAAGGGGATTGATATAGTCATTCAAACGACTTCAAAAGAATACATCGCTGTGCAATGCAAATTCCATCAAAACAGCATCTCGTATAACGACATTTCACCTTTTTTAACCCAATTGCTAATCGGGGTAGGGGAGGTCAGGTTTAAAAAAGGGATCATCATCTCCACTTCTAATTTAACCTCTGAAGCTCTTAAAGCAATTGAACAAATCAGAAGCACAGGAATGGGGATTGACATTGATGAAATCACTGAAGAGAATTTTATTTATTCTCGTATTGATTGGGAAAAGTTTGATCCCACAAAAACCGAAGACGAAATCCCCTTATGCGATAAGAAAAGGCCGCGCCCTCACCAAACAGAAGCCATAAACGCCACTAAAGAGTATTTTTCTGACCCTAAAAACGCTAGAGGCAAGCTCATTATGGCATGCGGGACCGGCAAAACCTACACTTCTTTAAAAATCATGGAAGCTTTAGACCCTAAGATCATGCTTTTTTTAGCGCCCAGCATCGCTTTGCTTTCTCAAACTTTTAGAGAATACGCGCAAGAAAAAAGCGAGCCTTTTTACGCTTCTATCGTGTGCAGCGATGATAAAACTGGGGAAAGTAAGAACGAAGACAATGACGATATTAATTTTTCTGAGCTCCCTATAAAGGCCTCCACTCGCCTGGAAGACATTTTAAGCGCTTATGAAAAAGCACAAAAAGAAAACAAACGCTTCATTATCTTTTCAACTTATCAAAGCGCGTTGCGTATTAAAGAAGCGCAAGAAGCGGGTTTGGGCGAAATCGATCTCATCATTTGCGATGAAGCCCACAGAACGGTAGGGGCTATGTATTCTAGTAATGAAAGGGACGATAAAAACGCTTTCACGCTTTGCCACAGCGATGAAAATATCAAAGCCAAAAAACGCCTTTACATGACCGCTACGCCTAAAGTGTATAGCGAAAGCTCTAAAGCTAAAGCCAAAGAGAAAGATAATGTTATCTATTCCATGGATGATGCGCAGACTTTTGGCGAAGAAATCTATACGCTCAATTTTTCAAAAGCGATCGCTTTGGATCTCTTAACCGACTACAAAGTCATCATTTTAGCGGTGCGAAAAGAAAATTTAAGCGGCGTTACTAACAGCGTGAATAAGAAAATCAGCCAGCTCAAAGCCGAAGGCACTAAATTAGATAAAAAGCTCATCAATAACGAATTTGTGTGTAAGATCGTTGGCACGCATAAAGGGTTAGCCAAGCAGGATCTAATCGTTTTAGACGATGAAAACAAAGAAGACAACGACTTGAAAAACAAAGCCGACACCTTTGTTTCTCAAAGAGCCATAAGCTTTTGTAAAAGCATACAAACGAGTAAAAATATCAAAGACTCCTTTGAAACGATCATGGAATGCTATGATGAAGAGCTGAAGAAAAAGAGTTTTAAAAACCTAAAAATCAGCATCGATCATGTTGATGGCACCATGAATTGTAAGGAGAGGCTTGACAAATTAGAAAACTTGAACACATTCAAACCCAACACTTGTAAGGTTTTAAGCAACGCTAGGTGTTTGAGCGAGGGGGTGGATGTCCCAGCACTTGATAGCATTATCTTTTTTGATGGCAAAAGCGCTATGGTGGATATTATCCAAGCGGTGGGTAGGGTGATGCGAAAAGCCAAACACAAGAAAAGAGGCTATATCATTTTGCCTATCGCTTTAGAAGAGAGTGAAATTAAAAACCTAGATGAAGCCGTCAATAACACCAATTTCAAAAACATTTGGAAAGTGATAAAAGCCTTAAGAAGCCATGATTCAAGCCTGGTTGATGAAGCCACTTTTAAAGAAAAAATCAAAATCTTTGGAAGCGATGACGCAAGCAATTTAGACGATGAGGAAGAGTTACAAAAAGATAAAACCGAGCAATCCGATCCCAAACAAGCCCAAAAAACCCTTTTTGACGCTATCTTGCTGCAAGATCTAGCGAACGCTGTGTATAATGTCATGCCCACTAAATTAGGGGACAGGAATTATTGGGAAAATTTCGCTAAAAAAACGGGCAACATCGCAAGGACCTTGAACAACCGCTTGAAAGAACTTTTTGGCAAAAACCCTGAAATTTTCCACGGCTTTTTGGATTCCTTAAGGGAAAATATCCATCAAAACATCAGAGAAGAGGAAGCCTTGGATATGATCACTTCTCACGTCATCACTAAGCCCATTTTTGATGCGATTTTTGGGGACAATATTCAAAACCCTATCGCAAAAGCCTTGGATAAAATGGTTTTAAAACTCTCCGATCTAGGGCTAGAAGGGGAAACTAAAGATCTTAAAAACCTCTATGAAAGCGTGAAAACCGAAGCAACGCGCGCCAAAAGCCAAAAAAGCCAGCAAGAACTCATTAAAAACCTCTACAACACTTTCTTTAAAGAAGCCTTTAGAAAGCAAAGCGAAAAACTAGGGATCGTTTATACGCCCATAGAGGTGGTGGATTTCATTTTAAGGGCCACTAACGGCATTTTGAAAAAGCATTTCAACACGGATTTTAACGATAAAAACATCACGATTTTTGACCCTTTCACGGGCACCGGGAGTTTTATCGCTCGTTTGCTTTCTAAAGAAAACGATCTCATTAGCGATGAAGCCTTGAAAGAGAAGTTTCAAAAAAATTTGTTCGCTTTTGACATCGTGCTTTTATCTTATTATATCGCTTTAATCAATATCACCCAAGCCGCGCAAAATAGGGATGGTTCGTTAAAAAATTTCAAAAATATCGCGCTCACGGACAGCCTGGATTATTTGGAAGAAAAAAGCGATAAGGGGGTATTCCCTTTATTTGAAGATTTGAAAGAAAATAAAGACATCAAAACCACTCTAGCCAACCAAACTATCCAAGTCATCATCGGCAACCCTCCTTATTCAGCCGGTGCTAAAAGCCAAAACGACAACAACCAAAACCTTTCACACAAGAAGCTTGAAAAATGGGTTTATGAAACTTATGGTAAAAATTCCACCGCTAAAGCGGGGAAAGCCACACGAGACACGCTCATCCAGTCAATCCGCATGGCGAGCGATCTTTTAAAAGATAAAGGGGTGGTAGGCTTTGTGGTGAATGGGAGCTTCATTGACTCTAAAAGCGCGGACGGGTTCAGGAAATGCGTGGCGCAAGAATTTTCGCATCTTTATGTGCTGAATTTGAGGGGGAATGCGAGGACTTCAGGGGAAACTTTTAAAAAAGAGGGAGGGAAAATCTTTGATAGCGGATCCAGGGCGACGGTAGCGATTATCTTTTTTGTCAAAGACACAAGCGTGAAAAACAGCACGATCCATTACTACGATATTGGGGATTATTTGAAAAGAGAAGAAAAACTCAATCGGCTCGCTAACTTCACAAACCTAGACGCAATCGCTTTTGAAACCATCACCCCAAATAATAAAGGCGATTGGATCAACCAAAGGAATGACGGCTTTGAAAAGCTCATCCCTTTGAAAAGAGACCCAAAACTCAAAATATTCAATAGTATTTTTGATCTCAATTCTAATGGCGTGGCGAGCGGTCGTGATCCTTGGGTGTATAATTTTTCGCCAAAAAATTTAATGCAATCGGTGCAAAACTGCATTGACACTTATAACGCTGATTTGAAGCGCTTCAATGAGGTTTTTAGGGAAGCCTTCAAACAACGCACCAAAGGCGTCAAATCAGGCGATCTTTACAAACAACTTAATGATAAAGAAATCACCACCGATAAAACGAAAATCGCTTGGACTCGTAGTTTGAAACAAGGATTTATTAAAAATGAAAATCTGCCAGAAAGCAATGAGGAGTGCATAAGATTAGCCATGTATCGCCCTTTTAACAAACAATGGCTTTATTTTGATAAAAATTTAAATGAAGAACAAAGCCAATTGCCCAAAATTTTCCCGGATAAAAGCGCGCGTAATGTGGTGATCAATACCAGTTCAATGGCTTCAAGAAATTTTTCTTGCTTGATTGCAAACGAGATTACTGATGTCCAAACAATGGCGAACACCCAAGCTTACCCCTTGTATTATTACGACGATTTGGGGAATCGCCATGACGCTATCAGCGGCTATGCGCTCAATCTGTTCAGGAGGCATTACCAAGATAATGCTATTACTGAAGAAGAGATTTTTTATTACATTTATGCGATTTTCCACCATAAAGGCTATTTGGAAAAATACAAAAACTCCCTCGCCAAAGAAGCGCCGCGAATCGCTTTGAGCGAGGATTTTAAGGAACTCTCTATCCTTGGCAAAGAATTGGCCGAATTGCATCTGAACTATGAGAATGGGGAAATGCACACAAGCGTTAAACATAACCTGCTAGAGAGCGCCGAAGTGGAGGGCTATTATGATTGTGGGTAAAATGACTAAAAAAGGGGATAGCATCATTTATAACCACCATATCACCATCACTCAAATCCCTAAAAAAGCCTTTGACTATGTGGTGAATGGCAAAAGTGCGATTGACTGGGTGATCGAACGCTATCAAAAGACTACCGATAAAGACAGCTTGATTGAAAACAACCCGAACGATTACGCCGGCGGCCAATACGTTTTTGAACTCCTTTGTAGGGTCATCAAACTCTCTGAAAAAAGCGTGGATTTGATAGAAAAGATTAGCATGAAGAGGTTTGAGTGATCACATCGCTTGGGGGTGTGGAATATTTTGAAAGGCAATGTCTTGCTTTCTTAAAAAATCCACAAACTAATCCACAAAATGAGCAATGCATTCCAGGAGTGTTTTCGTATCAAGAAAACAAAATTTCTTTTTCTTTTGTGGTTTTAGGAGAAATTAAAGAGATCCACTCTTTGCAATACCAAACGCTCTATATTGTGGATAACAAAAAACGATACACTCTTTGCAAGCTTTATGATCGCATTGTTTTAGGTCATGCTTTAGGGCATCCCACACCAATCACGCTCTATTATGAATGGCTGTTTGATGATTGGATCGATCCAGAAAAAATTATGGGCGATCGTTTTGTTTGCAGAACAAACTATTTAGAAAGCTTTTTTACGACCAAGAAGCATTTGCTACCTGATGCATTATTTAAAGTAGATGAAAGTGGGTGTGAAAGTTATCATGAGAATGACGATAAGGACTTTATCCTACAATCATTTTATATTCAAAATGATTTTTTATCCCAAAGATATGAAAAAGACAAGATAAAAGCAAAATCTAATTTGATTCCTAAAAGACAGAATCGTTTATTAACTTATCAATTTGATTTGTCTTTGGAATGCAATATAATTTTTGAAACCCTTGAAAAATTAGCGCTTATTGCTGAAGCGATTAAAAACTTTTTTATTTTGATTTATGCTCATTCTAATTTTGACATCCAAATTGACTATATCCAATTCAAGCTTTCTAATAAAGACATTACAGCAATAAGAAACACTTACAAAAAAGATAAAAAGTCTATGGAGATAGATCTTTATGGGATTGCTATAAATTTCCAACGGATAGACAATTTTTCTGTAATACTTGAAAAATGGATTGTTTTTTATATCAAAGACAATAGAGATTTCCAACTTGCAAGTATTTTAGACATTATCAATAAAAAAGATCCAATTATTCACTTGTATTTGGACATGTTTGTATTGATTAGCATGATTGAAAGTTTTTTAAAGAAACCACAACAAACAAAACTCCATGAAAAACTCTCTGAATTTTTTAAAATTTCATTATCTAGGACAAAATGCGATCAAACGAAAAATTATTTTAATGATAAATGTCAAGAAGATCTAATCCAACAGATTGTTGACTGCCGTAACTCTCTAGCGCACGGAAGAAGTTTAAAGCTTGATACAAACAAAGCTACAGACATTAGCCATGCTTTTATAGATTTCAAGCAAATTGTCATTGAATTTTTCTTTGGCGAGATAGGATTAAGTGGTTTTATTACAAACAATTTTGGTTTTCTTAACAAAGTTAAATTAAGAAACCCCCCAAAAACAGAAAAAATCACCGAGTCAAACCGCTAAAACCCCCTAGAAAATTTAAAATTTTAAGTTTTAGGGGTGTTTTTCTTAAGAATTTAGGTTTTTTATAGATTATTATGTTATTATTATACGAAATGTAGACTTTTAGAAGGAAAAATGTTGTATGAAAAAGTTTGTAGTGTTTAAAACGCTCTGTTTATCGGTAGTGTTAGGTAATAGTCTTGTGGCAGCAGAAGGCAGCACAGAAGTGCAAAAGCAATTGGAAAAGCCAAAAGATTATAAAGCAGTGAAAGGCGAGCAAAACGCTTGGTATTTGGGGATTAGCTATCAAGTCGGTCAGGCTTCACAAAGCGTTAAAAACCCCCCCAAAAGCAGTGAATTTAACTATCCTAAGTTCCCTGTGGGTAAAACCGACTATCTGGCCGTTATGCAAGGCTTAGGGCTTACTGTGGGTTATAAGCAGTTTTTTGGGGAGAAGAGATGGTTTGGTGCGCGCTATTACGGCTTTATGGATTATGGGCATGCCGTATTTGGAGCGAACGCTTTGACATCAGATAATGGTGGGGTGTGTGAGCTTCACCAACCATGTGCGACCAAAGTAGGGACAATGGGCAATCTGTCTGACATGTTCACTTATGGTGTGGGTATTGACACTTTATACAATGTCATCAATAAAGAGGATGCGAGTTTTGGATTCTTTTTTGGGGCTCAAATCGCGGGCAACTCTTGGGGTAATACGACAGGGGCCTTTTTGGAAACTAAAAGCCCTTATAAGCACACTTCCTATAGCCTTGATCCGGCGATTTTCCAATTCCTTTTTAATTTAGGGATCCGCACCCATATTGGCCGGCATCAAGAATTTGACTTTGGCGTGAAGATTCCTACTATCAATGTTTATTATTTTAACCATGGGAATTTGAGCTTCACTTACCGCCGTCAATACAGCCTTTATGTAGGGTATCGTTACAATTTCTGATTTAAAACGCTTGTTTTTCTCTAATTGGATTTTCAATTAGAGTTTTCTTGCATAAACCACCGCTTTCTTTTGAAACATTTTTTAAAGTTTTTTGAAAATTAGAATTAAAATCTTTTTGATCATGTTATGATAGTTCAAAAAATTAACAAGGATTAAGCATGTTATATTCCTCTAAAATCCAATCCCTTTCAGAATCCGCAACGATCGCTATCAGCACGCTCGCTAAAGAATTGAAATCGCAAGGAAAAGATATTTTAAGTTTTTCAGCGGGCGAGCCTGATTTTGACACCCCACAAGCGATTAAAGATGCGGCTATAAAAGCCCTAAATGACGGCTTCACCAAATACACGCCAGTGGCTGGGATTCCTGAATTACTCAAAGCGATCGCTTTTAAATTGAAAAAAGAAAACAACTTGGATTATGAGCTGAGTGAAATTCTAGTGAGCAATGGCGCTAAGCAAAGCCTGTTCAATGCGATTCAAGCCTTAATAGGGGAGGGCGATGAGGTGGTTATCCCTGTGCCTTTTTGGGTAACTTACCCTGAGCTTGTGAAATACAGCGGAGGGGTGAGTCAATTCATTCAAACCGATGAAAAAAGCCATTTTAAAATCACCCCCAAGCAGCTTAAAGACGCTTTAAGCCCCAAAACAAAAATGCTCATTCTCACCACCCCATCAAACCCTACCGGCATGCTTTATAGTAAGGCGGAATTAGAGGCTTTAGGCGAAGTTTTAAAAGACACCAAAGTTTGGGTGCTTAGCGATGAAATTTATGAAAAGCTTGTTTATAAAGGGGAGTTTGTTTCTTGCGCAGCAGTGAGTGAAGAGATGAACAAACGCACCATTACCATTAACGGCTTGAGCAAGTCAGTAGCGATGACAGGCTGGCGTATGGGCTATGCGGCGAGTAAGGATAAAAAATTAGTCAAATTGATGAATAACTTGCAAAGTCAATGCACTTCCAATATCAATTCTATCACGCAAATGGCTTCTATTGTGGCGCTTGAGGGGTTGGTGGATAAGGAAATTGAAACGATGCGTCAGGCTTTTGAGAAGCGCTGTGATTTAGCCCACGCAAAAATCAATGCGATTGAAGGGCTGAGTGCTTTAAAACCTGATGGGGCGTTTTATTTGTTTATCCATATCGGTAGCCTTTGTGGGGGGGATTCGATGCGATTTTGCCATGAGTTGTTAGAAAAAGAAGGCGTAGCGTTAGTGCCTGGAAAGGCTTTTGGATTGGAAGGCTATGTCCGTTTGTCTTTTGCATGCTCAGAAGAGCAGATTGAAAAGGGGATTGAACGCATCGCTCGCTTTGTCAAATCAAAGGGATAAAAAAATTGGTATTTAAAAAAGGGGGGACTTAATCTTGTTTGGAATTTGATATTGTAGTTAGTGGCGTAGCGTGGTATAGTGGTTTGACTTAAAAGTTTGAAAAGTGCAGTTTTCATAACTAAATGAATTTTTTTGAGAAATAAAGGAATAATAAGGAATAATTATGACAATAATATTTGGAGAAGGATCCTATATCATTGATTTGCACTTAATAGATGACTAAACCCCAATGAAGCACCCCCTAGAAGAATTAAAAGACCCTGTAGAAAATCTTTTGCTGTGGATTGGGCGCTTTTTGCGTTACAAATGCACAAGCCTATCTAATTCCCAAGTGAAAGATCAAAACAAGGTTTTTGAATGCTTGAACGAATTCAATCATGCGTTCATCAATTCAAGCCAATTAGAAAAAGTTTGCAAAAAAGCCCGCAGTGCCGGATTATTAGGTATCAATACCTATGCACTGCCCCTACTCAAATTTTACGAATACGCTCAAAAGCTTTCTTTAAAATCGCTCAAAAGCATAGACGAAGTCATGTTGGCTGAATTTTTGAGTATTTATACCGGGGGTTTGAGTTTAGCCACCAAGAAAAATTACCGGATCGCCCTACTCGGGCTTTTTAGCTACATAGACAAGCAAAATCAAGATGAAAATGAAAAATCTTATATTTATAATATCACGCTTAAAAATATCAGCGGAGCAAATCAAAGTGCGGGCAACAAGCTCCCTACTCATTTAAACAATGAAGAATTAGAAAAATTTTTAGAAAGCATTGATAAAATAGAAATGTCCGCTAAAGTGCGCGCGAGAAACCGCCTGCTCATTAAAATCATCGTTTTTACAGGCATGCGTTCTAATGAAGCCTTGCAGCTTAAAATAAAGGATTTTACTTTAGAAAATGGCTGTTATACGATTTTGATTAAAGGTAAGGGCGATAAATACAGAGCGGTGATGCTCAAAGCTTTCCACATTGAGAGCCTTTTAAAAGAATGGCTCATAGAAAGGGAATTGTATCCTGTTAAAAACGATTTATTGTTTTGCAACCAAAAAGGCAGCGCTTTAACGCAAGCGTATTTGTATAAGCAAGTGGAGCGCATCATCAATTTTGCAGGACTCAGGCGAGAGAAAAATGGGGCGCACATGTTAAGGCATTCTTTTGCGACCTTGCTTTATCAAAAACGCCATGATTTGATTTTGGTTCAAGAAGCTCTAGGGCATGCGAGCTTGAACACGAGTAGGATTTACACGCATTTTGACAAACAGCGTTTAGAAGAAGCGGCGAGCATTTGGGAAGAAAATTAAAAAACACCCCCCTACTCCCTTAAAAAAAGGATTTTTACCATAGAATAACCAAAACCCCATTTTTTAAGAAATTAAAGAGTTTTTAGCTTGCTGGTTTAAAATTTTGCTTTCAAATTCTAACAGCCACTTTTTGACTTCTATACCCCCATTATACCCCCCTAAAGCGCCATTTTTACGCACCACTCTATGACAAGGCACGATCAAAGAAATAGGGTTATTGCGATTAGCGTTGCCAACAGCTCTGCAAGATTTAGGGTTATTAATGAGCTTTGCGATTTCATCGTAACTTTTTGTTTTACCATAAGGGATAGTCATTAACGCAGACCAAACTTGTTTTTGAAAAAAAGTCCCTATCAAATCTAAAGGCGCATCAAATTCAAAAAGTTGTCCCAAGAAATAACGCTCCAAGGCTTGAACGCTGAGTTTTAGCGGGGTATTCATAGGGGTATTATGAGAAAAATTGGCCGCATCAAAATCCAATCTCAACAAATGGCTCTCATTAGCGCACAAATGCAAATACTCTAAAGGGAAACTCTTAGGGGTCTTAAAATAGTAGTGGTATAAAACCATCAATTAAAAAAAGAGTTTGTATAAAATAATCAATAACGACAAACCATACACCCCTAAAATCAAAGCTTTATGCATCTTTTCATTCAAAAGCCCCATGATCCATTTAATCCCAATGCTCACGCCCATAACAGAGCCTAATCCCACAATCGCCCCTGCTACTAGCACTTCTTTATTAATGATGTGGTGATAGATTAAGGAAAAAGCTCCTGAAATGGAAGAAAACAGAATAAAAAATAACCCTAACGCCACGCATTTTTTAGAATCATACCCTAAAAAATAATGCATCAAAGGCACCATGAGCATCCCCCCACCAATCCCTAAAGTGATGGCAAAAAACCCTGTGAGCGCGCCAATTAAAAATAATTTTAAACCTTGCAATTGATAGCGCTTGGTACCCGCTATAAAATCTTTTTTTTTGGGTTTCAAAACAAATTGGATCATAGAATACACGACTAAAAGCGCGAAAATAACCATTAAAATTTTACTGGAAACGATTTTTAAAATGAAACCGCTAAAACTCGCTCCTATCAGCCCCCCTGCCCCTATCAACAAGCCTAAAGAAAAATCAAGCGATTTTTTTTTGAAATTCAAAACAGATCCCACGAACGATGAAAGCGCCATTTGCAAAATGGAAATGCCGATGGATTCTTCAAAAGAATGCCCGGTTGCGAGCATGATAGGGACAATGATCATCCCCCCACCAATGCCAAAGATCCCTGATAGAATGCCAGTAAAAAGCCCTATCGTTATGTATAACGCATAAATATCCATAAAAACCCTTAAAAAAGTAAAACCCCCCCTATAAAACCCCTCTAAAAGAAAATTAAAAATAACTCTATTCTAATCAAACACCAATAACCAAACCCCCTAAACAACGCTTTTAAAAGTCATGCTTTTATTGGTCTGTTTTGTTTTTACAACACAAAGCATGCGAATCATCATTGGGTTCGCTAATAGAGAGGTTTCTTAATTCATAAGCCAATTTGATAGACGCCATAGCGTCATCCAAGCCAAACCCCCCTTGAGCTAAAATCTGTTTGTAGCTTTCTATATACAGATTATCAAAGCTTTGCGTGAGATTGACTTCTTCGCCCTCTAGGATCATTTTATGATAAACTTTTTCTTTAGCCACTCCCATGTGTTCTGGATTGATGGAAAAAAACCATCTTATTTTGGCATGCTCTAAAAAGAGTATCCCGCACACGCAATCAGGCTCTTCTCTATTGATAACCTTGTCTTTAACGCCTCCAAACAAATACAATAAAGTGTCAAAGATATTCACTCCCATTTGAGTGGCTAACCCCCCACTCCTATTCACATCGGCTCGCCATGAAGAAAAATACCATTTCCCTTGAACGCTGATATAAGTGAGCGTGATGTCAAACACCTTTTCAGGGTTTTTGTCTAATTCGCTCTTAATTTTTTCTTTCAAAGCCAGCGTGTCGCAATGCAAGCGCAAGGGCAAAAGACTAAACACCCTTTTTTGGTATTTCACCTCTAAATCTTTCAATTCTTGTATTTCGCCAGGGTCTAAAACTAAGGGTTTTTCACAAATCACATGCATGCCGTTTCTTAACCCGAAACGGATGTGATCAAAATGCGTGTGCGTGGGCGTGCAAACGCTCAAATAGTTGATTTCTTTACCCATAGCCTTAGATTGCTCTAAATGCTTTTCAAAATCTTCAATATTGGTAAAAAACTCTGATTGCGGGAAATACTCATCTAAAACCCCCACGCTATCATGAACATCAAAAGAGCAATCCAAAAAATGCCCTGTATCTCTAATGGCCTGCAAGTGCTTGGGAGCGATAAACCCCCCTGAACCAATCATCGCAAAAAGCATTCATCTTCCTTAAATAATTTTAAATCTCATTTTAGCAAAGATTAGCTTATTTAAGCTTATATTATTGGCAATTAAAACACTCCACCGATCGATCCAACACGCTTTTTTCATCTATGCTAGGGCTTTCGCTGCGCAAATAATAAGTGGATTTTAACCCTAATTTCCAAGCGAGCGTGTAGATGTCATGCAAGGTTTTACCGCTAGCGTTTTCTATGCGTAAAAACACATTAATGCTTTGGCCTTGATCGATCCACTTTTGGCGCACGGCCGCTGCTTTAATCAAATCTTTAGCGTCAATATCATAGGCTGATGTGTAAAAATTCCAGGTTTCTACATTCAAATTAGGCACTACAACTGGAATTAGCCCGCTCAAATTTTCTTCAAACCATTTTTTCTTATAAATGGGTTCAATCGTTTGGGTTGTGCCTACTAAAATAGAAATGGAGCTTGTGGGAGCGATCGCCATTAAATAGCCATTACGCATGCCATTAATTTTGACTTTTTCCCTCAAACCTTGCCAATCGCAAGCGTGATTGAAAAGCCCTTTTTCGGTGAGCTTTAAGGCTTCATTGTTGGCTTTATCAATAGGGAAAATCCCCTTACTCCATTCTGAATTTTCAAAATCCTTATAAACCCCTTTTTCTTTCGCTAAATTCGCGCTCGTGTCAATCGCATGGTAGCTGATTTGCTCCATTAAAGCGTCAATTTTTTCTAAATGCTCTTTAGACCCCCAAGCGATTTGGTGTTCTGCGAGCATTTGCGCTTCACCCATAACCCCTAACCCTATGGCTCTATTTTGTAAATTGGTGGCTTTGACTTTGCGGTTAGGGTAGAAATTCAAATCAATCACATTGTCTAAAAGCCTGACCATGATCGGCACGACCCTTTTAATGTCTTCTTCGGTGTTGATCTTGCTTAAATTAATGCTCGCTAGATTGCACACCGCCGTTTGCCCATCTTTAGCGACTTTAGTAGCGATATAGATTGGTTTGCCTTTTAGAATATCCGTGCTAGTGAGCTTGTTAGCGCATTTAGTGATATTATCATCTGTCGTTACCAACTCTTTTTCTTCAAAAAATTCTATGGTGCCGTCGGTGTATTCTATTTGCATGTAGTAGTGGTTGGGTGCGGTATTTTGAAAAATCTCCGTGCATAAATTAGACGATCGAATGATTCCTGCATGAGCGTTTGGATTGCACCGATTGGCGTTATCTTTAAAGGCCAAAAAAGGCAAGCCGGCTTCAAAATAATTCATTAAGATTTTTTTCCATAAATCTTTAGCGTTAATGTATTCTTTAATGATTTTGGGATCTTTTTCATACTCTAAATAGCGTTTTTCAAAATCCTGCCCATAAAGCTCAGTCAAATCCTTACACTCATAAGGGTCAAACAAAGTCCACATCGCGTCTTCTAAAACCCTTTTCAAAAACAGATCGCACACCCAAAGGGCCGGGAACAAATCATGCGCTCTTCGCCTTTCATCACCGCTATTTTTCCTTAAATCAATGAACTCCATCACATCAATGTGCCAGATTTCCAAATACACCGCAATCGCGCCCTTTCGTGTGCCTAATTGATCAACTGCAATCGCCACATCATTAGCGATTTTTAAAAATGGGATCGTGCCAGCGCTCGCATTTTTATGCCCATCAATATAGCTCCCAATAGAGCGCACCAAAGAAAAATCCCAGCCAATCCCTCCGCCGTATTTGGACAACAACGCCATTTCCTTATAGCTGTCAAAAATCCCCTCAATATTATCCGGCGTGCTGCCAATATAACACGAGCTTAATTGGTGCTTGGTGGTGCGCGCGTTCGCTAGAGTGGGGGTTGCGCACATCGCTTCAAACTTGCTTAAAACTTCATAAAATTCTAAAGCGATTTTATTAGGTTCTTGTTCGTTTTGCGCTAAAAACATCGCAATGCTCATAAACATGTGCTGGGGCAGTTCAATAGGGTGATTGTTAGCGTCTTTTAACAAATAGCGATCATACAAGGTTTTAATCCCTAAATAATTGAATTGGAAATCCCTTTCAGGCTTGATCTGGCCATTTAAAAACTCTAGATCAAATTTTTCCTTAAAGCCCTTAAGGATGCGGCCCTTTTCTTCAGCGTTTTCAAAATACTCTTTCAAATGCCTATACCCTGTAAAACCACTCACTTTATGGTATAAATCATACAAAAAAAGCCTTGAGGCGACAAAGCTCCAATTGGGCGTGTCAATATCTATCTTATCCACAGCGGTTTTAATCAAAGTTTGTTGGATTTCTTCAGTAGTGATCTTGTCCCTGAATTGCAACCTCGCATCCACTTCCAGCTCACTTTGGCTCACGCCCTCTAAATTGTCCGTAGCGTCCTTAGTGTATTTTTGGATTTTGGTAATGTCCAAAGGCTCAATGCGCCCGTTTCGTTTAACCACTGTAATCAAAATTTTTCCTTTAAATCAAATCGTTTTCTTTTAAATTTGGCATTGTATCAATAAAAAACTTAAGAAAAAGAAAAGTTCAAGTTGGATCTGTTCTATTAATAAGAATGAGTTTTAAAGTTTTTTAATTTTTTTATACCCCCTCCATTTAATGCTATTTGGGTTAAATCACCACCCCCATTTAGTGCAAAGCTTAAGAAAACCTTGAAACCCCAAAATGACCAAACCCTCTACAAGGAGATTGCTAGGATGCCCACAATACGCCGAAATTTCATGCATAGCGATAATAAAGGGTATCGTTAAAAGCATCACATAAAAATCCCTTAGTCTTGCTCCTAACACAGCGTCATAAAACGTGCCAAAAAACCTAGCCTTAAAAATGGCTTTAAAAAACTTGGGGAATCCTTGCCAAGTTTCAATAACTAAATAACCTGATGACCTGCCTTTTGGGTTGAACAAGAGATTAGACAACAAAGCCGCTATTAGACCCACTAACCACACATAATAGCTGTATTTAGGGTCAAAAAGCGGATCGCTAGCTGAACCATTTATGTCATAAAAAATCCTAGTGGTTATGGAGATACATCCTCCATAGACTAGAGCCATTGCCCATCGATATTCCAAATCGCTCAAACGCTTTTTTGAGCCATTCAAGTTCTCTTTTGTAGTATCCATGCTATTTCCTTTCCCCCTATCACCTTGGCTCATTTAAGATCGCCAAGCATGCCCAAAACTATAGCCGTAATCATAAAAATCACGGATAGGTTCTCTTGGGGCTTGTGGTTCTCTAGTCTGAGGCTCTCTAGTTTGAGGCTCTCTGTCTATGAAATCACGAATAAAATCTTCTACCTTATCGCCTATTTCCCGACCAAGCTGACCCCCAATCGCAGCCCCTAACGGCCCTCTGACCGCTCCCATTGTTGAACCAATGTCTCCTCCTATATCTCTGCCAAGCTGACCCCTTGTCTCTATTCTAGGACTAGCTATAGCCACATTAGCCATTACACCGCATAAAACCACTACACAACTAAATGTTTTTAATCCACTCATAACAAATCCTTTCATAAAATGGAGATTCAAGGCATGTTTGGGCATACCTTATGAGAATATTTATACCACAACCCTATTAAAAGCGTTGTTACAGATCAGCCAAATATCACAAAAATCTCAATAAGCGTTTTGTTTCTACTCAAATTACAGGATTAAAGTAAATGATTATAATATTTTAGGATTTTTCATTATTCAAACAAATTAAGATTTCTTAAAAAACCCATTTTCAATAATAAGAATGGGTTTTAAAGTTTTTTAATTTTTTATACCCCCTCCATTTAATGGCATTTGGGTTAAATCACCACCCTAATTTAGCACAAAGCCTAGAACAAATTCCAAAAACACACACAAGGCCAAGAATGACCAAACCCTCTACAAGGAAGTTGCTAGGATGCCCGCAATACGCCGAAACCTCATGGATAGCGGCAATAAAGGGCATCGTTAAAAGCATCACATAAAAATCCCTTAGCCTTGATCCTAACACAGCGTCATGAAACGCGCCAAAAAACCTAGCCTTAAAAATGGCTTTGAGAAACCTAGGGTATCTTACTTGGAAAGATTTATAACAATCCCTACCTCGTGGGTCAAATAAAAGGTTAGACAACAAAGCCGCTATTAGACCCACTAGCCACATATAATAGCTATTTTTAGGGTCAAAAATCGAATCGCTAGCTGAACCATCTATGTCATAAAAAATCCTAGCGTTTATGGAGATACATATCGTATAGACTAGAGCCACTGCCCATTGATATTCCCAATCGCTCAAACGCTCTTTTGAGCCATTCAAGTTCTCTTTTGTAGTATCCATGTTATTTCCTTCCCCCCCATCACCTTGGATCATTTAAGATCACCAAGCATGCCCAAAACTATAGCCGTAATCATAAAAATCACGGATAGGTTCTCTTGGGGCTTGTGGCTCTCTAGTCTGAGGCTCTCTAGTTTGAGGCTCTCTATCAACGCCACGGATGTAATCTTCTACTCTATCGCCTATTTCAGACCCAATATACCCTCCTGCTGTGCTACCAAGAAATCTCCCTAATCCAATACCCACTGGACCTCCAGGAACCCCAATTGCTCCTCCAATTTTATCACCAACAAAACCCCCAACACCACCCCCTATAAGTTTGCCTAATTCACCCCTTGCCTCTATTTTAGGACTAGCTATAGCTACATTAGCCATTGCACCGCATAAAACCACTACACAACTAAATGCTTTTAACCCACTCATAACAAATCCTTTCATAAATTGAGATTCAAGGCAAGGCATGTTTGGCACACCTTGATAAGAGTATTTATACCACAACCCTATTAAAAGCATTGTTACAAATCAGCTAAATATCACAAAAATCTCAATAAGCGTTTTATTTATTCACAAATTACAAGATTAAAGTAAATGGTTATAATAATTTTTAGGATTTTTCATTATTAAAGCAAATTCAAAAGGATAAAAAGAGAACTTTTTAATCCATTAAAAATACGCTCAATAAAGTTTTAAAACATTACAATTCTTTTCAAGCTCTTTAAGGCTTCTTAAAAAACTTAAAATACCCATTTTCAATGTTAGCTTGAGGGGCGCGTGAAAGGCTCAACGAACCGCTAGGAATGTCTTTAGTGATGGTGGTGCCGCTGCCAATTAAAACATTAGAGCCGATATTTATGGGGGCGACTAGTTGGCTATCGCTCCCTATAAAAACATTTTCACCGATGATCGTTTGGTGTTTCTTTTTACCATCGTAATTGCAAGTGATCACGCCAGCCCCTACATTTGTGTTTTTCCCTATCTCACAATCCCCCAAATAGCTCAAATGCCCTGCTTTAGCGCCTTGAAGTTTGGCGTTTTTAGTCTCTACAAAATTCCCCACATGGCTATTACAAATCACGCTTTTAGGGCGCGCATGGGCAAACGGCCCCACACTGCTATTAATAATTTGGCTTTCTTCTATCACGCTATAAGCTTTAATATGCACGTTTTCTATCAAACAATTCCCACTCAAACGCACCCCTTGCTCTAAAACGCACTCCCCCTTAAAACTCACGCCTTTTTCTAAATAAATACTACTAGGTAATTGCATCACTACCCCCAAGTCCATGGCGTTTTTTCGCAACCTTTCTAGCATGATTTCTTCAGCTTTTGCTCTTTCTGTTTGGCTATTCACCCCTAAAAAACACTCTTCTTCTAAGAAAATAGCGTCAATTGTTTCGTTTTCATTGATTCCTAGAGCGATTAAATCCGTGAGGTAGTATTCTTTTTGGGCGTTTTGGTCATTAAGCTTGGGTAAGTATTTTTCTAAAAACTTTCTTTCAAAAAAATACACGCCAGCATTCACGCTTTGAATGGTTTTTTCTTCACCATTAGCGTCCTTTTCTTCTACAATCTTTTTAACCTGATGGTTTTCTAAAACAACGCGCCCATAACCTTTAGGGTCAGCTAAATGCAGTAAGCCTATAGCGTTATTCTGGCTTTCTAATAAGGGGGTAAGAGCGTCTTTAGTGATTAAGGGCATGTCCGCATTCAAAATCAAAACCCGATCGTGTTTCGTAGGGATAGGCGATTTATCTTCTTGCATGATAGCCCCACCTGTCCCTGAATATTTTTCCACGATTTGAGTGTGGAAGATTACGCCCTTAAAACACTCCAACACCGCTTCTTTAATGCGTTCTTGTTGGTGGTGTAAGACAAGATGCACATCATCGCTGATTGAAAAAGCCGTTTCTAAAATGTAAAACAACATAGGCTCCCCACAAATGGTGTGTAAGGTTTTAGGCAGGCTAGAACGCATGCGAGTGCCTTTACCAGCGGCCAATATGATGACAGAAAGCATTAAAATCCTTTTTTTATGGAATTTTAACATGCCTTATCTTATAATTTGGCTTCGTTTTTATCAAAGATTTAAGGCTAGAATTTTGCGTTTTTTCATTTTTTTAATCCTCATTTGCCCTTTAATATGCCCTTTAATGAGCGCTGATAGCGCTTTGCCCAGCGTCAATCTCTCTTTAAACGCTCCTAACGATCCTAAACAGCTTGTAACCACCCTTAATGTCATCGCCCTGCTCACGCTTTTGGTTTTAGCCCCATCGTTGATTTTAGTGATGACGAGTTTCACCCGTTTGATCGTGGTGTTTTCTTTTTTAAGGACCGCTTTAGGCACGCAACAAACCCCACCCACTCAAATTTTAGTTTCGCTCTCTTTGATATTGACTTTTTTTATCATGGAACCTAGTTTGAAAAAGGCTTATGATACAGGGATTAAGCCTTATATGGATAAAAAGATTTCTTACACCGAAGCGTTTGAAAAAAGCGCTCTGCCTTTCAAGGAATTCATGCTTAAAAACACACGAGAAAAGGATCTAGCGCTTTTTTTTAGGATCAGAAACCTGCCTAACCCTAAAACCCCTGATGAGGTGAGTTTGAGCGTTTTGATCCCGGCGTTTATGATAAGCGAGTTGAAAACAGCGTTTCAAATCGGCTTTTTACTCTACTTGCCTTTTTTGGTGATTGATATGGTGATCAGCTCTATTTTAATGGCGATGGGCATGATGATGCTCCCGCCTGTAATGATTTCTCTGCCTTTTAAAATTTTGGTGTTTATTCTGGTAGATGGGTTTAATTTATTGACCGAAAATTTAGTAGCGAGTTTTAAAATGGTTTAATATCAAACATTCAAGCTATAAAAGCTTGAAACCAATTTAAAACTCATAATTCAAATACGCTGTAATGGATCGCCCTGGCGCGGGCTCTCTCCCTGTAGGGCTTGTGCCAATCCCCCTAAAATAATACTTCATGTTAAAAAGGTTATTGATTTGCAAACTCCCTGTGATTTTATGCCTACCGCTTTGCCATAAGATTGAGCTTACTTGGACATTCAACACAAAATACAAGGGCAATAACCCCACTGAATTACAACCATACTCTAACCCCCCTGTGTATTCTGGGTTTAAGGGCAGGCATACGGTTTGGCTTTTGGCCTGATTGAGCATAGAACTATAAGCGCGGCTATAAAAATAGCTGCTGATTCCAAAAGTCGTGTGCTTGTAAGTATACATCATGTCAAATATGAATTGGTTAGGACTCACATAAGGCAAACGCTTCCCTTTAATATCAAAGGGTTTATTGACAATGCCTGTAAAATAATAAGCAATATCATCAGCGTTAGAAGTGATGCGCGCATCAATGTAAGTGTAAGCCACATGAAATTGCAAACCCCTAATCGGCGCGTAATACAATTCCAATTCCACCCCTTGACTCCTAGCATTCACAGGCTGTGGACTATAGCCTCCCGCATAGTAACGATTGGCAAAAATCACAAAATAATTGGTATTAAAGCTCAATAGATTTTTATAGCTATAGCGTTGCCCCACTTCAATTTCATTGAAAATTTGGTTGTAATTAGTCCTAGTAATGCCTACCATTGTGTGTTGTGGGGGGATAAAACTGCGGCGGTAGTTCGCATACCATATCCAATTTTCCATAGGTTTATAGCCAATGTTAAGGGCGGGACTCCATTCGTTTTGACGCTGTTTTTTACTGGTCCATACGGAAAAATCGTGCTTTTCTGGCTCTTTGTTGTTATAGTTCAAAAAGGTGTATCTAATCCCTGGAGTTATCGCTAATTTAGAATCAAAAAGCTCTATTTTATCGCTCAACCATACCGCTGTATAGTTATTAAACATTTCTTGATTGTTATTAGGCGTTTTAGAAAGAACATATGGGGGCATATGGCACACCCCATCAATAATATCTGATTTTTCGCATGTGCTTTGATCGGATCTAATGAACATGTCCATCGTCATAAAACGCATGCCCACATTAAAAGTTTGCTTAACTTTATTGGTATTGACAACTAAGTTCAAATTAGGCTCAAAAGCGTTCATCACATAACGCCTTAAATGATCAAAAATAAAAAATCCTGGATAATTTTGATCGGTATAAACAGGGCCTAATTTAGGATTGGTATTGACATTTAAATAGTTAGAATCAAATTTAAAATCCCTTGACATGTCATGCCCATAGTAACTGAAAGTGAAATCCCCCCCTACCCTATCCGTGTCCCCAAAAAAGTTTTGATACACAGCTCCCCATCGCTTCGCTCTCCCACTTTTATCGTTATTGGGGCGGTTGTTTTGAAAACGATTTTGATTGTAAGCGGCTATGCCTAAAGATCCAGGGTCTGTTAAAAAATAGCTGTAATATTGAAAAAAAGCGGTGATCTTGTTGCTATCATTGATTTGATACAACGAATCTAGCAAGTAGTTTTGAATGTTGGTAGGGCTGTTGTATCTAAACCCTTGCCCTTTGAGCCAATTGACTTGAGCTTGGATTCCAAAATGCTTATTCATCATACCTCCCGTTCTTAAATAGGTGTTAAAAAGCATGTTATTAACTAAGCTTTTGTCAATGTTTTTAGAATTTTGATTGAAAAACCCCCCATTTTCAGATTTACCCCAAAAAGTGGTCCTCTCGCTCACCTGACTTTCCCACTTGGTAGGAATGCCTTTGGTGATAATGTTGATCACACCACCAAAAGCGTTAGGGCCATAACGCACGCTCTCCCCACCTTTAGTTACACTGATTCTATCCACAGATTGAAAGGTTACAGGAAAAATAACCGTGCCAATTTCAACATAGGGCGCGACATAAATAGGAATCCCATTGACTAGAATCATTCCCGTATTAGAATGCCCTGGGCCTCCCGCACCAAACCCCCTAATGGAAATGCTAGGCACAGCTCCAATACCGGTAGAGTTTCTAATATGCACGCCCGGCACATTTTGTAAAGCTTCTTCAATGCTTTGATTCGCGCTTTTAGTGAGTTGCTTGTTAGAAATCACCGTGCGAGAACCCATATAGTTTCTAACTTCCTTGCTCCTCCAGCTTAAAGGCGCTTCTTTATCGTTAGCCACCCCTGAAGCTTCTACCCTTTCCAAATTATGAGTTTTGACAGCATGCGCGCTATGACTCAAAACAGCCAAAGAGACTAAAATTCTTTTCATTTACCACCTTTTATGAAAAATGTTCTTTTTTACAACAATGTGAAATTTATAATAACCATTATTAGTTTTAGCTTAAATTTTTAAAAAATTATTATTTAGATAATATTAATGACTTTTTTATCAAAAATGCCGATTAATGCGAATGTTGATAGAAAGGATTGGGATATAAAGAAAAATAAAAATTTTTTAATATTTCTAATGAGATGAATTTTAAACGGACAAAGGGTTTTTAAACCCTTTATGGCTAGCCTTTTTAAACCAAAATTTGAGTCGCATAAAAAGCTATCAAGGAAAACGCATACGCTACAACGGTTGTGAAGATGAATAAATACGCTACAAACTTGATCCCCCCAGCTTCCCTACCAAAAGTAATGGTCGCTGCAAAACAAGGGATATAAAACATCACAAACACGATAAAAGCGATCCCGCTAGGCACGCTGACTTCTTTTCTTAAAATCCCTCTAAAAGCGTCAGATTTTTCATTTTGATCCCCTAAAGAAAACAACACCCCCAAAGTAGAAACCACCACCTCTTTAGCCATAAATCCGGTTACAAGCGAGACGCTCAAACGCCAATCAAAATCCATAGGGCTAAAGACTTTTTCTAAATACGCCCCACCTCTTCCTACAACGCTGTTTTTTAAATTCTTTTTATCCAATTCTGCTTTTAATTCTTTTAATTTTTCTTCTTTAGCTTCGCTTGAAAGAGTGGTGTTTTTATCCACTAACAAGCTTTCTTGTTTATAAGTTTTCATAGCCGCATCGCTTTTAGGGTATTGAGACATAAACCAGATTAAAATCGCTCCCACTAAAATATAAGTCCCGGCTTTTTTAAGGTAAGAAAGCGATTTGGTATAGATACTGAAATAGACCATTCTCCAACTGGGAAAGCGGTATTTGGGCATTTCCATGATAAAGGATTCAGTCTGTCCTTTAAACACGCTTAATTTGAGTAATTTGGCCATCACTAACGCCACAACCGCCCCCAAAATATAAATACAAAACAGCACAAACCCCGCGCTTGAAGAAGGGAAAAACGAGCCTACAAACAGCACATAAATAGGGAGTCTTGCCGAGCAGCTCATAAACCCAATCACAAAAAGCGTGATCAATCGTTCGTTATAGTTTTGTAAGGTTCTTGTCGCCATGTAAGCGGGCACAGAGCAACCAAAACCGGTGATTAAAGGGATAAAACTCTTCCCATGCAAGCCAAATTTATGCAAGATCCCATCTAATAAAAACGCTACCCTACTCATATAGCCTGTCGTTTCTAGTAAAGAAATCCCAAAATACAACACCACAATTAAAGGCAAGAATGAAACCGTCGCTCCCACTCCCCCAATAATGCCATCGCCCACCAAAGACGCTAAATCTTCATTAGCCACATTTTCTTTAACGCTATCGCTCAAAAATTTAAACCCTGCTTCAAGCGCTTTTTGCGCTCCGCCTCCTATTAAAAAACTCAAGGAAAAAATGATAAACATAAACCCTAAAAAAATGAAAATCCCATAACGCTTGTGCATTAAAATCTTATCAATCTTATAAGTGTGTTCAAAGCTCGCATTTTGTTTGTTTTCACTGATCACTAATTTGGCGATTCTTTGAGCGCTCTGGCTGTATTTTAAAGACTCCTTAAAACTTTGAGACGGGACTTTTATGCTTTCATTGTTTGTAGTGTTTTGAGAATAAAGCCTGACAATTTCATCTAATAAAAGCCCTGTATTCAAGCGATCTTCTTTGGATCTTGCGCTTGTAGGCACGCACACAACCCCTAATTCTTGAGAAAGCTTTTTGGTATTGATTTTAATGCCTTCTTTTTGCGCCTCATCCCACATGTTGAGCGCAAGAAGCATTTTTTTATTCGTGTCTAATAGCTGCGCGCTTAAGGCTAAATTACGCTCTAAATTGGTGGAATCCACCACATTAAGAATGAGATCGTATTGCCCTTTTTCTAAAAAATCTTTAGTAACCTTTTCTTCAGTGGTGAAGTCATTGAGCGCGTAAGTGCCAGGTAAATCAATGATAGTGATTTGACGATCTTTGTGGATCAAACTCACTTCCATTTTATCCACGGTAACCCCGGCAAAATTCCCCACTTTCAAATGGGCGTTGCTCAAAGCGTTGATGAGGGAGGATTTCCCTACATTAGGTTGGCCCACAAGAGCGACAATGATTTCTTCCACTTCCAATTCTCCAAATAAGTTTTTTAATTTTTGGTTATATAGTTTTGTTAAAAGTCAGCACTATAGCGCTATAAGACTAATTGTTATATAATAAAAGCGAGACAAGAATATTAAAATGCGGAAGAGGCGTGTGATGTTGTGCGTGTTTGATATAGAAACCATTCCTAGCGTGAGCTTGTGTAAAGAGCATTTTCAATTAAAAGAAGACGATGCTCTAAAAATCTGTGAATGGAGTTTTGAAAAGCAAAAAGAAAAAAGCGGGAGCGAGTTTTTGCCTCTTTATCTGCATGAAATCATCTCTATTGCAGCAGTCATTGGCGATGATTACGGGCAATTTATCAAAGTGGGGAATTTTGGTCAAAAACACGAGAATAAAGAGGATTTTACAAGCGAAAAAGAGCTTTTAGAAGACTTTTTCAAATACTTTAACGAAAAGCAACCGCGCTTGATAAGTTTCAATGGCAGAGGTTTTGACATGCCCCTACTCACGCTCAAAGCCCTTAAATACAATTTAACTTTAGACGCTTTTTACAACCAAGAAAACAAATGGGAAAATTACCGCGCGCGCTATAGCGAGCAGTTTCATTTGGATTTAATGGATAGCTTGAGCCATTATGGATCCGTTAGGGGGTTGAATCTAAATGGCGTTTGCTCCATGACGAATATTCCTGGTAAATTTGATGTGAGCGGGGATTTAGTGCATGCGATTTATTACAACCCACATTTAAGCCAAAAGGAGAAAAAAGGCGTTATTGACAGCTATTGCCAAAGCGATGTGCTTAACACTTACTGGCTTTTTTTAAAATACGAAGTGTTAAAAGGGGCTTTAAATAAGGAGCAATACCTTGGGCTATTGAGCGATTTTTTAGAAAAATTCCCTAAAGAAAAATCCTATTCAAGCGTTTTTATTAACGCTTTAGAAAAAGAGATTAGGGAGTTTGCTTGAAACCCTAATTAAAACCCTGAAACTAGGTAAAGACTGCTTAGAAAGAAATTTTTTAAAGCGTTAGAGAAACATGAGCCTAAAGTGCATATCTGCTTGATTTTAGATCCCCACTTAAAACTATATTATGCAATAATCATTGAACGCTAAAATAATATTTTTGTGAAAAAAATAAACGGATTGCCCTCAATCTAAAACAAAACCTAAAACAAAATCCAACCTGTTAGGGCGTCAATTATCTAAAAGTGATACTATGAATGATAAATCAACTTAAAGGCAAAGACATGAATGAAGTGGTTGTAGTGGCGGCAAAGCGGAGTGCAGTGGGGAGTTTTTTAGGCTCTCTAAAGAATGTGGGCGCTAGGCAAATGGGCGTTAGCGTGCTTAAAGACGCTTTGAATGCGAGCGGCCTTAAGCCTAGCGATGTGGATTCTGTCATTTTAGGCAATGTTTTAGGTGCTGGTTTGGGTCAAAATATCGCCAGGCAGATCCAACTGGATTCTGGCATACCCAATGACAGAAACGCTTTTAGCGTCAATATGGTTTGCGGATCGTCTATGAAAGCTATCCAGTTAGCGCATGACAGCATCATGCTTGGGTGCGATGAGGTGGTGGTGTGCGGTGGCGTGGAGAACATGAGCATGGCACCTTATTTGTCGTTTGACATGCGAGACGGGAAAAGAATGGGGAATGCGAACATGATAGACTCCATGATACATGATGGATTATGGGATGCGTTCAATGATTACCACATGGGGATCACCGCTGATAATGTCGCTCAAGCATACCACATAAGTCGAGAAGAGCAAGATAATTTCGCGCTCCAATCGCAACTCAAAGCAAG
Organism: Helicobacter pylori NQ4053; assembly: GCF_000274605.1. Taxonomy (NCBI): domain Bacteria; kingdom Pseudomonadati; phylum Campylobacterota; class Epsilonproteobacteria; order Campylobacterales; family Helicobacteraceae; genus Helicobacter; species Helicobacter pylori. The sequence continues at coordinate 248,908 of NZ_AKNV01000003.1, forward strand.
AGCCGCCATTAATGCAGGGAAATTCCAAGAAGAAATCACGCCTATTGAAATAGCGAATAAAAAAGGCGTGGTTGTTTTTAAAGAGGACGAATACCCTAGAGACACGACGCTAGAATCCCTTGCAAAGCTCAAACCCGCTTTCAAAAAAGACGGATCGGTAACGGCAGGGAATTCATCAGGGATCAATGATGGCGCGAGTGTTATCATTTTATGCAGCACTCAAAAAGCGCAAAAATTGGGGTTAAAAACAATGGCAACTATCAAGGGGTTTGGTTTGGGTGGTTGCAGTCCGGATATAATGGGGATATGCCCTAGCATCGCTATTAAAAACAATCTCAAAAATGTCAAAATGAATCTCAACGACATCAATCTTTTTGAACTCAATGAAGCTTTCGCCGCGCAAAGCATAGCTGTGTTAAAAGAGCTTGAATTAAACCCCAATATCGTGAATGTGAATGGAGGCGCGATAGCCATTGGCCACCCTATTGGCGCAAGCGGCGCTAGGATTTTGGTAACTTTATTGCATGAAATGAAAAGAAGCGGTCATGGCGTGGGTTGTGCGTCATTGTGTGTGGGTGGCGGACAAGGGCTATCAGTGGTAGTGGAACAAAAATAAGGAGAATGAGATGAACAAGGTTATAACCGATTTAGACAAAGCATTGAGCGGGTTAAAAGATGGGGATACTATTTTAGTGGGCGGTTTTGGGCTGTGCGGGATACCCGAATACGCCATTGATTACATTTATAAGAAAGGCATCAAGGATTTGATTGTCGTGAGCAATAATTGCGGCGTTGATGACTTTGGGCTTGGCATTCTTTTGGAAAAAAAACAGATTAAAAAGATTATCGCTTCCTATGTGGGGGAAAATAAGATTTTTGAATCGCAAATGCTGAACGGAGAAATTGAAGTCGTTTTGACACCACAAGGCACTTTGGCTGAAAACTTGCGCGCTGGTGGGGCTGGGATACCCGCTTACTACACCCCAACAGGGGTTGGGACTTTGATCGCTCAAGGCAAGGAATCACGGGAGTTTAACGGCAAGGAGTATATTTTAGAAAGAGCGATCACAGGCGATTACGGGCTTATCAAAGCCTATAAAAGCGACACTCTTGGGAACTTGGTGTTTAGAAAAACGGCTAGAAACTTTAATCCCTTGTGCGCGATGGCGGCAAAAATATGCGTCGCTGAAGTGGAAGAAATTGTGCCGGCTGGGGAATTAGACCCCGATGAAATACACTTGCCAGGAATCTATGTGCAACACATCTATAAGGGCGAGAAATTTGAAAAACGGATAGAAAAAATCACGACAAGGAGCACGAAATGAGAGAGGCTATCATTAAAAGAGCGGCAAAGGAATTAAAAGAGGGCATGTATGTGAATTTAGGGATAGGCTTGCCCACGCTTGTGGCTAATGAAGTGAGCGGGATGAATATCGTTTTCCAAAGCGAGAACGGGCTATTAGGGATTGGCGCTTACCCATTGGAAGGGGGCGTTGATGCGGATCTCATTAATGCAGGAAAGGAAACCATAACCGTGGTGCCGGGCGCTTCGTTTTTCAACAGCGCGGATTCGTTTGCGATGATTCGTGGGGGGCATATTGATTTAGCAATTTTAGGAGGGATGGAAGTCTCACAAAATGGGGATTTAGCTAATTGGATGATCCCTAAAAAGCTCATAAAGGGCATGGGAGGGGCTATGGATCTGGTGCATGGCGCTAAAAAAGTGATTGTCATCATGGAGCATTGCAACAAATATGGGGAGTCTAAAGTGAAAAAAGAATGCTCATTGCCCTTAACGGGAAAAGGCGTGGTGCATCAATTGATAACGGATTTAGCGGTGTTTGAGTTTTCCAATAACGCCATGAAATTAGTGGAATTGCAAGAAGGGGTCAGCCTTGATCAAGTGAAAGAAAAGACAGAAGCTGAATTTGAAGTGCACTTATAGCTTGTAAAAGGGGGTGTTTATGTTTTTATTAAGGCATTTGACTTCAGCGTGCGTGTTTTTGGCGTCTAGATGTTTGCCGGACTCCTTTGTCTTGGTCGCTCTTTTATCGTTTGTCGTGTTCGTTCTTGTTTATTGTTTGACAGGACAGGACGCTTCGTCTGTCATTTCTAGTTGGGGGAATGGTGCTTGGACGCTTTTAGGTTTTTCTATGCAAATGGCTCTTATTTTGGTGTTGGGTCAGGCTCTAGCTAGCGCTAAATTAGTCCAAAAACTTTTAAAATATCTAGCGTCTTTACCTAAAGGGTATTATACAGCTTTATGGTTGGTTACTTTTTTATCATTAATTGCTAATTGGATCAACTGGGGTTTTGGCTTAGTGATTAGCGCGATTTTTGCAAAAGAGATCGCCAAAAATGTTAAAGGGGTGGATTACAGGCTGCTTATTGCTAGCGCTTATTCGGGTTTTGTCATCTGGCATGGGGGTTTATCAGGCTCTATCCCTTTAAGCGTTGCCACTCAAAATGAAAATCTATCCAAAATAAGCGCCGGGGTGATTGAAAAAGCTATCCCTATCAGTCAGACGATTTTTTCTGCTTATAATTTGATCATTATAGGGATCATTCTTATAGGGTTACCCTTTTTAATGGCAATGATCCACCCTAAAAAAGAAGAAATCGTTGAGATTGATTCAAAGCTTTTAAAAGACGAATACAAAGAAACAGAACTCATTAGCCACCAACAAGATAAAACGATCGCGCATTTTTTGGAAAACAGCGCTTTGCTTTCTTATCTTTTGGTTTTTTTGGGTTTTGGGTATCTTGGTATTTATTTTTTTAAAGGGGGAGGGATTAGTTTAAACATTGTCAATACGATTTTCCTTTTTTTAGGGATTTTGCTCCATAAAACCCCTTTAGCTTATGTGAAAGCGATCAATTATTCCGCTAGGAGCGTGGCTGGGATTTTATTGCAATTCCCTTTTTATGCCGGGATCATGGGGATGATGGCAAGCCATAGCGTGGGGGGTCATTCTTTAGCGCAAATGCTTTCTTTAGCCTTCACGCACATCGCTAATGAAAAAACTTTCGCGCTCATGACTTTTTTGAGCGCGGGGATTGTCAATATTTTCATCCCGTCTGGTGGAGGGCAATGGGCGATTCAAGCTCCTATCATGCTTCCGGCTGGGCAAAGCTTAGGCGTGGATCCAGGAGTGGTTTCTATGGCTATCGCTTGGGGAGACGCTTGGACGAATATGATACAGCCTTTTTGGGCTTTGCCCGCTTTAGCCATTGCGGGTTTGGGCGCTAAAGATATTATGGGCTATTGCGTTTTGACTTTAATTTTTGTAGGCTTAGTCGTGTGTGGGGTGTTTTATTTTTTAGTGTGAGTTTTTTATGCCTAAAACCATGCTCTTTTCAATGGGGTAAGTTTTCTCTTTTTACCCCTTAAACGCTCTTGTAATTAAGACTTATTTCGTTACAATAACCCCCATAATAACCTAAGGAAGTGTTTTGTTTTTCAAATTTATTTTATGTTTATTATTAGGAATGTTTGCATGGGCAAAAGAGATTATTCCCACCCCTTCAACCCCATTAACGCCCTCTAAACGCTATTCTATCAATTTGATGACTGAAAATGATGGTTATATCAACCCTTACATTGATGAGTATTATACCGCAGGCAATCAAATAGGCTTTTCTACTAAAGAGTTTGATTTTTCTAAAAATAAAGCGATGAAATGGTCTTCGTATTTAGGGTTTTTCAATAAAAGCCCTAGGGTTACTCGTTTTGGTATTTCTCTCGCCCAAGACATGTATACCCCCTCACTTGCAAACAGAAAACTGGTGCATTTGCATGACAACCACCCTTATGGGGGGTATTTACGGGTGAATTTGAACGTGTATAACCGCCATCAAACTTTTATGGAATTATTCACGCTTTCTTTAGGCACGACAGGGCAAGATTCTTTGGCCGCTCAAACGCAGCGTCTCATTCATAAATGGGGTCATGACCCCCAATTTTATGGCTGGAACACGCAGCTCAAAAACGAATTTATCTTTGAATTGCACTACCAATTGCTTAAAAAAGTCCCTCTTTTAAAGACTCGTTTTTTTTCTATGGAGTTGATGCCTGGGTTTAATGTGGAGCTTGGGAATGCGAGAGATTATTTCCAACTCGGCTCGCTCTTTAGGGCTGGGTATAACTTGGACGCTGATTATGGTGTCAATAAGGTCAATACCGCTTTTGATGGGGGCATGCCTTATAGCGATAAATTTTCTATCTATTTTTTTGTAGGGGCTTTTGGGCGCTTCCAACCCCTTAACATCTTCATTCAAGGCAATAGCCCTGCAACTAGGGGCATTGCTAATTTGGAATACTTTGTTTATGCCAGTGAAATAGGAGCGGCTATGATGTGGCGCAGCCTCAGGGTGGCTTTTACGATCACCGATATTAGTAAAACCTTTCAATCCCAGCCTAAGCACCATCAAATCGGCACTTTAGAATTGAATTTCGCTTTTTAATTTAATATCAGTTTAATATTTTTCTTCCTATATGGTATTTATATGATATTTTTGGGCAATTTAAGATGAATATCGGTAGCGTTTTGAATGAATTTGTTACTAATTTTCACTTTATTACACCAAATTTTTCCTTATTACAAACAACTTTGAAATAAACGATTTCCATTTAAAAATCAGCCTTATACTTCTAATAGGTTGCCTCGAGCAACACTTTAATACAAGGAGTCTAAAAAATGAAAGACGCAAGAGTTCAGGTGATGGGTATTGATGCCGGTGGTACCATGACGGACACATTTTTTGTGAAAGAAAATGGCAGTTTCGTAGTCGGTAAAGCCCAAAGCAACCCAGAAGATGAGAGCCTAGCTATTTATAATAGCTCGCAAGACGCTTTATCGCACTGGCAATCGGATGTGAGTAAGGTTTATCCAGAGTTGGTCACTTGCGTGTATTCAGGCACGGCGATGCTCAATCGGGTCGTCCAAAGGCGTGGGATGGAAGTGGGCCTGATTTGCAATAAGGGTTTTGAGCAAATGCATTCTATGGGCAGAGCGTTGCAATCCTACTTGGGGTATGCACTAGAAGAAAGGCTGCATATCAACACGCACAAGTATGATGATCCACTGATTCCTTTAAAAAGGATTAGAGGCGTTACAGAAAGAACCGATGTCAAGGGGCAAGTGGTTATCCCAGTGCGTCAAGAAGAGGTTAAAGTTGCTGTTAAGGAGCTTTTAGAAGCGGGTGCAAAAGCCATTGTGATTTGCTTGTTGCAATCTCATAAAAACGCTGAAAGCGAGCGGATCGTTAGAGATATAGCGTTAAAAGAAATTGAAAAATTGGGTAAAAATATTCCTGTATTCGCTTCTGTGGATTACTACCCTCAAAGAAAAGAAAGCCACAGAATGAACACCACTATCTTGGAAGCTTATGCGGCTGAGCCAAGCAGGCAAACTCTCTCTAAAGTCAGTAACCGCTTCAAAGAGCATGGCGCTAAATTCGATCTTAGGGTGATGGCAACGCATGGAGGCACCATTAGCTGGAAAGCTAAAGAGCTCGCTAGGACTATTGTGAGCGGCCCTATTGGAGGCGTGATTGGATCTAAATTGCTAGGCGAAACGCTGGGTTATGACAATATTGCATGCAGCGATATTGGCGGCACGAGCTTTGACATGGCGCTTATCGTTAAGAGCAATTTTAACATCGCTTCTGACCCTGATATGGCGCGTCTTGTCTTATCCTTACCGCTTGTGGCTATGGATTCCGTTGGCGCAGGTGCGGGGAGTTTTGTGCGCATTGATCCGCACAGCCGATCTGTCAAACTAGGGCCTGACAGCGCGGGGTATAGAGTTGGCACTTGTTGGAAAGACAGCGGTTTAGACACGGTTTCGGTGACAGATTGCCACATTGTTTTGGGCTATTTGAATCCGGATAATTTCTTAGGAGGCCTAATCAAATTAGATGTGGATAGGGCTAAAAAACACATTAAAGAGCAAATCGCTGATCCGTTAGGCATTAGCGTAGAAGATGCGGCTGCGGGTGTGATTGAATTGCTTGATTTGGAGCTTAAAGAATACTTGCGATCCAATATTAGCGCTAAAGGGTATAGCCCATCTGACTTTGCGTGCTTTTCGTATGGTGGTGCGGGGCCTGTGCACACTTATGGCTATACAGAAGGCTTAGGGTTTAAGGATGTGGTAGTGCCTGCATGGGCGGCTGGATTTAGCGCTTTTGGTTGCGCTTGCGCTGATTTTGAATACAGATACGACAAGAGCGTTGATATAGCTATTCCGCAGTATTCTTCAGACGAGTCCAAAATAGAGGCATGCAAGATCATTCAAGACGCATGGGATGAATTGACTCTCAAAGTGATTGAAGAGTTTAAGATTAATGGATTCTCTGAAAAAGATGTGATTCTAAGACCTGGATACAGGATGCAGTATATGGGGCAATTGAACGATTTAGAGATCACTTCTCCTGTATCAAAAGCTACAAGCGTGGCTGATTGGGAAGAGATTGTCAAAGAATATGAAAAAACCTACGCTCGCGTTTATTCTGAATCAGCGTGTTCGCCAGAGCTTGGCTTTAGCGTGACTGGCGTGATCATGCGTGGTGTTGTGGCTACGCAAAAACCTGTGATTCCGGTTGAAAAAGAGCATGGCGCTACGCCCCCAAAAGAGGCCAAAGTAGGCGTTAGAAAATTCTATCGGCATAAGCAATGGGTGGATGCAGATGTGTGGCACATGGAAAAGTTACTGCCTGGAAATGAAGTCATAGGGCCTGCGATCGTGGAAGCGGATTCAACCACCTTTGTGATACCCAAAGGCTTTGCGACAAGACTAGACAAACACCGATTGTTCCACTTGAAAGAAATTAAATAAAGGAGTTCAAAATGGCAAATTTATTGAAAAACGGCAAAACTTTAAAACAAGCTAGAGATGAAATCCTAGCCAGGACAGAAAAAACAGGGCATTATAATGGCCTTAAAAAACTAGAGTTTAAAGAAAGAGATCCGATCGGTTATGAGAAGATGTTCTCTAAATTAAGAGGCGGTATCGTGCATGCCAGAGAAACAGCTAAAAGGATTGCTGCAAGCCCTATTGTTGAGCAAGAGGGTGAATTGTGCTTCACGCTTTATAACGCTGTGGGCGATAGCGTGCTGACTTCTACGGGCATCATTATCCATGTAGGCACTATGGGATCGGCTATTAAATACATGGTAGAGAATAATTGGGAAGATAACCCTGGTATCAATGACAAGGATATTTTCACCAATAACGACTGCGCGATTGGGAATGTGCACCCATGCGATATTATGACTCTTGTGCCTATCTTTCACGATGAAAAATTGATTGGGTGGGTAGGCGGTGTTACGCATGTGATTGATACGGGATCAGTTACTCCAGGATCGATGAGTACCGGACAGGTTCAAAGGTTTGGGGATGGATACATGATCACTTGCCGTAAAACAGGGGCGAATGATGAGAGCTTTAAGGATTGGTTGCATGAATCTCAAAGATCAGTAAGAACGCCTAAATATTGGATTTTGGATGAAAGGACTAGGATTGCTGGGTGCCACATGATTAGGGATTTAGTGATGGAAGTCATTAAAGAAGATGGCATTGATTCTTACATGCGATTTATTGATGAAGTGATTGAAGAGGGGAGGAGAGGCCTTATCTCTAGGATCAAATCCATGACCATACCCGGCAAGTATAGAAAGGTCGCTTTTGTGGATGTGCCTTATGCGCATAAGGATATTGGCGTGTGCTCTGAATTTGCTAAGCTAGACACGATCATGCACTCTCCTGTGGAAATAACTATCAATAAAGACGCTACATGGAAATTGGATTTTGATGGTGCGTCTAGGTGGGGATGGCACTCTTTCAATTGTAACCAAGTGTCTTTTACTAGCGGTATTTGGGTGATGATGACTCAAACCTTAATACCCACTTCTCGCATCAACGATGGTGCTTATTTTGCGACTCAATTCAGGCTCAAAAAAGGGACTTGGATGAATCCAGATGACAGGCGCACCGGGCATGCTTATGCGTGGCATTTCTTGGTATCAGGCTGGAGCGCTTTGTGGAGAGGCTTGTCTCAAGCGTATTACAGCCGAGGGTATTTAGAAGAAGTCAATTCTGGAAACGCTAACACTTCTAACTGGTTGCAAGGCGGCGGTATCAACCAGGATGGAGAAATCCATGCGGTGAATAGCTTTGAGACGAGCTCTTGTGGGACTGGAGCTTGCGCGATAAAAGACGGCTTGAATCACGCAGCAGCTATTTGGAATCCAGAGGGTGATATGGGCGATATTGAAATCTGGGAAATGGCAGAACCTCTCCTCTATTTGGGTAGGAATGTCAAGGCCAATACCGGTGGGTATGGGAAATATCGGGGCGGTAATGGGTTTGAAACCTTAAGAATGGTGTGGGGCGCGCATGATTGGACCATGTTCTTTATGGGTAATGGCTACATGAATAGCGATTGGGGCATGATGGGTGGTTATCCAGCGGCCAGTGGTTATAGGTTTGAAGCGCATAACACCAACTTAGAAAATAGGATTAAAAATAACGCCAGTTTGCCTTTAGGGGGTGATTTCAACCCAACGGATCGAGGTTATGAAAAACACATTTCTCATGCGTCTCAAGTCAAAAGGGATAAGCAATGCATCACCACTGAGAACTGCTTTGATAATTACGACTTGTATTTGAATTACATCAAAGGCGGTCCTGGATTTGGCGATCCTATTGAAAGGGATTTGAATGCGATTTTAGAAGATCTAAACAGCAAACAGCTATTGCCAGAATACGCTTACAAGGTTTATGGTGCGATTGTGAGCCAGAATAAAGACGGCGTGTGGGTGGGTGATGAAGCTAAAACGAAAGCCAGAAGAAAAGAAATTCTTGAAAACAGAAAGGCTAGATCCATCCCTGTAAAAGAATGGATGGAGCAAGAGAGAAACGCTATTCTTGAAAAAGAGGCTTCCAAACAGGTTAAGCACATGTATGCGACTAGCTTTGATCTCTCGCCTAGGTTCTTGAATGATTTTAAAGCATTCTGGAACTTGCCAAAGAATTGGACTGTGGAAGAAGATGAGCTTGGCGTATTCACCTATGGATCTAAATACAGGATGGATTTGAGCAAATTGCCCGATGTGCACACGGTTGTGTTGGTTGATGAGAAATAAGATTTTTGTGAAGGAGAATGGTTATGTCAAAATACACACAAGAACAAATTAAAAATTTGGTAGAGGGGAACTTGGATTGGAACACTGTCTTAAAGATGCTGAGCATGCCTAAAGATCATGAGAGATTCCAAATGTATTTGAAGGTGTTGCAAGATAAGGTGGATTTTGATGATAAAATCGTCTTACCTTTGGGGCCGCATTTGTTTGTGGTGCAAGATCCTCAAAAGAAGTGGGTCATTAAGTGTTCATGCGGTCATGCGTTTTGCGCTCCAGAGGAGAATTGGAAATTGCATGCAAACATCTATGTGCGCGATACAGCAGAAAAAATGGAAGAGGTGTATCCTAAACTCTTAGCCAGTGATACTCACTGGCAAGTGTATCGGGAGTATATTTGCCCGGATTGCGGCATCCTTTTAGATGTTGAAGCCCCAACTCCTTGGTATCCTGTGATCCATGATTTTGAGCCTGATATAGAGGTGTTTTATAAAGATTGGCTAGGCATACAGCCCCCAGAAAGACGCTAAAACCGCTCAATCCTTTTTATGAAAGAGGCTTTATGCCTCTTGGCACTAAAAGCTTGGGTTAATTCAACTCAAGCAAATTCTTTCAATCCCAACAAATTCAGCCACAAATTAGGACTTTTTCAAAATTTTAAGCTCTTTTTCTTTTTTTTTGATTTAATACTAGGTATAATTTTAATTCCACCTAACAAGGAAAAGCTATGAAAGTAACACAAGGCATTGCTAACGACTTTTTTGCCCTAACAAACACGATATTTTCTGTCCTTGTACACCAGCGAAACCACACTCGGGAAGAAGAAAATTGTGGAAAATTACTGCAAGATATTGTCAATATCTCTAAAAATAAAAAAACGCATTTTATGAGTTCTATCACTATGCTTTCAATAAAATAAAGGGTTTTTTTTGACTAAAAAATTCATGTCTTGGATGGTGGTTATCGGGGCTTTAATTTGCGTGCTTTTAGGGGTGTTTATCTTCTTTACTAGCATGTCGGTTAAAAAATCTTTAAGCGCTTATCTTAACGCTTATTTGGATCAACGCCCCCATATTAAAGGCATGGGGATTGCAGGCACTCCTTTTGAATGCGAAGGGTTTTTTAAAATTGCATGCACTTCTAAAGAGCTGAGTTTTTTGGATTCTCAAAACTCCCCTATTGTGGATTTTAAAAATTTAAATATCAAGCTCCATTCTTTAGACAAAAGCTCTCTTACCCTTTCTATCAGCTCTCAAATCAAATCCCCTATTTTAGAACAAGATATTCAGCAAAAAACCCATCAAATCCCCCTGAAAGACTTGAATGCCTTATTGGAAAAAATTAAACCCACACGCTTGAATTGCTCTTTAAAATTCAACGCTTTAGATGAAAAAACCTTAAACGACAACTTAAAATGCGATTTGACTAATGCAGAAAATATCCTTGCTTACACTTTTTTTCAAGAGGGTTTAATGGAGGCGCAAGAAAATTTATCCCTTAAAAATATTTTTAAAACCTTAAGTTCTAAAGACGCCAAAGCCATAGAAGAGTTGCAAGACAAACTGCGTTTTTTAGTGCCAAAGTTGGGCGTTTCTATCCAAGCGCACCATCTTAAAAATGTTTTAGAAGCCTTTTATCACCAACATAAAGAGAGTTTGGGCTTTTTTTCCCCTTATTTTAGTTTGCGATCTCAAACCCCTAGCGTCTCTTATGAAAGCGCGTTAGCTTCTTTAGAAAACTATTTTATGACCTTGTTCCAATCCCGTTTTAAAGACAATACAGAGCTCCAACAGAATTTTAAAGGGTTGTTGCAAGCCTTTGTTTCTATGGCTAAAGACAAACGATCCCAGATCACTCTTAACGCCCAAGCTAAAGACAACGCCAAGCTGACTTTTAACGCCCTGTTAGAAAGCCTTAGCGTGAATTTCTTTCAATCTTACAAAATAAGTCATGAGTGATTTCAAAGTCCCCCCCAAAGCTAAAGGGTTTAAACGCCTTTTTAAAGCCCTTTTTTATTCTAAAGACGGGCTTAAATGCGCATGGGCTGAAGAGAGCGCGTTTAGGCAAATTATTATCTTGGCTCTTTTTTGTATCGTTCTAGCGAGCTATCTAGCTAAAGATTTTTTAGAATGGGGGCTATTAATCTTGCCTTGTTTTTTATCGGTGGTGGTTGAACTCATCAATAGCTCTATTGAAAAGGCTGTGGATTTTACTGGCACCGAGTTCCACCCTTTAGCCAAAAAAGCTAAAGACATGGCCAGTTCAGCCCAACTGATAGGGCTTATTTTTTGGGCTTTGATTTGGGGGCGTTATCTTATAACGCTTTATTTTAATTAAATTTTAGGGAGATACATGCAAGATCGTTTAGTCAATGAAACAAAAAATATTGTAGAAGTGGGGATTGATTCTTCTATTGAAGAGAGCTATTTAGCTTATTCAATGAGCGTGATCATAGGGCGCGCTTTACCGGACGCTAGAGATGGCTTAAAGCCAGTGCATAGGCGTATTTTGTATGCGATGCATGAATTAGGCCTTACTTCCAAAGTCGCTTACAAAAAAAGCGCTAGGATCGTGGGTGATGTGATTGGTAAATACCACCCCCATGGCGATAACGCGGTTTATGATGCGCTAGTGAGAATGGCGCAAGATTTTTCTATGCGTTTGGAATTAGTGGATGGGCAGGGCAACTTTGGCTCTATTGATGGCGATAACGCTGCAGCGATGCGTTACACTGAAGCCAGAATGACCAAGGCGAGTGAAGAAATTTTAAGGGATATTGATAAAGACACCATTGATTTTGTGCCTAATTATGATGACACCTTAAAAGAGCCAGATATTCTACCAAGCCGTCTGCCTAACCTTTTAGTCAATGGGGCTAATGGGATCGCTGTAGGCATGGCGACTTCTATCCCCCCCCACAGAATTGATGAAATCATAGACGCTTTAGCGCATGTCTTAGAAAACCCTAACGCTGAATTAGATGAAATTTTGGAATTTGTCAAAGGGCCTGACTTTCCTACTGGTGGGATCATTTATGGCAAGGCGGGCATTGTTGAAGCCTATAAAACGGGGCGAGGGCGCGTGAAAGTGCGGGCCAAAGTGCATGTGGAAAAGACAAAAAATAAAGAAATCATCGTTTTAGATGAAATGCCTTTTCAAACCAATAAAGCCAAATTGGTGGAACAAATCAGCGATTTAGCGCGAGAAAAACAAATTGAAGGCATTAGCGAAGTGCGCGATGAGAGCGATAGAGAGGGCATTAGAGTGGTGATTGAATTAAAAAGAGACGCGATGAGTGAAATTGTCTTAAACCACCTTTACAAACTCACCACCATGGAAACCACTTTTAGCATCATTTTACTCGCTATTTACAATAAAGAGCCTAAGATTTTCACGCTTTTAGAGTTGTTGCACCTTTTCTTAAACCACAGAAAGACCATTATTATAAGACGCACGATTTTTGAATTAGAAAAAGCTAAAGCCAGAGCGCATATTTTAGAGGGCTATTTGATCGCCTTGGACAATATTGATGAAATCGTGCAACTCATTAAAACAAGTCCAAGCCCAGAAACGGCTAAAAACGCCTTAATAGAGCGTTTTACTTTGAGCGAAATCCAAAGCAAAGCCATTTTAGAAATGCGTTTGCAACGCTTGACAGGCCTTGAAAGGGATAAAATCAAAGAAGAATACCAAAACCTGCTAGAGCTTATTGATGATCTCAATGGGATTTTAAAGAGCGAAGATCGCTTGAATGAGGTCGTCAAAACAGAACTTTTAGAAGTCAAAGAGCAGTTTTCTTCTCCAAGGCGTACTGAAATTCAAGAATCGTATGAAAATATTGATATAGAAGATTTGATCGCTAATGAGCCTATGGTGGTGAGCATGAGCCATAAAGGATATGTGAAAAGAGTGGACTTAAAAGCTTATGAAAAACAAAATCGTGGCGGTAAAGGCAAGCTTTCAGGCAGCACTTATGAAGACGATTTCATTGAAAACTTTTTTGTGGCTAACACGCATGATATTTTGCTCTTTATCACCAATAAGGGGCAATTGTATCATTTGAAAGTCTATAAAATCCCAGAAGCGAGCCGGATCGCTATGGGTAAAGCTATTGTGAATTTAATCTCACTCGCTCCTAATGAAAAGATCATGGCAACCCTAAGCACTAAAGATTTTAGCGATGAACGCTCTTTAGCTTTCTTCACGAAAAATGGCGTGGTGAAGCGCACCAATTTGAGCGAATTTGGCGGTAATAGGAGTTATAGCGGTATCAGAGCGATTGTTTTAGATGAAGGCGATGAATTAGTCGGTGCAAAGATTGTGGATAAAAACGCTAAGCATTTGCTCATCGCATCTTATTTGGGCATGTTCATTAAATTCCCTTTAGAAGACGTGCGCGAAATAGGAAGAACTACTCGTGGGGTTATAGGGATCAAGCTGAATGAAAATGATTTTGTTGTCGGCGCGGTCGTCATTAGCGATGATGGCAACAAGCTTTTGAGCGTGAGCGAGAACGGGCTTGGTAAGCAAACTCTAGCTGAAGCGTATAGAGAGCAATCTCGTGGAGGTAAGGGGGTCATTGGCATGAAGATCACTCAAAAAACCGGCAATCTAGTGGGCGTTATCAGCGTGGATGATGAAAACTTGGATTTGATGATCCTTACTGCAAGCGCGAAAATGATTAGAGTTTCTATTAAAGATATTAGAGAAACCGGAAGAAATGCCAGTGGGGTAAAACTCATAAACACCGCCGATAAAGTCATGTATGTCAATTCTTGCCCTAAAGAAGAAGAGCCAGAAAATTTAGAAACCTCTTCGGTGCAAAATTTATTTGAGTGATGCGTTTCTTTTTATTTTTTTATTTTTTATTTTATTTTTTAGGGGTTTCTTTGCATGCCCTTAGCCCCCTAGAAAATCAAGAATTTTTAATTTCGTACCGCTTGAAAATCGTTGATTCTAGAGTGATGGGCGAAGAGTATTCTGTTTCTAAACCTATCGTTAGCCGCATCAAAACAGCCCCCTATGTCTTAGACTATCATTGCTCCATCATCACTCGCAACTTGCCCGATTTGAAAAACCCCTTGCTCCAAACCAAACTAGAACGCTTCCTTTTAGAAATAGCGTTAAAAAAAGAAAAAGAGCGAGTCATAGACTGCATTTTAAAAAGCCAAGTCGCTATCACGCATTATGATCACAGCTATAAAAACGGCACCACTACCACAAGCATTCTTAACCTCAAAGCCTTAAGCGTTAGGGCAAGTTTAGTGGGAGATGCGCTGTTTTTAGATATTTTTAGAAAGGAAGAAGAATGAAAATCGCCATTGTAGAAGATGATATTAACATGCGTAAAAGCCTGGAGCTTTTTTTTGAGCTTCAGGACGATTTAGAGATTGTGAGCTTTAAAAACCCTAAAGACGCTTTAGCCAAGTTAGATGAAAGCTTTGATTTGGTCATCACGGATATTAACATGCCCCATATGGACGGCTTGGAATTTTTACGCCTTTTAGAGGGCAAGTATGAATCCATTGTGATTACCGGTAATGCGACCTTGAATAAAGCCATTGATTCCATTCGTTTAGGCGTGAAAGACTTTTTCCAAAAACCTTTTAAACCAGAATTGCTTTTAGAGTCCATCTATCGCACTAAAAAAGTTTTAGAATTTCAAAAAAAACACCCTTTAGAAAAACCTTTAAAAAAACCACACAAACACAGCTTTTTAGCCACTTCAAAAGCTTTAGAAGAGAGCAAACGACAAGCCTTAAAAGTCGCAAGCACGGACGCTAATGTCATGCTATTAGGCGAAAGCGGGGTGGGTAAGGAGGTTTTTGCTCATTTTATCCACCAGCATTCCCAGCGATCCAAACACCCTTTTATAGCGATCAACATGTCTGCAATCCCAGAGCATCTATTAGAAAGCGAGCTTTTTGGGTATCAAAAAGGGGCGTTCACGGACGCCACAGCGCCTAAAATGGGGCTTTTTGAGAGCGCTAATAAAGGCACGATCTTTTTAGATGAAATCGCTGAAATGCCCCTTCAACTGCAAAGCAAACTTTTAAGAGTGGTTCAAGAAAAAGAAATCACGCGCCTTGGGGATAATAAAAGCGTTAAAATTGATGTTCGTTTCATTTCCGCTACCAACGCTAACATGAAAGAAAAAATCGCTTCAAAAGAATTTAGAGAAGATTTGTTTTTCCGCTTGCAAATCGTGCCTATAACTATCGCGCCTTTGAGAGAGAGGGTAGAAGAGATCTTGCCCATTGCTGAAATTAAACTTAAAGAAGTGTGCGATGCGTATCATTTGGGGTCAAAATCTTTTTCAAAAAACGCCGCAAAACGCCTTTTAGAATACTCTTGGCATGGGAACGTGCGAGAGCTTTTAGGCGTCGTGGAAAGAGCAGCGATTTTAAGCGAAGAAACAGAAATCCAAGAGAAAGATTTGTTTTTAGAAAGGTAGGGAGTTAGGGGGTTTTAAGGGGGATAATTATTCAAAACACCCTCTCCTTAAAAAATAAGTTTTTATAATAAAGTAACTAAAACCCCATTTTTTATTAGTGCGGTTATTGTGTTTTAAACTCATTTTATAGTAGGATTAGCGTGAAAGAGAGTTTAAAGAATTAAATGCCTTTTCTTTTGTAATGGCTTGCGGAGTAGAAAAAATTGCATGCTTCTCTCTATAATAATCTATAATTGCTAACCACTTGATGATGATTTAGCTTTCGCCCCCATTTTTCTTAATTTCGTGTCTCTCCTTTTATTGATAATTTTTGTGTAGGATTAGGTTCGGTGAGTTTAGGGATTCCAACCCTACCCCTTGTAATTGAGCCATAAGGAGACTCGGTGGCTCACTCTCGCTATTTTATAAAGGTTTGAAACGCTATAGTTGATGCCATCTCTGTAATGGTTAGGGAGTGTTCCAATGGTCTCTAACTCCCTTATTTTTTTCTCAAACTCTCATGCGATAGATTTTAAAGGCATGGCTTCTTTGCTAACTTTTATATAATCAATGGTTATTGTTGCCGCTAGCCTTATAATTTTGAAACCATGACGCAAATAGCACCTCTGCTCTCTAATATTTAGCTGTCTGTTATTTTATTCAGCCCTACATCGTTTCTACAAACAAATGCAAACTATTTCAATTCCAAAGCTAAAAATTTTCCCGTGTAGCTTTGGGTTTTTTCGCAATTTTGTGCCACTTCTAAAGGCGTGCCGCTCGCAATGACTCTCCCACCCTTATCCCCCCCATCAGGCCCCATGTCTATAATGTAGTCAGCGTTTTTGATAATGTCTAAATTATGCTCAATCACTAGCATGGAATTGCCTAACGCCACTAAAGAATGCAAAACCTGTAAAAGGTGATTCACGTCTTCAAAATGCAAACCGGTGGTGGGCTCATCTAAAATATAAAGGGTTTTGCCTGTGTCTTTTTTACTCAATTCTTTAGCCAATTTGATCCTTTGAGCCTCCCCCCCGCTTAAAGTGGTAGCGTTTTGCCCTAAAGTGATATAGCCCAAGCCCACATCTATAAGCGTTTTTAACTTCACGGCGATTTTAGGGAATTTAGCAAAAAATTCATAAGCCTCTTCCACGCTCATGTTCAACACATCGGCAATGGATTTACCCTTAACCTTGATCTCTAAAGTCTGGGGGTTGTATTTAGCGCCCTTACAGCTATCGCATTGGACTAACACATCAGGCAAAAAGTGCATTTCTATTTTAATGTCCCCATCGCCTTGGCATTTCTCGCACCGCCCTCCTTTAACATTAAAGCTAAAACGGCTCGCACTATAGCCTAAAATTTTAGCTTCTTTCTGCTCGGCAAATAAAATCCTGATTTCATCCATCACCCCCGTGTAAGTGGCAGGGTTGCTTCGTGGGGTTTTGCCTATGGGGGCTTGATCCAAATAAATCACTTTATCCAAATGCTCCAACCCTACAATCTCCACCCCATTCAAACTTTGAGTTTTTTTAGCATGGTTTAAAAGGGTTTGAGCGGTGGGTAAAAGGGTTTGTAAGATCAGCGAGCTTTTACCGCTCCCGCTCACCCCCGTAATACACACCAATTGTTTTAAAGGGATTTGAACGCTCAAATTCTTAATGTTATTGATATTGACATTTTTAATTTCTAAAAAATGCTTTTCTTTAGGGAGTTCAAATTTGGGGCGCTCAATCTTTTTAGTGCCGTTGAGATACAAGGCGGTAGAATGGTTATTTTGCAATAATTCTTTCACGCTCCCGCTAAAAACCACTTCACCCCCATGCCTTCCAGCCTTTGGCCCAATATCCACAACAAAATCCGCATGCTTAATCGTCTCTTTATCATGCTCTACGACAATGAGCGTGTTCCCCTTTTTTTGTAAATTCCTAAGGGTGTTGATGAGTTTGAGCGTGTCTTTTTCATGCAAGCCAATGCTAGGCTCGTCTAAAACATACAAAACCCCTGTCAAACCGCTCCCGATTTGACTGGCGATTCGTATCCTTTGGCTTTCCCCTCCACTAATCGTTCGCGCATCCCTCCCTAAAGTCAAATACCCTAGCCCCACATCGTATAAAAAAAACACCCTTTCTAAAATCTCTTTTAAAATCGGTTCAGCGATCTTTTTTTCTTGCTCGTTAAGATAGCTAAAATGCGTGGGATCATTAAAAAAATGATAAACTTCTTCAATGGGTTTAGTTAAAAAATCCGCCATTTTCAAGCCGGCGACTTGAACGCTCAAACTGGAAGCTTTCAAACGATGCCCCTTGCATGAAGAACAAGTTTTTTCGCTCATGTAATCGCTCAAATCCTTTTGCTCTTTAAACATGTCATAAGCGATTTGGATAATGCCTTTCCAAGGGCGTTTTAAAGGGCTGTTTTTAAAATGAAAGCTGATTTCAGTGCCATTCCCATACAAAAGAGCGTCCTGTTGCTCTTTATTCAATTCGTTAAAGCAAAGCGCGGTGTCAATGCTATTATATTCACAAAAGCCTTCAAACATTTGAGCGTAATAACTGCGGTTATACCCAAAAATCACTTTAATCGCTCCTTGATTTAAAGGCGTATTAGGATCTAAAATCTTACTAATATCTAGGCTAAATTTTGTCCCCAAACCCAAACAACTTTCGCACGCCCCTTTAGGCGAATTGAAGGAAAAACTCAAAGGCTCTAATTCTTCAAAACTCATCTTACATTTAAAACATGCCTTATGCTCGCTGTAATGCTTTCTGATGCTTGGCGCGTTGTCTTGCAAGATTTCCACTTCTAATTCCCCATAGCTTTCTTTAAGGGCTTTTTCTACTGCGCTAGCGATCCGTGAAGAATTTTCGCTATTGATAACCACCCTATCCACCACCGCTTCAATGGTGTGTTTTTTGGTTTTGTGCAAATGGATTTCTTCATCTAAACGCACCATCACCCCATCAACAAAAGCCCTCACATACCCCTTCAAACGCAAGCTTTCTAATTTATCGTTAAACGAACCTTTTTTATCTTTAATAATGGGGGCGAGAATAATGATTTTAGAATTTTCTTCTAAATGACAGATTTGAGAAATAATATCGCTCGCGTTCATAGAACTAATGGGTTCTAAACATGTGGGGCAAAATTGCTCCCCAACCCTTGCAAACAGCAACCTTAAATAATCATAAATCTCAGTGATCGTCCCCACAGTGGATCTAGGGTTTTTAGAGGTGGTCTTTTGATCAATAGCGATCGCTGGGGTTAGGCCTTCAATCTTATCCACATTAGGCTTACCCACTTTGTCTAAAAATTGCCTCGCATAGCTGGACAAACTCTCTAAATAGCGCCTTTGGCCTTCAGCGTATAAAGTGTCAAACGCCAAAGTGGATTTACCCGAACCGCTCAATCCGGTAAAAACAACAAACTGGTTTTTAGGGATTTCTAAAAAAATATTTTTGAGATTATTTTCCCTAGCCCCTTGAATAATGATCTTATCCATAATGGTTTTATGTTGCAAGAGTTTCCTTAAAATAAGAAAATGGATTAAAAGGAGCTATTATACTTCAAAAAAGAATGGTTTTATTATCATTTCTTATTCATAAGAGTTAAAAATATTTGCTTGATTAAGGATAAACATGCTATTATTTTACGAGACAATTTTAAAGATAGGAATGTAAAGGAATGGAATTTATGAAAAAGTTTGTAGCTTTAGGGCTTCTATCCGCAGTTTTGAGCTCTTCGTTGTTAGCCGAAGGTGATGGTGTTTATGTGGGGGCTAATTACCAGCTTGGACAAGCCCGTTTGAATAGCAATATTTATAACACAGGGGATTGCACAGGGAGTGTTGTAGGTTGCCCCCCAGGTCTTACCGCTAATAAGCATAATCCAGGAGGCACCAATATCAATTGGCACTCCAAATACGCTAATGGGGCTTTGAATGGTTTTGGGTTGAATGTGGGTTATAAGAAATTCTTCCAATTCAAGTCGCTAGATATGACAAGCAAGTGGTTTGGTTTTAGAGTGTATGGGCTTTTTGATTACGGGCATGCCGATTTAGGTAAACAAGTTTATGCACCTAATAAAATCCAGTTGGATATGGTCTCTTGGGGTGTGGGGAGCGATTTGTTAGCTGATATTATTGATAAAGACAACGCTTCTTTTGGTATTTTTGGTGGGGTCGCTATCGGCGGTAACACTTGGAAAAGCTCCGCAGCAAACTATTGGAAAGAACAAATCATTGAAGCCAAAGGTCCTGATGTTTGTACCCCTACTTATTGTAACCCTAACGCTCCTTATAGCACCAACACTTCAACTGTCGCTTTTCAAGTGTGGTTGAATTTTGGGGTGAGAGCCAATATCTACAAGCATAATGGCGTGGAATTTGGCGTGAGAGTGCCGCTACTCATCAATAAATTTTTGAGCGCGGGTCCTAACGCTACTAACCTTTATTACCATTTGAAACGGGATTATTCGCTTTATTTGGGGTATAACTACACTTTTTAAATAAAAGGGTTCTTTAAGCCCTTTTTAGTCTTTATAAAAGGGATTTTAGTTTGAATTTTCACACCTTAAAAAGCTAAGATCAATTAAAAGAAACTTTTGAGCGTAACCAACAAAACCAATACCATTGAGTAGGCATTTGGAAAATTCATCTAAGGGTTTTAAGGGGGTTGTTTGCAAAAAATAGAAAATCTGCACCAAAGCGTTTTGTTGCAAGAAGTCTTGCAGGCGTTCGCACCTTTAGAAGAAGGGATTTTGATTGATTGCACTTTAGGGTTAGGGGGGCATTCTAAAGCCCTTCTATCCCAAAAACCGCACCTGAAACTCATTGGCATTGATAAAGATAAGTTCGCTCAAGAAATCGCTAAAGAACGATTGAAAGAATTTGAAGGGCGTTATAATCTCTTAAGTGGAGGGTTTGCCAAACGCTTTAAAGAAGCCCTAGAAACGCATAACAAGGAGATTAAAGGGGTTTTAGTGGATTTAGGGGTGAGCTCTTTGCAACTTGATGATGATAACAGAGGGTTTAATTTCCACTCGCACACTTTAGATATGCGCATGGATTTAGAGAGCGATTTGAACGCTCAAAAAGTCATCAACTCTTATTCTGTAGTGGCGTTAGAAAAAATCTTTAGAGACTATGGCGAAATCAAAGAATACAAAAAAATCGCCCACAAAATTGCAGAAAGGCGCACTAAAAAACCCTTTAAAGACGCTAAGGATTTGAGCGATTTTTTAAGCTCCCTTTCTAAAAATAAAAAAATCCATCCAGCGACTTTGGTGTTTCAAGCCGTTCGCATAGAAGTCAATAGCGAATTAGAAGAGTTAAAAGAATTTTTACAATGCGCTAGAAACCTTAAGGGAGCGATTTTGTGCGTGATTTCTTTCCATTCTTTAGAAGACGCGTTAGTGAAAAACGCTTTTAAAGATTACGCTAAAAATTGCATTTGCGATCCTTCAAGCTTCAAATGCACTTGCTCTAACAATCACGCTTTAGGCGCAATTTTAACCAAAAAGCCCATCACTCCAAGCCCAAAAGAAATTAAAAACAACAGGCGTTCACGAAGCGCTAAAATGAGGGTTTTTAAATTCAAACCATGAACAAGTCAATGAGTAAGCCATGAGCATAAAAAACCATTCTTCAAATGAAAAAGAACGCTTTGTGCGCATAGAAGAGGACGAAAAGAAAGAATTGTTTGCTGGAACTGCAAATGAAAATCCGCATGGCCTTTCTTTAATGAATTTAATAGGGGTATTGGTTTTTGGGGGCGCATTTTTAGCTCTGTTAGCACCTAAAATCTATTTAAGCAATAATATCTATTATATTAGCCGTAAAATCAACACCCTAGAAGATCAAAAACGCCTGCTTTTAGAAGAACAACAAATCCTAAAAAACGAATTAGAAAAAGAGCGTTTTAAATACTATATAGAAAATAGTGAAAATATTGGCGATATTGCGTTTTAAATAAAACCCCCTATCTTAAGAGAGTCTAATTAGCGTTAAAATTTTGTTTCAATACGAAATTTTAATCCCTTATAAAAACTTTAAATTGTGAAAAACAAACAAACAACCCCCTTAAATTGTATAATAAAAACACTTTAAGCCAATAAAGGATAACCATGAGAAAACCATTCATCCCACTTTTATTATTCAGGAAATAATACAGATGAAAAAAACGATTTCAGCGTTGTTTTTATCAGCGTGTATAGGGTTATCGTCTGTTTATGCAGATAACGCTTTGATTTTACAAACGGATTTTAGCCTAAAAGATGGGGCTGTCTCGGCGATGAAAGGTGTCGCTTTCAGCGTTGATTCTAATCTCAAAATCTTTGATTTAACGCACGAAATCCCCCCATATAACATCTGGGAGGGTGCTTACCGCTTGTATCAGACCGCTAGTTATTGGCCAAAAGGCTCGGTATTTGTGAGCGTAGTGGATCCGGGCGTAGGCACTAATCGTAAATCGGTGGTGCTAAAAACTAAAAACGGCCAGTATTTCGTCTCGCCGGATAACGGCACGCTGACTTTGGTGGTGCAAACTTTGGGGATTGATAGCGTGCGTGAAATTGATGAAAAAGCTAACCGCTTGAAAGGTTCTGAAAAATCCTATACTTTCCATGGTCGTGATGTGTATGCTTACACTGGGGCGCGCTTGGCTTCTGGAGCGATCACATTCGAGCAAGTTGGGCCAGAGCTTCCCCCAAAAGTCGTTGAAATTCCTTACCAAAAAGCGAAAGCCACAAAAGGGGAGGTGAAGGGTAATATCCCGATTTTGGATATCCAATACGGCAATGTTTGGAGCAATATCAGCGATAAACTGCTCAATCAAGCAAAAATCAAACGCAACGATATATTGTGTGTAACGATTTCTAAAGGTTCCAAGAAAAAATACGAAGGGAAAATGCCGTATGTTGCGAGCTTTGGCGATGTTTTAGAAGGCCAGCCGTTGGTTTATTTAAACAGCTTATTGAATGTTTCCGTGGCGTTGAATATGGATAATTTCGTGCAAAAACATCAAATCAAATCCGGTGCTGACTGGAATATTGATATAAAGAAGTGCGCTAAATAAGGCGCTTTTTAGAAAATTAATGAGAGGTTAATTTTTCCCTATCAAACTTTGATTAACACAGCCTAATTAATGCTAAATTGGCCCCAAAACAAACGCTTGTTGTTAAAATTTTGTTTTAATATGAAACACTAATCCCTTGTAAAAACTTTAATTTTCAAAAAATAAATAAACCATCCCCTTAAATTGTATAATAAATGCACTATAAACTAAAAAGAGATAACCATGAGAAAACTATTCATCCCACTTTTATTATTCAGTGCTTTAGAAGCGAACGAGAAAAATGGCTTTTTCATAGAAGCCGGGTTTGAAACTGGGCTATTAGAAGGCACGCAAACGCAAGAAAAAAGACACACCACCACAAAAAACACTTACGCAACTTATAATTATTTACCCACAGACACGATTTTAAAAACGAGCGGCTAATTTGTTCACAGACGC